>JAOAHO010000033.1 GCA_026415195.1 Bacteroidia bacterium | reverse complement strand
CTATAACGGCATCAACCTCGTTAACACCACCTATCAGATGCAAATCCTGGGCCCCAATAATGCCACCTTGCACTCCATGAACTACGGCGCCTCGAACCTTCAACCTTTCTGGACGGGCGGATGGCAATCCAACACCGTTCATTCCTATCCTTCCCTTTCCTACACCTTCCCTGCCCTTTCCGACAGCGCCACCTTCACCCTCAAGCATTTTATGAATTCCCTGGCAGGCGACCTCAGGACATCAAACGATACGTTAATCATGTTTCAGGAATTCAAAAACTATTTTGCCTACGACGACGGCACTTGCGAAAACGGTTACTACGTGATGGGCACGGGCGGCAAAGCCGTATATTATTATCACCTGAATAAGAAAGATACCCTCAGGGCAGTAAGAATCCATTTTGATCCTGCCGGCAATATCTCGTTAAATCAATCCTATACTTTTCGAATTCAAGTTTATACTTACCAAAACGGAATTCCCGGCACCCGAATTTACAACGACTCGCTTAAAAACGTCCAATACGTAAAAGGGGGACACGACTTGTTTGCGGAATATGAACTGGCCTCCCCTCTGATTTTAAATCCGGGTGATTATTTCATCGGTTACCAGCAATTCGTGGCAGCGGGCATCACTGTGGGCTTTGACAGAAATTATTGGTTCCCCGGCAAATTGTTTTACGACTCGGGCAACGGCTGGACGGCCTCCTCGATGAAAGGATCGCTGATGATGCGCCCCGTTTTCGGAAAAAAACCAGCTGTTCAAACCATCAAGGAATATGAAAATAGTACTCCAAAGTGGAAAATTTTTCCCAATCCGGCCCATCATTATTGTATAATTTCATCGGATGATGCCGCTCATGTACTTCATTTCACGCTGAGGGATGCCCTCGGAAATACAGTTCTTGAAAAAAGTTTCAATGCTATGCCGGCCCGCGTGGATCTTTCTGAACTTTCTTCAGGAATTTATTTTTATGAATGTTCAAACGATCAACACTCCCTTCGTGGCAAATTACTGATAGAACGCTGAACCTGCATGCAGCCCGGCATTGAAAACGAAGAAAGAGATTTCTACGAACATTATCATTTCGTGGTTGACCCCGGCCAGGAACCGCTTCGTATTGATAAATTTCTGCAACATAAAATTTCTGGGCAATCGCGTTCCCGAATTCAGGCCGCATGTGAAGCAGGTTGCGTGCTGGTGAACGGCAGAAGCGTCAAACAAAATTACCCGGTTAAGCCGGGCGATGCCATCAGTGTGGTGTTACACACTCCGCCCCAACATATTGAAGCCGTACCCCAAAACATCCCGTTGGATATAGTTTTGGAAGATGAAGAATTCATCATCATCAACAAACCTGCAGGCATGGTAGTACACCCGGCGGCCGGGAGTTACGACGGTACCCTGGTGAATGCCCTGATGTGGCACTTCGGGCAATCGCTGCCTAAAAGCAAAGCCAAACTTACCGAAAACCAAACCTATGATCGTGTGGGGCTGGTACATCGGATAGACAAAAATACCAGCGGGCTAATTTTGATTGCCAAAACGGACTTCAGTATGATGAAGCTTTCAGAGTATTTTATGAATAAAACCATCGAAAGAAAATACCAGGCTTTGTGTTGGGGCATTCCGTCTCCTCCTGAAGGCACCATAACGGGCAATATCGGCCGCCACCCGAAAGACCGTAAAATAATGGCTGTATTTACACCCGATTCGAACATCGGCAAGCCTGCCGTAACGCATTATAAAGTAATGGAAGATTTGGGATTTATATCTCTGGTAGAATGCCGGCTCGAAACCGGGCGTACGCACCAAATCCGTGCCCACTTTTCACACATCGGACATCCGCTTTTTTCCGACGAAGAATACGGAGGAAGGATCGTCAGGAGGGGATTCAACACCTCATCCTATAAAGCATTCGTTCAAAATACCTTTGATATATGCCCGCGCCAGGCCTTGCATTCATTCAGCATGAAATTTCCCCATCCGAAAACAAAGAAAGAAATATACGTGGAGTGCCCCCTGCCCCATGATATGCAGGAATGCATTGAACGATGGAAAAAATATATGCGCCTGAAGTGATCAGGTTTGAATTACACCCACGTTAAATTTTCTGGTAATGGGTGCATGGTTGGCCATTTCTATGCCCATGCTGATCCATCGGCGGGTTTCCAGCGGATGGATAATGGCATCCAGCCAAAGTCGGGCAGCGGCATAATAGGGAGTGGTTTGCTTGTCGTAACGGGATTTGATTTTATTGAATAGTTCTTTTTCCTGTTCGGGCGTAATTTCTTCCCCTTTCGCTTTACGGTTTGAAATTTCAATCTGAAGCAAGGTATTAGCTGCCTGAGCGCCCCCCATCACGGCCACCTGTGCCGTAGGCCAACCCACAATCAAGCGCGGATCATAGGCCTTACCGCACATGGCATAATTGGCAGCCCCATAAGAATTCCCGATGATGACAGTGAATTTGGGCACCACGGAATTGCTTTGGGCATTCACCATTTTGGCTCCGTCCTTGATGATGCCCCCATGCTCGCTGCGGCTGCCCACCATGAATCCGGTGGCGTCCTGCAAAAACACAAGCGGGATTTTTTTCTGGTTACAATTCATAATAAAGCGTGCGGCCTTATCGGCACTGTCGCTATATATTACTCCTCCGAATTGCATTTCGCCTTTTTTCGATTTCACCACTTTGCGCTGATTGGCTACAATGCCCACCGCCCAACCGTCAATGCGGGCATAAGCACAGATGATGGACTTTCCATAGAGTTCTTTGTATTCCTCAAATTCACTTTTATCCACCAGGCGCTTAATTACCTCATACATATCGAATTGCTTGTCGCGTGCATCGGGGATTATACCTAATATTTCTTCTTCTTTCAGCGCAGGCGGGGCAGGTTCAATACGATCAAAGCCGGCATAATCGGGCTTACCGAGCTTGGAAATAATATTTCTGATTCGGTTAAGGCAATCTTTATCGTCTTTGCACTTATAATCCGTAACGCCGCTGATTTCACAATGCGTGGTGGCTCCACCCAGCGTCTCGTTATCAATGTTTTCGCCTATGGCGGCCTTCACCAGGTAGCTTCCCGCAAGAAAAATGGTTCCGGTTTTGTCCACAATCATGGCTTCGTCGCTCATGATCGGAAGATAAGCGCCGCCGGCCACACAACTGCCCATCACGGCTGCAATTTGCGGAATACCCAAACTGCTCATGATGGCATTATTGCGGAATATTCGCCCAAAGTGTTCCTTATCGGGAAAAATTTCATCCTGCATGGGAAGATACACTCCGGCGCTGTCCACCAGATAAATAATGGGAATACGGTTTTCCATGGCAATTTCCTGCGCCCTCAGGTTTTTCTTTCCGGTGATGGGGAACCATGCCCCGGCTTTCACCGTGGCATCGTTGGCCACCACAATACATAACCGTCCGTGAATGTAACCCAGCATCACAATAACACCTCCGGCCGGGCAACCGCCATGTTCCTCATACATCTCATAACCCGCAAAAGCCCCGATTTCCAGGCGCGGGCTGTCTTTATCCAAAAGATAATCCACGCGTTCACGTGCCGTCATCTTCCCCTGTTCATGTAATTTCTGAATGCGGGCCTTGCCTCCGCCTTCATATATCTTATTAAGCCGTTGTTGCATCTGGGAAATCAGCAATTTCATCTGATCTTCATTTCGGTTGAATTCGATGTTCATGGGGGTTAAAAATAAGGTTTTTTTGGAGCAAATTGTTCAATCTGATTTGCCAGGTAAAATTTAATTTGCTGAAAAACAATCATTTAAGAAATTTTTTTCAAAAAAAATTTGGTTTATATTTTAAACTACTTTATATTTACAATAAATTTAAAACACTATGGAAAACGAAGTAAATCTCAGTCCACAGGAAAGTTTGCAAATCATCGAGCAAACCATTCAACGCGCCCGTAATCGTTTTGCCGACATCTCCGTTTATTTTATTTTATGGGGATGGCTGGTATTTTTAGCCTGCATGTTGAATTATGCATTCATTGCATTGGGATTGAATGACATAGCCCACTCCGTTTGGTGGTTGATGCCTTTGGGAGGGATCTTATCGGGTATAATCGGTTATAAGCAAGGTAATAAATCGGCAGAAGCCAAATCGTATATCGACAACTACGTTATCGGGATTTGGGTAGGATTTCTGATAATGTTGGTGTTATGCTTTTTCATCAGCATTAAGTTTGGTATGGAAACGGGTTATTTTCTTCTTATTGCAGCCATGTCGTGGGGAACATTTTGTACGGGATTTATCATTCAATTCCGCCACATGATTATAGCCGGCATTGCGGGCTTTATCCTTTCTGCGATTAGCATTTACATATCATTTCCTGAAAAACAGATATTATTGGCATTAGCGATGATATGTGTTTATATAGTTCCGGGATATCTTCTTAAGCATAAATTAAAAAATCAATCCGCCTGATTATGTTGAAGGATTTGGATCCGCTTTTATTGAATCAAATTCGTTTAGGAGTGATGTCATTATTGGTTTCACTCAAGGAAGCGGAATTCAATTATTTGCGTGAAGAACTGAAATGTACCGCCGGAAACCTCAGTGCTCAGTTGCAAAAACTGAAAGATGCGGGTTATATTGATATTGAAAAAACTTTCAAAAACAATTATCCGCTCACTACATGTAGGATTACAAAAAAGGGCCTGGAAGCATTTCGCAGGCATTTCGAGCATTTAAAAAGTTATAAACCATTTAAATAAAAAAATATGAAAAAACAAATCCTTTATTTGTCTTTGACATTGGTCATCAATCTGAATCAATCCCAAAACATTTGGGAAAAGCCCGAAGATTTTCGTGAAAACACACTACTTGTCTTTCAGGAATGTGAAGCCGACAGTAATTTAAATGTCGGGCCAAAAGGCAGCGGTGTGCTTTGGGATTTTTTAGGGTTAAAAAAGAAAGAAAACAAAATTTATCAGGAAGAAATTGTTTCATTAAAAAAAACTCCGTTTCACAAGGAATTTCCCATGGCCAACTTGGCAGAAAAACATCAGGAAAACGAATGGGTTATTTTCAATAAAAAAGATAATCAGAATTACCTGTATGGCTTTGTTAATCCTGCGGCTAAATTGAAAATAAAATACACCGATCCTATGCTTTTCATGCAACGTCCTGTTAAATTTGGCGATTCGCTGACCGATACTTTCAAAAAAGAATTTGAAGTCAATCAAATGAAAATGATTGGATCTGGAACCATCACCATAGTGGCCGACGGACAGGGAACTTTAGTGCTTCCTAACGGAACCTTCCATGATGTGGTGAGGATAAAAATTACTATCATCAATCTTGATGCTCCGGTACAATATGCCAATTTTCCCTCTAAATCCACCCAAATAACATATGTTTGGTTTGATAAACAACACACCTCGGCAATTTTGAAAATAGATAAAACGATTTCTGCATACTTTAAAGAATTTGAAGTGAAATTTCTGTTGGAAGAAAAAACCAATTAAAAATATTAAACTAACTTATTTTGTATATAGTTAAAAAATTGCACTTATTTGTTGAATTCAGCATCTAATATATTGAGAAATTTGTATAATTTTATTCAAAAAAATATGAAAAAAATTACATGCTCGTTTTTATTCCTTGTTGCATTTATAATTTCATCGATTGCCCAGGTTTCAGCAAGCATAAAGTTAAAAACCGGTGATTCTGACCTGGATGTTGATTTAAATGAAATGAACATCCGGGCAAAAGCTGACTTAAAATTGTTTAATCATGATTTATCCGTGACTTACAATGTTAAAGAAAAGGATCTGGATCAACTATATATAAAATTCAACATGGAGCCCTCCGATGTATTTATGACCCTGGAATTAGGAAATCTTACCGGTAAGCCCATTAATGAAATAGCCACTGTATTTGAAAATAAAAAAAATAAAGGATGGGGTGAAATTGCAAAAGAATTGGGAATAAAGCCGGGATCGGCCGAGTTTCATAAGTTAAAAGAAAGTGCCAAAAAAAACAAGGATAAGAAAAAATCAAAACCTCATAAAGAAAACGGAAACCCCGGAAAAGGTAAAGGAAAAAACAAGAAATAGAATCATCAATACATTTAAATTCTTACCTTTGCCTTTGTGAAGCTGGTATTCAGGTTATATGTCATCATCCTCAGTATCATTCTCTTAAATCCCGAAGAATTTTCAAAAATTCCTTTTTTAATAGATCATTACTATGAACATTTGGAAAAGAATAATTTGGATTTTATTGATTTTTTAAGCTTGCATTACAATAATCCCATTCATGAAAAATCAAATGAAGAGCATCATCACCTTCCGCTCAAGCATGACAATGAATGTTGCCTTCTTTCCGTTAAAATTCATTATTCGCTTCCAACTTGTTTTTATAAATATCATCTTGCACCTGAAATACATAAATATATTGTAATTGAAGGGTTTAATTACTTTTTTAATTTGACAAGCAATATCTGGAATCCTCCGCGTTTTTTTTAATTTGAACTAATTCTTTTCATTTTTCATTTTTTACAACACCATAAAATCAAATTACCATGATGGACAAAATCATTTTGTTCTCATTGAACAAAAGGTATTACATAATTACTATTACGATTATCTTATCGGTAATCGGTATATACAACCTTAGTATTCTACCTCTTGATGCCGTTCCCGATATAACCAACAATCAGGTTCAGGTTATTACCACTTCTCCTTCTTTGTCGGCATTGGAAATGGAATTACAGGTGAATCTTCCTTTGGAACAAAACTTAAGAACCATTCCGGGCATTAAAGAATTAAGAAGTATTGCACGTAACGGATTATCCGTTATTACGGTTGTATTTCCCGAACACACGGATATCTACCTTGCACGTCAACAAATTAACGAAAAAATCAACATGACCATGAATGAACTGCCCGAAGGATTAAACCCGTATGCAGGCCCGATTTCAACAGGCCTTGGAGAAATCTATCAATATATCCTTATGCCTCAACAAGGATATGAAGAAAAATATTCGTTAATTCAGCTTCGGGAAATTCAGGATTGGGTAGTACGCCGCCAAATATTGGGGACTGAAGGGGTGGCTGATGTAAGCAGTTTTGGAGGTTACATCAAACAATTTGAAATCAAACTAAATCTGAGCCTGCTGAATTCCTTACAAATCGGAATTGGCGATGTTTTGGATGCCTTGAATAAAAATAACAAAATTGCCGGAAGTGCTTATATTGAAAAAGATCAAAAGGCATATACCTTAAGAGCAGACGGCAGATATAAAAACGCAGACGATTTGAAAAACATAGTCATCAAATCCGAAGGCAATGTTTCATATAGGCTCGGCCAGATTGCAGAAATCGGCATTAGTGGCGGTATCCGTTACGGAGCAATGGTATATACTTCAGAAGGAGGAAAACAAACAAAAGAATGTGTAGGGGGAATTGTTTTAATGTTGAAAGGAGAAAACAGCAGAAAGGTAGTTCAAAATATCAAAAATAAAATAAATGAAATTCAGAAAACACTCCCCGAAGGATTAAAAATTGTTCCTTTTCTTGATAGAACCAAAATGGTTAATTCCACCATATCAACCGTTAAGAAAAATTTATTGGAAGGTGCGGCGGTAGTTATAATGGTATTAATATTATTATTCGGCAGTTTGAAATACGGTTTTTTGGTGGCTTCGGTTATTCCTGTTTCCATGTTAAACACCTTTAGCTTAATGAATCTATTCAGAATATCAGGTAATTTAATGAGCTTGGGGGCATTGGACTTTGGATTAATTGTGGACGGTGCCGTAATTGTGGCAGAAAACATTGTACATAGAATTTATCAATTAAAACTCAAAAATCCCAGAGATAAAGAAAAAAAGTCCATCATTCTAAAATCCACATCTGAGATGATGAATATTTCTTTTTTTGGCCAACTTATCATCATCACCGTATATGTGCCCGTTTTGCTGTTTTCCGGCATTGAAGGCAAAATGTTCCTGCCGATGGCCCTTACGGTAATCTTTGCCCTTGTCTCATCCTTTATTTTAAGCATAACATACATTCCGGCCATAATGTATCTATTGAATTTTCCGAAAAAGACAAAAATTCAAACGTTTTCTGAAAATCTAATCGAAACATTAAGATTATACTATATCAAAATTTTTTTACTGTTCATAAAAAACATAAAGTTATGTTTTACATTAATTATTGCATTAGTGATCTTTTGCATTTGGTTATTCACAAAACTGGGAGGGGAATTTATACCGGAACTTGAAGAAGGAGATTTCGCTATAGAAACACGCCTTGATCCGGGAACTTCTCTGGAAAAAACCATTTCAAAATGCAAGGAGGCATCGGTGGTGTTGGCCAAACATTTTAAAGATGAAGTGGAAATGGTAATCAGTAAGATAGGGAACAGTGAAATACCTACCGATCCCATGCCGCTTTATGGAGCTGATTTAATTGTAAAATTAAAACCAATAGAACAATGGAAAAAAGCTCATTCATTCAATGAACTTTCCGAAAAAATGAGCGCCACACTAAATGGCCTAAAAGATGCAGAATTTGGCATTCAATACCCGGTTCAAATGCGCTTCAATGAACTGCTGGCAGGTTCAAAGCAAGAAGTGGTTTGTAAAATTTTCGGCGAGAATTACGATACGCTTAACAAAATTTCCGATGGTATAAAAAAAATAATTGAAAAACATAATAAAACGGAAGGAATTTATGCAGAAGAAAATTTCGGACAACCGGAAATCAACATCCGATGGCGATTCGACAAAATGAACATCCATAACATTCATTTTGAAAATCTTTATCCATTGATTTTGGCATTAAATTCAGGTATTTATGCAGGTAAAATTTATGAAAATGAAAGAAATTTTGATATTTATTTAAGAACAGATGGAAACGTTCATAATCTCAATAACATTTTAAATTTTATTGTTATGAATGAAAATAATCAACCGGTATATCTCCACCAAATTGCCGATGTTAGCATCAACAGGAGTCCCGGTCAAATTCAACACGAAAACGGAACCAAAAGAAAAATAGTAGGTTTTAACATAAGAGGAAGTGATATAGAAAGCGTCATTGATGAAATTCGGAAAAATATTGATAGGGAATTAAAACTGCCCCGGGGATATTATATAAAATTTGGAGGCACGTATGAAAACCTTTTATCGGCAAAAAAACAACTGATGGTCACCGTGCCGATAGTCATGGTTATTATTTTTTTATTGCTTTATATTGCATTCAAAAACTTCAAAGATGCTGCCCTGATCCTAATCTGCATACCCTTATCCGTTTGCGGAGGAATTCTGTTTTTATATTTTCGGGATATCAGCTTCAGCATTAGTGCCGGGGTCGGTTTTATTGCACTTTTCGGAGTAGCGGTATTGAATGGCGTGGTTCTTATTCATGAATTTAAAACAATAAACAACTCCGATCACCGGAAAATATTTACCGTGATTCGTGGGATTAAAAACCGGTTCAGGCCGGTAATAACCACTTCACTGGTAGCGGCATTGGGCTTTTTACCAATGTTTTTTAATACGGGAGTGGGCGCCAACATCCAACGGCCATTGGCTACCGTAGTAATCGGAGGACTTATAACCTCAACAATTCTGACGTTATTTGTGATTCCGTCCCTTTATCTGTTTATTCAAAATAAAAACAATCGTCTGAAATTTTCAGCTTTACCCTGTTTCATATTCATATTGTTTTTTATTTGTCAACAGGGTATTTCCCAAACAGGGTTAAGCTGGTCTGCATGCCTCGACTCCATGAACAAAAATAATTCCTATATGAAATCGCTTTACGGCTTTGAAAATGCAAATCAGTTAACGTCAAAGCAAATTGCATTACTTTCCCCTATAGGGTTCGACTATCAATACGGAAATTTCAACAGTGCCTACATTGACCGGTCCATCGGTATTTCCTGCAAATTTCCAAACCTCTACACATATTCTGTCGAAAAAACCTTGGCAGAAAACAAAAAAAATTTAATTCAATTAAACATTCAAACTGAAAAAAAAGAATTAAAAGCAATGTTAATACATACTTACTTTTATTTGCTGGTCCAACAAAGAAAATTATACGTCTTTAATGAAATCAAACAATTAGCAGAAAAAATAACGTATGCATCTTTAAAAAAATTTGAAAAAGGGGGAATAAACCTGATTCAGAAAAATGCATTAAGTTTTAATGCTTTTGATATTGCCCATACCATCTCACAATTGGAAATCAGCATATCAAATTCAAAAAAGCTGCTGCAGGAATTAACCGGAATTCAAAATTCAGATATGATAATCAACGATACTTTAATTTTTGATTACCTCAATCATTCGAATGCTCCGATAATTTCAAAAAGAAATGAATTAATACTTAAAGAACAGCAAAGCAAAATACATCTTTCCAGAAGTAATCTTATGCCTGATTTTTCAATTGGTTATACCATACAATCCCTCAGTGGCTACGGATCCGACAATGTATTTTACGATGCTGCGTTACGTTTTCATTACTTTAAGATTAACATTTCCCTTCCCATAGCATACCAAAGCATTATTAATAAAATCCGTTCTGAAAAATTAACCTTGAAATCATTGGAATGGAAAAAAGCATTCGATGATCAATATTTTATCATGGAAATAAATCAAATTAAAAATGAAATTGATTATTACAAAAGAAAACTGATGGATTACCATACAAATTGGATACCCGACGCACTCAAATCAATCAACAATGCAAAACTTCAGTTTGATTCGGGCAATATTAATATAACCGATTACTTTATCCTGATTAATGAAATTTTACGAATTTATAATTCCTATTTTGAAACCGTTCAAAAATATAATGAACTTAATATAAACCTAATGAAAAAATACCTGTAATATGAAATCTTATTGTAATTTAATTTTAGCCCTATTCCTGATATTTAGTTGTAAGGAAAATAGGACACCCTTGAATGTGGAAAAATCCACCAAGGCAGAAATTATTGAAAATTCAGAAAGCGACACCGTTCCTGCCGACAAAGATATGAAGGGAACCATTATTTTTCCCGACTCGCCTTATGTAATTAAAGGTTATGTGGAAGTTCCTCCGCAAAATATTTATCAGGTAAGTGTTCCTGTCGGCGGCATACTTAAACATACTCATTTGTTGCCGGGAATGAAATTCAAAAAAGGAGAAATTTTATTATTTATGGAAAATCAGGAATATGCCCAGCTTCAGTCGGATTTTCTTAAAACAAAATCCTTATTTGAATTAACTCAAAAGAATTATCAACGTCAAAAAGAATTATTTACCAATAAAGCCATAAGTGAAAAGGAATTTGAAATTACGGAAAACGAATATCGATTAAAAAAGATCGAATATCATTTATTATACAAAAAACTTCAGTTACTACATATCCAACCCGAATCTTTGGAGCCCTCGTCGATTTCGCCTGAAATCCGCATTCCTGCACCTTTCGACGGCTTTGTAACTAAAGTTTTTGGCACCACGGGAAAATTTATAAACCCCGGAGAAGTTATTCTTGAATTAGTCAACCCTTCCGACATTCACCTGTTGATTATGGTACCTGAAAATATCCTTGATAGAATCTATATCGGTAAAAAAATTTCATGTTTTAGTCCTTACGATGAAAAAAAACTTTTTGAGTGTGAAATTATCACCATCAATAAAAAAATCAATGCCGACAGAACGGTTGATGTTCATTGCCATTTCATCAGGTTCGACGAAAAACTTATTCCCGGAACAATTTTGAATGTGAATTTGTAAGTTTTATACATTAAAATGTTTTTCTTGTAAATGTTATTTTAAAAGTATATGATATCATCTTTGAATTCCGTTAATTGGTAAAATCCGTTAAATTTGAACCCATAGAAAGAATATAGCAATGAAAAACCACGAAATAGATTTTAAAATTTACGGAGAAGAGCTCCAGTGTGTGGAGGTTATATTAGATCCGAATGAGACCGTGGTGGCAGAACCGGGATCTTTCATGATGATGGACGACGGCATTAAAATGCAAACCATATTCGGTGACGGTTCGGAGGAAAAAGGATTTTTTGGGAAGATCTGGAATGCCGGTAAAAGAATTATTACGGGAGAAAACCTTTTTATCACGGCCTTTACCAATGTTTCAAACGACAGGAGGAAAGTTACTTTTGCTTCTCCCTATACGGGAAAAATCATTCCCATTAATCTGATGCAATACAACGAAAAAATCATTTGCCAGAAAGACAGTTTTCTTTGTGCCGCCAAAGGCGTAAGCATCGGCATTGAATTTCAAAAAAAACTTGGCACCGGATTATTCGGCGGAGAAGGGTTCATCATGCAAAAACTGGAAGGCGACGGAATGTGTTTCCTCCACTCCGGCGGATATGTTATGCATCGCTCGCTTCAGCCGGGCGAACTGGTGAAGGTGGACACCGGATGCATTGTAGGTTTTACTGCTTCCGTAAATTATGATATACAGTTTGTGGGAGGAATTAAAAACACCTTATTCGGAGGAGAGGGTTTGTTCTTTGCTACTTTACGCGGACCGGGCGATGTGTGGCTGCAATCCCTCCCCATCAGCCGACTTGCCGACAGAATTCTGAATTTCGCTCAGGGCAGCCGAAAAGAAGAAGGCAGTATTTTAGGCGGATTGGGGAACCTGTTGGATGGTGACGGATAATTAAAATTCACCTTCAGCATTTTTCCAGTTGCTCTTTTAAAATTTTTATTTTTTCTAATGCATCCGCTTCCTTTTTTCTTTCATTCTCCACCAGTTCCTTTTTGGCGTTTTGAAGAAATTTTTCGTTGGAAAGCTTTTTTCTGACACTTTCCAGAAATCCTTCGTAATATTTTAACTCCTTCAGGATGTTTTCTTTCATTTCTGCCGCATCCTTACCGGCACCTTCCGGAATTTCAACATCCACGGGAACCGTGGTGCAAAGAAAACGCTGCGATCTCTTCATTCCCTGATGTTCCATTAAAAACGCCTGAGCCAGTTTTTCAACCAGGGAAAAATAAAACTTATCTACGGCATTCTCAGGAATTGCATAATTCACCATGTCCCGTGGTTTGAGTTTGAGTTTTGCTTTTTCCTGTCGCAGGCCCGCAATCAGTTCTTTAGTCAATTCAAACTTTTGAATTATTCCGTCACGGGATTCGGTTTTCGGCCGGGGCCACGGGAAAACTATACATGCTTCCCCGGGTTTACGTGTCCGAATTTGCTGATGAATTTCTTCGGTAATAAAAGGCATGAAGGGATGCAAAACCTGTAAGCAATTTTCAAAATATTTCAATGTATTCTCCAGCACTTTTTTGGAAATCGGGAGTGCTTTGCCGTCTTTAAACTCGGGCTTAATTCCCTCCAGATACCATGAACAAAAATCATCCCAAATCAACTTATAAATAGCCATCAGTGTTTCATTCAACCGAAATTCATCGAACAAACGATCGATCTCTTTTAATGCCTGATTAAACTTTTCTTCAAACCATTCCATACAAACTATCTGCGCATCCGTGGGTTCAGTGTCCGACACCTCCCACATTTGCACCAGTTTCCACGCATTTCTGATTTTATTGATAAAATTCCGGCCTTGTTCACAATACGATTCATCGAACAATAAATCATTTCCTGCAGGCGAGCACAACAACATCCCCATACGAACGCCGTCGGCACCATATTGCTTCATCAGTTCGATCGGGTCGGGGCTGTTGCCCAGGCTTTTACTCATTTTCCTGCCCAGCTTGTCGCGTACGGTTCCCGTCAGATAAACTTTTGAAAAGGGCTTTTCACCGTAAAATTCATATCCGGCAATAATCATCCTTGCCACCCAAAAAAACAAAATCTCCGGTGCCGTGACGAGAGTTTGAGTAGGATAATAGTAGCTTAAATCCTTATTGCCCCTACCCTTTCCTTTTCTGATGATATCGGCATCGAATACCGTAAGCGGCCACAGCCAGGAAGAAAACCAGGTATCCAGCACATCTTCGTCCTGTACAACTTTTGATGGATCAACTTCCCCGTATTTGCTTTTGAAAATTTCCAGTGCTTCTTCTTTGGTTTTACATACCGCTACATTGCCTTTTTCATCGTACCATGCGGGAATGCGCTGCCCCCACCAAAGCTGGCGGCTGATGCACCAGTCCTTCACGTTTTCCATCCAGTGCCTGTAGGTATTGATGAATTTGGAAGGAACCAGTTCAATATTTCCGTTCAAAACATTTTCGAGCGCGGGCTTACAGAGTTCTTTCATTTTAACAAACCATTGCATGCTGATGCGGGGCTCCACCACGGCATCCGTGCGCTCGCTATGGCCAACTTTATTCCTGATTGTTTCAATTTTCGTGCAATACCCTTTTTCTTTCAGGTCGCGGATGATTTGCTTCCGGCATTCGAAGCGGTCCATTCCCACATATATCCGGGCATCGGCGCTGATTTTTCCGTCATCGGTAAGGCCATCCACCACAGGCAATCCGTGCCGGATACCGATTTCATAGTCGTTGATATCATGAGCCGGCGTTACTTTTAATGCACCTGTTCCAAACTCCATGTCGATATAAGTATCGGCAATTATGGGAATGGCTTTATTAATGAGTGGTATGAGGCATTTTTTTCCTATCAGGGATTTGTAACGTTCATCGTCGGGATGCACGCAAACGGCAGTGTCGGCCATGATGGTTTCGGGCCGGGTGGTGGCAATGGTAATATGACCGGAATTGTCTTCCAATGGATAATTAATATAAACCAACTGGCTATCGGTTTCTTTGTAAATAACTTCTTCATCACTTAAAGCTGTTTTACCTACAGGATCCCAATTCACCATACGTGTACCGCGGTAGATATATCCCTTGTTGTAAAGATGTATGAAAGCATCCAGAACGGCATCCGACATTTCCGGGTCCATGGTAAATTTGGTTCTGCTCCAATCGCACGAGGCACCGAGTTTTTTCAGTTGTTCAAGGATGATGCCTCCGTATTTTTCCTTCCATGCCCATGCATGCTTCAGAAACTCATCCCTTGAAAGGGATTTTTTATCAATTCCTTTGGTTTTCAACATTTGCACCACTTTAGCTTCAGTGGCAATACTGGCATGATCGGTACCGGGCACCCAGCAGGCATTATAACCCATCTTACGGGCCCTGCGGATAAATACATCCTGAATGGTATTATTCAACATGTGGCCCATGTGCAGTATGCCGGTTACATTAGGCGGGGGAATTACTATGGTATAGGGCGGGCGGCTATCCGGCTTAGATTCAAAATATTTGTGCTCAAGCCAGTAAGAATACCATTTTTCTTCTATGGTGCTTAATGAAAAATCATTTTTATTTTGTGTTACTTTTTGCATCTTGTTATTCTGTTAAATTTCGCAAAATTAATAAACCTTTAAAGGTTGAAGTTAACCGAAAGGCATAAAAATTGATATTTTTACAACAAACAAAAATTTCAAAAGCTATGAAAAGGATCGCCTTTACTCTTTTAATGTTCGGAGCATCCGTATTATTCCTGAATGCTCAGGATGCCGCTTCAAAAAATGCTGCATCCACTTCGCAGGCCGAAATTAAAATGGATAAATTGGAACACGATTACGGCGAAATTATGCAAGGTGACAATGGTGAATGTGAATTTACGGTAACCAATGTGGGTAAGGAACCGCTTATTATTAACAACTGTATGGGAAGTTGCGGTTGTACGGTTCCGCAATGTCCCACCGAACCCATACTTCCCGGTAAAAGCGCTAAGATTAAAGTAAAATACGATACCAACCGCGTTGGCGGAATTTATAAAACCGTAACCGTTAACTCAAATGCCAAAAATGGTGTTATTACATTAACAATTAAAGGTAATGTGAAAGCTAAACCAGTTGAAGAGGCATTCCCTCAAAATCCAACTTCTAAAGATGCTCCTACAGAAAAGAAAGGATAAACCATTAATTTTTCAAGAAATGAAACAAATTTTGTTTGCCATTGCTTTTCTGTTGTTTGTAACCTTGAGCAAGGTTAGCGCACAGGAATCTGTGGTGCCAAACTTAGATCCAAATGCTCCCGACATCAAATTCGAAACCGAAGTGATTGATTACGGAGTGGTGGAATACGATTCCAACGGAATCAGGGAATTTAAGTTTACAAACACCGGAAAAACTCCCTTAACCATTACCGGAGTGACTGCCGAATGCGGCTGCACCACCACTACCATCGATGGCAAACCCGGATGGCCGCAGGAACCTATCCTTCCAGGCAAAAGCGGCGTAATTAAAATTAAATACGACACTAAAAGAGTAGGGCGATTTGAAAAAAATATCACTGTTACCTCCAACGCTAAATACAGCAGCAAAAAACTGAAAATAAAAGGCGAGGTTAAGCCCAAACCCGAAGGGCAACAGTAATTCAATAACCTAAAAAATTAACATAAATACCCAGCAAATAATAAGCTGGGTATTTTATTAAAATTTTATTTCCTTAACCTTAATGAATTCCCCACCACAACCAAATCCGAAATTGCCATGCTAACGGCTGCCCAAACTGGTGATATGCTGCCGCTCAGGGCCAGGGGAATGGCTATAAGATTGTAGGCTAAGGCCCAGGCATAATTCTGATAAATAACATTCACCAGATTTTCAGAAAACTTAAATGCTTCCATCAATTTTTTCAAGGGTTGCTTCAGGTCATAAACAAGAATGTCCGCCGAATCGGAAGTGATTTTCATTCCTTTGTGTAATGATATTGAAACACTTGCCAGATTCATTGCCGGTGCATCATTCACTCCATCGCCCACCATGCATATTTTATTGGTTGAACCCATGGATTTTAGAACTTCCAACTTTGCCTGAGGCGTTTTTTCATAAAAAACATTTTCTTTAGGAATTCCAAGATGCTCAGCCAAAGCCAGACAACGATTTTTTCGGTCCCCGCTCAATAGGTAAATACGTTTCTTTTTCATATTCAGGAAAGTTATCAGTTCTTTGGCTTCGTCTCTGATCATATCATCCAGATAAAATTCCGCAAACACTTTTTCGTTGCTTTCTAAAATCACCTTCAAC
Organism: Bacteroidia bacterium; assembly: GCA_026415195.1. Classification (GTDB taxonomy): domain Bacteria; phylum Bacteroidota; class Bacteroidia; order B-17B0; family Aurantibacillaceae; genus JAOAHO01. Next base: position 15,565 of record JAOAHO010000033.1, on the reverse strand, counting down.
AGCCGGTTTTCTAAGGCCTGATCGTTTGTCTTTCCGATAAAAAATTTTTTGCCCGGTTCTTCATAACGTTCAAAATAAATGCCCCTGCCTTTTTCTTCTCTCACATTGACAATCATTGCCGGGGTGATGCCTTGTTTTTTCAGCCATTCCGTCATGGACACGGCAATAGGATGATTGGAATAGGTTTGAACTGCCAAAACCATTTTCAGAATATCCCTGTCTGAGAGATCGGAAAGGTTTTTCCAGGATACAACTTCAAATTCTCCGCTGGTAAGGGTTCCGGTTTTATCAAATACAAAAGCATCGCAGTTTTTTAATTCCTGAAAAGCCGCCGATTTTTTGAACAAGACCTGCTTTGAAGCCACACTTCCCAAACCTACCGCAACGGCAACGGGAGCAGCCAATCCGACTGCACAAGGGCATGATATAACCAACACCGTTACCGAACGCAATAAAGCAACCTGAAATCCTGCTCCGAAAATCATAAAACCTAAAAATGTTATGACAGCCACTGCCACCACTGCGGGAACAAACCATGCAGCCACCCTGTCGCCTATATCCTGAATCTTTGGTTTATCCTTGCGCGCTTCTTCCATCAGTTTCTGCAACTCGCCGATAAAACTTTTTTGGATGCCTTCCTTGGTTCTGATTTTTAAATTTCCCGATATCACCAACGTGCCGGCCATCACTTCATCGCCCTTCGTTTTATGAACAGGAAGGGGCTCGCCTGTTAAAGCCGATTCATCTACGTCTGCCATGCCTTCTTCAATCCAGGAATCGGCAGGAATAAAACTTCCTTCAGGAATGATAAGGACATCATCCTTACGAATTTCCGAAGCGTTTACAAACAACGCATCATGTTTAACATCGTCTGACGATTCGTACGGTAATTTTCGATAGTGCGTATCCAGTAAATCTCTTTGCTTCAACAATTTGGCTTTTTCCAAAGTGGCATCCAAACTTTTTTTCTCAATCCATTTCCCCAGCAAAATAAAAAACACCACCGATACTCCCGTTTCGGCAAACAAATGAAGATCAAGGCCTGAAACTTTGTTAAAATAATACTCTGAAATTCCACCGAAATAAAATACCGATAAGGAAGATAAAAATCCCACTGATACCAATACATCCATATTGGGTTTTCGGTATCGCAAAGAAGCAATGGCCGTCGGGACGAAAGCCATTATGCCCGTAATAAAAGAGGGCACAGTGAACAAAAAAATAACAGGTAAGGAATGAAAAACGTGATAATGAAACAGCATGCCAAGCATCATAAAAATGAATGATGGAAAATTCAACCACAACATTATCCTGATTTTTGTGGAATGGGAGTGAAATTCTTCATTATGTCTTTTCAGGGAGGCGCCATAGCCGGCTTTCCTGATTTTATGCAAAACTTCATCCAAACGAGTTATATCATTCAATTCACATGCTGCCCTGGCCCCTGCAAAATCCACCCAAACATTTTGTGCACCGGCATCCTCCATAGCCTTCTTTACCGTTTGGGCACAAGAAGCGCAGTCCATGCCTTCAATATTTAATTCGACTTTTTCCGTCATTTGAAATTGATTTTTAAAGTTAAACATAAAATAATTTGCAGGTTCCAAATTATTTTTACATTTGCCAAGATGACGTTACTTAAAGGATTAGTTTCACTAATAATTGTTTTTGGAACGCTCTTGGTTTCTTTGGCCCAAAACGACTCCATTCCCGAGGCCTCCGGAAAAGACACCACCGACCAAAATTTCAACATCCCTATCTTCAGCACAGCCGGGGGTGATGTAGACAATGACCTGGAACAACAGGATGTATCGGCTCTTTTGATGTCGAGCAGAGATGCATTCAACCAAATGGCATCTTTTCATTTCAGCGCTGCACGTTACCGTATTCGGGGTTACATGGCCGAAAACCAAATGGTAATGGTTAATGGAGTAAACATGAACAACTTAGAAACCGGTTTTAGTTCATGGAGCAGTTGGGGAGGATTAAATGATGTTACCCGCTTTGTGGAAAGCCGTGTGGGTATTATTCCCTGCCGCCTCAACTTCTCAGGAGTTGGTGGTTACACCAATATTGAAAGTAAAGCATCTTCTTTCAAAAAAAACACACGTTTTTCTTATGCCAACGCCAATCGCATTTTCCGTCATCGCCTGATGCTTACCCACTCCACCGGAATGCTTGAAAACGGCTGGGCCATCACCCTCTCCGGTTCTATGCGCTACGGAAACGAAGTGTATATTCCCGGTACATTTTTTCATGCCGGAGCATATTATGCATCCGTTGACAAAAGAATCAATGACAAACACCTGATCAGTTTTACAGGATTTGGCGCGCCCATAAGCCAGGGAAGGAATTCCGCCTCTACAAGGGAATTATATCAACTTACCGGAAACAATTACTACAATTCCCTTTGGGGATACCAAAATGGTAAAGTCAGAAATTCAAATGTATCTACTAACCACCGGCCGGTATTGATGTTCACTCATCATTTTAATATGGGGATTGCATCCAAGCTTACCAGCAGTATTTATTATATTTTCGGAAAATCAGGACTGACGGGATTAAACTGGAACGATGCCCCAAACCCGCGCCCGGATTTTTATAGAAATTTTCCCAGCTACTATTATTTGATGGGAGATACAGTATTAGGCAATATGTATAAAGATATGTGGGTGAATAATACCAACGGGTTTCAACAACTGAACTGGGACAAAATGATTCAAATGAACATGAATAATTTATACACTACTCCTGATCAAATCGGGCAAGGTATCAACACCACCCAAACCCGTGCCAGGTACATACTGGAAAACCGCGTTGAAAATTTAAAAATGTTAGGGATTAACAGTGTGTATAACTCCAGAATCAATGATGTGTGGTTCATCAGCGCCGGGGTGAATGCACAAGTATATCGTAATCGAAAGTACAAAGTGGTGGAAGATTTGCTGGGTGCTGATTTTTGGCTGGATGTGGATCAATTTGCCGAGGGCATTGCCGTTGATCCAACTTTTGCTGCCAACGATATTAATAACCCCTACAAAACGGTTAAGCAGGGAGAAGAATTCGGATATAATTACTACATCAACATCAACAGGGCCGAAGCATGGGGTATGGCGGAAGCTTCTCTCGACAAAGCAGATTTTTACTTTGGCCTTCAACTTTCCAATCAAAAAGTCTGGAGGGACGGAAAAATGGTGAACGGGAAATTCCCAACTACCAGCGGGGGGAAATCTGCTACTTTGAATTTCTTCAACTATGCCTTGAAGGGCGGTGCTGTTTACAAAATCACCGGAAGGCATTTTGTGACATTGAATGGTTTTTACGGAACAAGAGCGCCTGAAGTGAACAATATTTTCCTCTCACAACGCGTCAGGAACGATATCCTTCCGGGAATTAAAAATGAAGAAATTTTATCGGGAGAAATTAATTATCTCCTTAAAGCTCCCAATACCAAACTTCGCTTAACCGGATACTATACTTCTTTTAAAAATCAACTTTGGTTGAGGTCATTTTGGAGCGATGAATTCAATAACATGGTGAATTATTTCCTGAAAGGCCTTGACCAGGTTCACACCGGAGTTGAATTCGGCCTTGAACAAAAATTATTTATCAAACACTCGGTTCAACTTGCTTTCGGTTACGGGCAATTCTATTACTCCAACAGGCCACTTGCAACAGCCGTACAGGACAATAACAACACAACCTTGTTCACTGACAGAATGGTCTATTGGAAAAACTATTATGTGGGCGGAATGCCTCAACTCATAACCGGAATGGGATACCGTTACTCAGGTAAGAAATTTTGGTTCGCTGGAGTGAATTTCAACTACGTGGGTTCCATTTATATCGACCCAAACCCCGACAGGAGGACTTATGAATCTGTACAAAAATATTATCTGAATGAACCTCAGGGTTATGAACCCATCCTTAAGCAGGAAAAGCTTCCGAACTATTTTTATATTAATGCCAATGCCGGAAAATCGTTCCGCATACAACGCAAATATTATCTTTCTTTCAATTTCAGCATCAATAATTTACTCAACAACCGGAATATAATTACAAGCGGATTTGAATCGCTGCGCTGGGATGTGAATGCCGTGGAAAAATTTCCCAACAGGTATTTCTACATGACCGGGCTTACCTACATGGGAATTGTAAACTTTAATTTTTAAAATTATGCGTATGAAAAATATAACACTTGCTCTGTTAGTAGTTGCAATAAGTGCAATGATCCTTACCGATTGCAAGAAAAAGTATGACTTGCCTCCATTACAACAAGCCCCCGATGGCAGTAAAATCAATATTGCTACCCTTAAAAGCAAATTTGTGCCCACCAAGCCCATAAAGTTCACACAAGACAGCAATTTGTATTGCGTGGTGATTGCCGACGAAACGAGCGGAAATTTATACAAAGATGTTTATGTTCGGGATAACAGCGGAGCGCTTCATGTGAAATTAACCGAGACAGGCGGTTTATACGTGGGCGACAGCATCCGCATCAACCTGAAAGGCGTTATCTTAAACCATTACAACAACCTGATACAGCTTGATTCGGTGGATTTAACCCGTAATGTGGTGAAATTAGCCAGCGGCTTAAATCCGCAACCTATAGAAATGACTATTGACCAAATTAAAGCCAATACGGCCCCTACCAATACGGTTCAATCACAATTGGTAAGGATTGTGGGAGTGGAATTCGTTCCTGCAAGCAAAGGCGTTAAGTTTGCCGATGACATCAATAAATCTGCCAAAAATCACACCATCACCACATGTATTCTTAACAAAACTTTGCTTGTTCGCACTAGCGGCTATGCTTCGTTTGCAGCTGCCCTAACTCCAACAGGTATCGGGAGTATCATGGGCATCGTTAGCCAATATCAAAACGATATGCAACTTATCATTCGTAATCTTTCTGAAGTGGCCATGAACGGCACCAATTGCTCGATTCCTCAGCCAACTTTTGCTCTTGGTTCAACTGTGAATTCCATCAATGAAAATTTTTCATCTCAAACCGCCACAAATAATCCCATCAATTTAACGGGTTGGATAAATTTCGATGAGAACGGCACCCGTAAGTGGACAAGCGATGTTTTCAGCGGGAACTACAGGGCAAAGGTAACATCATTCGGTTCGAGCGATGCTTCCAACAAAATTTGGTTGATTACCCCCCCAATTCAATCTGTTCCCTCTCCAACCATGGAATTCAAATCTGCGATGGCTTATGCTTCAAGCGGGCATCCTAATCCGCTAACAGTTTACATCAGCAATACTTTCAATGGTTCAAACCTCCTCACCCCCGGTACTTGGACACCCATCACCAACGCCACCATTGCCCCGCTGACAGGAAGCAATTTTAATTTTGTTAATTCGGGAGTGGTGAACCTGTCATCTTATTTGCCGCCCTCCTATACAGGTACCTATTGCATTGCCTTCCTTTATTACGGAAGCGCTTCACAGGGATACACAACAAATTACTATCTTGACGATATTAAAATTCAATAAGTAAAGGCCACTTTTTAATATCTTTTGATAAAACAAAATCCCCCTTTGCGGAGATTTTTTATATCTTTCATAAAAAATCCATGAACCAACAAATTCAAAAAGTAAGGGAATTTCATGATGCTTTTGGAATAGGTAATGCTGAATGTCCGACGCTGATTGGAGAAAACGAATTTCTGTTGCGTTATAACCTTTTAAAAGAAGAAAATGAAGAATATCTGGAGGCCTGCAAAAAAGGAGATATTACCGAAATAGCCGATGCATTGGGCGACCTGATGTATATCTTATGCGGCACCATGCTGAAGCACGGATTGCAAAATAAAATGGAAGCCGTGTTTGATGAAATACACCGCAGCAACATGAGCAAGTTGGATGATAACGGAAAGCCCATTTACAGGGAAGACGGCAAAGTAATGAAAAGCAAAAACTACTTTAAACCAAATGTGGCGGCTATCCTGAAGGATTAACTTACTTCGATTTTGATTTTTCTTCTTTCTTCTTTTTGTATTCGGCGTTAATTAATTCCACTACCTGATTCGTAATATCAAAAGCGGAATTACCATAGAGCATGGTAGGGACGGCATCGCTATATGTAAAAATATAATCATATTTCGATGCAAATTCACGTTGAATGATAGATTTGACTTCTCTTTGAAACATTTCGTTTTTTTCGTTAAGCTCCATGGCCAGGTTGTCCATCTGAATTTGCTTGTTTTGGGCTTCACGTTCGATGGCCTGAATTTCCTTTGCCTTGGCCGCCAACTCGCTCTCCGGAGCTATGCCGGCTGATGCAGAGTTTTGATATTCCTTGATTTTTTGTTGGTATTGCTGTTGGAGTGATTCGAGCGATGCTTCAATGGAATTTTTCGAGGCCTTGAGTTTTTTTACCATATCGGCCACAAATAAGCTTTTTTCATTAACTGTGTCAATATTTATAAATGCAATTTTTCCTGTAGGTTCGTGAGAAGCATTTACCTTAGTTTGGATGTTCTGCTGATTTTTTTCAGAAATCTCTTTGGTATTATCCTGCATATTTTTTTCAGTACCTGAAAAAGATTTGAATAACAACCAAAGTATCAAAAGAAAATTGATGACCGAGATTCCCCAAATGGCTTTTGTGTTCATGAACGTAAAAGTAGATATTATTTTCAATTTGAAAGTAAATAGAAAACCCCCGATTAACGGGGGTTTCATCTTTTTGCTATGAAAAATTATTTATTGTTTAGAAGTTTGATTTGATGTTTTTCTTTACCATCGGTTATCACGAGATTATAGAATCCCTGTGATTCTTTGCTTAAATCAATGGTAATGGCATTATTCTTAACATTTTTATACTCAGTATGGTGAATGAGTTGGCCAAGCGTATTATATACTTTAACATGGATATTTTTTTCCTTTTCAAAAGTAGTGATCAGGTTAAAGTGGCCTTGTGATGGGTTCGGATAAACCATAATTTCATCACTTAATTGAGTATAATTTTTCATTGCTGTTGTTGTGCAATTCATCACAGGGAGCAAGGCAATATTGTAATTGTGTCCTCCTCCCCAAGCCGTACCGATTTCATACCATGTATTGTCACTCCACTTTTCATAAGCGGTATTTTGTCCGGCAGTAGGAGTATTATTAAATACAACGGCCGTATCTCCTGCTCCTGTTGGAAGAACCAATGAACAGAAAAATCCTCCGGATGTAGGTGCATTTATTGGTGAGGAAAATGTGAACTTATATGGACGGATAATCGGGTTAACAAAACTTATATTCGGGTTACCAACATAAGTTGCGCTATTTACGGCCGTAGCTGAATTTATATTACCTAAGGTTGCCCCTACACTTCCGATTTGTGAACCCGGAGCATTTCCTGAAGGCATACCGGTAAATGTTGTTGAGGTACGGTTATATATTCTCATGCTTATTGGGGAACTGTTATTTCCTGAAGTACCCAGGTTATTCCATTTATAGAATAAACCGATGACGGCATTGATTTGTGCGTTTGGAATATGGGAATAAGTTCCCAAAGCATAATATTCGGCTTTTTCCAAATCGCCATAGCAGTTGCTTCCGCATACGTAACCTGCATTAGGGGAACAACCCGGGACGGTATTATCAGCTGCTCCTCTGAAAACAGTTAAGGTAGCAGAAGTAGAAAAATTAGAAAGGGTATCTGCACATACGGTTGAGGTTGGCGGGCCTGAACAGTTAATGACATTAATGGTTTTAGTTTGTGAATTATTACCTAAAGAGTTTGTAGCAACAACTGTAATTGAATAAGTTCCGGGATTATTAAAAGTAATAATCGGCATGCTTAGTGTATTGGAACTGATACTGACTCCCGTTCCGGGGTTGACGCTCCATGAATAATTTGGTGAAGGATAACCCAAGCTGAAGTTATTCGGATAAACAGTTCCACCAGCGCAAACAGTGGACGGAACGGTAAAGCTGGCCGTAGGAGCAGCCGTCGTAAAGGTACAAAGGCTCTGGGAAGATACACTAAGGTTTTTACGATACGTTCCCGTTTGCATTGCTGTGTGCATCCTCCATTTTTGGTCGTGCGTAAACATGTACATACAAAGGTCATCAGTATAATCCATAAAATTCATAAACATTTTACCCGGAGGATTCGGAGATCCTGAACAACCGGCCGAACTTGGAAATGAGGGGCAACCACCGGTAGATGTATTTTGAACAGGTGTATCATTACAAAAATCATTACCACACGTTGCATCACCCCAAATATGCCTTAAGCCAAGCCAGTGCCCCACTTCATGAGTAGTAGTTCTACCTTTATGATAAGGTGCCGAACCGGCTGCAGCACCTATACTTCCAAAAAACTGATAGCCCATTACAACTCCATCTGTTTGAGCCGAACCAAGCGAACCGGGGATTCCGGACAATGTGGTTCCGGCCGGAAATGTTGCATAACCCAAAAGGCCATTTTGCAATTTTAAAACCCACATATTGCAATATTTTGTAGGATCCCAAATAGTGTTGGGCTTAATAATGTTATCAATGGTAGATGAAGTAAAACCGGTGCCTGGAACAGATGAAATTCCCGGTATGGAAGTGGCTAAAACCCTGTCTATTCCGGGTTCAGGCATAACGCCTCCTGTGGGATTTTTTGTGGCAAGACAAAACTCTATTCCGCAATTGGATTTAAGAGAGGCGAATGCAGATGGAACATTCCCACTGTTTAATCCGGTTCCTGCAAAATCGGCATTTAAAATATTAATTTGGTCTATTACCTGTGCCTGAGATATGTTATCTCCAACACCAACTGAATTGCCTGGGGAATAAATTACATGTACAACAACGGGTATTTTAAAGTTATTCTGAACTTTATTGGCAGGATTGGATGCATATTCCTTGTATTTCTCCACTTCTTTGTTGAACCATTCATCCCATTCTTTAGGAGGAACAGGTGTGGAGCATCTTTCTATTTTTTGACTTTGAACCGGTACTTCATTCCCCGTTAATGCTTTTCTGAAATGTTGTGCATTAAGCAGAATTGGCAACATTCCAATACACCATAACCATTTTTTCATAGTAAATAATTTTCGTAAATGTAGTAAAAAAAATCGAAAATAAAAAACTGTTAAAAAATAAATTGTTTTACTCTTCTTCCTCTTTCTTTTCTTCTCTTTTCTCATCCATATTTTCCCTAACAAACTTATTTTTTGAAGCTTCACTCCCAATGGTAAATTGAAATGAAGGTCCTTTGTCCACATCTTGTTTTCTGTTCTTGGCTTTCAATTCTTTGATAACTTCATTGAATTCCCTGTTCGAACTGATAGCTTTCATGGTTCCGTTGGCATATTCGAAAAAATACCAAGTAGTAGGATCCGGTTCTAAATAAAAATAAAAACGGTCTTTTTTATTTCTGGTTTTTTCAATTTTTATTTTTCCTCTGTACTTTCTTAGTATATCATTCTTCATTATACTTACCACTCCTATCATATCTCCGGTTATAAAAGATTTCTTCCGGGCATCATAGGTAAAATTTAAATCCGTCAATACGAAAGTTTTTTCCAGTTCATCAGGATATCTTTTAATTTCTCCGTAAAGGTTTAATTCAGAAATAATTTTATCGGCTTTGTCCTTGCCTGTAATTTCACCGAGTCCTTTAGTCAGAAGCGGAGATGATAAATCGATAGGAGTGGCGGTATTTTGAAAAATATTCAAATCTTTTATCATTATTTTTAATGCCTTTTCCGAAAAGAAAAACTGAATGGTACCCATTAAATCTACACTTACGGAATCATTGGGAAAATGCGTTGACATTCCGGCCGTTTTGATTTCCAATTGCCCTAAATCAGCACCCAGGTTAATTTTTCCTTCACCGTAAACCTTACAATCATCAACATTCAAGCTTAGAAAATTGCCCGGCATATTTTGTTCCGTTAATTTTTCTTTAGATGAAATGCGGTATTCTTTCTCTTCCGGTTCATAAGTTAAAAATCCGTAAGCATTCACTAATTCCTTATCGGATCGGGCTTCCTTAGGCGATACAAACCCCGAATACACTGCCGTTGTGTCTAATGAATACATGATGGCATTCACAACCGGGTTTCCGTTCATATCAAAGGCCTTTTCGGGAATGGGGATTAAAATGTCTTTCGGGTTTATTTCTCCTTCAAATTTCAAATAAGCTTTTCTGACTTTTTTACACCCATGGACAATCTGAGTTCCACCGTTAAAAAATAAAAATTGATTGGATGCTTCTAAACGAACTTTTCCGGCAAAACTGAAATAATCGTTAAACCTGAATTTGTCTTTTTCATCAATTTTTCCTTCCGCAATGGTTTGGCCTCCGGTATCGGGCTTAATGGTATGAAAGAAAATTTTCTGGGGACGGTCATTTTCGTCAATGTAATTATAAGTCCCTCGAGCCAGATATGCCCTTCTTCCGAATATATTGGCCGTTACATTTCTGATGTTATGATACCTGGTAACGATGTTGGCCAACATATTGGCTTCCTTAAGCGTATCCATAACGGCATTTTTATATATGGTTACCTTACCCATGTGAGGGAATATCCTGGCATCGGCCACTTCTATGAATGGAACATTTTTACAGTTAATAATGTATTTTCGTAAATTGTATTTGGCTGCCGGGGCAAAAAAGCGCAGGGAGTCCTGCTTCGGATGAATGCTGATAAATTCGGGGCCTTCCAAATCCAGCGAACTTTGAACATTTTCATCCAGGGTTTTCTTTTCGTCTCCCAACTGGATATCTTCACTATCCATATACCATGTAAATCGGTCCATGTAGGCGATGTATTGGTTTTTGTCGAATTTCACATAGGAACCTCTTCCGTTAGTAATAAATTCACCTTCGCGTTTATCAAAATCAATTTTGGAATTCACGTTTTTGGTGGAAAAAGTAAACCCTTCTTCATCAAAAGCTTTGAGGTGAAAATCGGCCGTGTCCGAAAAAAATTTTCTCCTGATGAATAAAATTTTATTGGCCGACAAATCAGCTTTTTCAAAATCCACTTTTCCCTTGCCGGTTAATTGCTTGGGCGATAAATCTAAACGACCGCGGAAGACAGTTTGCTCCTTATACATTTTCATGGGCTTCTTAATGGTCGAGGCCTGCAACAAATCGCCATAGGGCATAAAATGAATATTCACCGTATCGCCATGGGTTACCGGAAATTCATAAGGTGAATCTTGTTCCTGAATGTCAAACGTTTGAGCTTTGGCATTTGTGGAGTCGGGAAAAAACATGAAATCATCCGATTTCGTTTTACTTGGCCCGAAGGTCAAAAATCCGTTTCCTCTCAGGCCTTTATCACTTAAGCTGATGGTGGCATCATATTTTCCCTTGCCTCCATATACATTAAACCCTCCGGGGGGTGTCTGGCGAATAAAACCAAGTGAATAATCCTGTTGAAGTGTAAGCTTTTCTTCAAACACAGGAAAAATCCCTGCAGAATTAAAAACTCCGTCAAAAATCAAACTTTCATTTCTGAAATTATCCAAACTGTCAAGCTTGAAAGGTTTGAGTTTAAAATAAAACCTGTTGCGGTCATAAACTCCTTTGAAGGTGGAACGTTTATCGTAATAAGCGTAAGATTCTTTGAAACTTTCGAATTGCGGAAAAGTAGGTGCACGCTTCCAACCGGATTTGTTGGTAGGCCCGTCGATTCGAAGTTCCCCGTTGGCATTTTCAATAACAGTTCTTACTCTTCTGTAGAAGTAATTTCCGTTGATGTCGGGTTCACGGCTAACGACAAATATCCTTATGGAGTCGATGATTTTCATTTTTATTTTAAAATTTTCATAGTCAAACACAAAATCTTTTCCATGAAATTCCATTTTGCCCGATGCCGCAACTCCGCTGAATTCAAAGTTTCTGTTCTTTTTCATAGTAATTTGTTGGTTCTTTGGAAATACAAAAACTTTTTGTGTATCACTTAGTAAGATTTGCTTCACACCGTATATTTTCAAATCAAAATTATTTTGCAGCAAATTCAATTCTGCATTTGGTTTTCCGGGATTGACGGAGTGTATGGTAATAATGTCGTAGTCCCTTTTGTTTTGATTATTCAAAATATAATCTTTTAATTTTTTTCTTATGTACAGGAAATCGGTTTCCGGATTGTAATCAATCAATCCATGAATGGAAATCTTAAACAGCATTGGCCTGAGGTCAACGGCCATTACTTTCATGTATTTTGCCAGGTCTACCGCGGTAAATACTGAATCTTTGGTTTTCAGATAGTATTCATTGATTTTTTGTATAATGCTAATATTATCACCTCCTTTTAATTCATCATAACGGGCTTTTGTAAAAAAATCTTCCGATTCAAAAAAAGCTTCACCCTGGAAATTATTGGGCAGGAATCCGAATTCCATTTTTTGTTCATCAGTCTTCCAAGAGAGTTGTTCAAAAAACATATTCAATTTATGAAAGGAGTTATAAAATGGCGTTTTCTGCAATCCGTCATCCGTTCGGATCATGGTAACTTTTCTTTTTTCCACTTCATAAATAAAACTTAAACCGGGATGCGTAATGGAGTCTTTTTCCAGAATGAATTTTATTCTTCCCGAACCGGTTGAAATGCGTTCGCTGTTCATGGCAAACGAACGAGCACTTACTTCCAAAAATTTCTGATTATTGCGCTTGATAATAATTTTAGCAGGATTTTCCGGGTTACCATATCCCACAAACTTTGGACCGCGCATTCCAAATCCTCCATCGAAATCTACATCAGGATAAATATTTTTAACCAATAGACGCTTACTGTACGAATCAAAGCGCGGATAAGTGGGCTCATTGTTTTCGGTAATTATACGGTCGGTAAGTTTGCCATATTGGGGTTTATCAAAATATTGCTTGCCAGTAAACAAAGCACTGTCGGAGGTATAAGCTCCCGTTTTACAATCAATTTCAAATTTTTTCAATCTGGCATTCACATCCGACGGAAGCCCTACCCTGCTCCATTGTACCATTCCACCTTTGCAGTAGAATTTACCAAGAGTTGGATAGTAGACTCCACTTACATCTTCCACATATATACTGTCGCCACGGGGATTCATTCCTACCAAGACATTTTTTTGAAAAGTTATTTTTGGTACGCTGTCAAATTCAAATTTATAATCATCATTTTTTAAATAGAAAATATACGACGGAGTTTTATATAAAATGTTACGCTCAAAAATATATTCGCTCATTTCAAAAAAATCCTGAATCCCCCTGCTACTGTTTCCTGCCAAGATTTTATCGGCACACTTTTGCCAAGATTCATACGATTCAATGGATTTATTATTCTTTAAAATTGTATAGATCATATTGAAATAATGCACAAAAAAAGGATAAGGCTTTAATCGCTTTTTCAAAAATTTATTGGAATATTTTATGATTTCGTGCTTATAATATCCGGTAATGATATTTTTTTTCCAATCTTTCTCCATCTTATCCATATATTCGGTAGCCAACTCTTTATTGGCAGAATTTGTAATGAAATACTCCCTCAATTCCGCCATGAACTTTAACGTATCGAGCGTAAATTGCTGTGTATTTTTTTGAGCAGATAGCTGCTTTAAAAAAAACAATATGATTATTATGTTTTTATATTTTTTCATGTCACAACAATTGGATTTCACAAACATTTAAATTTTCCATTTCCCGGAACAAAGCTTCTTCAAGTCTGACTCCGCCTTTATCGTTTTTAAGATGAAATTCCCGTTTGCTTATCCTGTCGATAAGACATATTTCATAAGTATTTTCACCGGGATATTTTTTTATGATGTGCTGAATTTTTTTCGTGGTTTCTTCATTCATCAACTCTAAGGGAATATTTATTTTAAAATGTTTTCTGATTTTGTTTTTTTGATCTTCCAAAAGTGATGCTTCTGAAAGGTTTATCCTTATGGCTGTACCATCATACGAAGGAATAACTTTCAGCTTCAGGAACAATTTAATATCGGGCTTCAGATAGTGCTGATATTGCAAACATTCCTTACCGGTTACAATTAACTCCAAGGTTTCGCCGGATTTATCGGACAATTCCACAATCGAAAAAGGATTCCCCGATTTGTTGTATTTAAGCTCCGCATTCTCCACAATGGCTGCCAAATGCACCTCTTTATTCAAAAAATCTTCCTTTCTGTTTTTCAAATCGGAAATATTTACGTTGCACACGTGCCGTATCATCCAATTCCAGGGATTTAACGGATGCCCTGATAAATAAAAACCGACCAGTTCCTTTTCTTTTTTTAGTTTTTCCGTCATAGACCATTCTTCCACCTTTGGTAATTCCGGTTCTGAAATTACACTAGTTTGATCACTTCCTCCAAACAAGGATTGGGAACTGGAATTTTTTGATTTCTGATATTGGTTACAATACTTGATTAAGATATCCGTAAGGTTGGGTTTTCCCTCATCTTCCGACATAAAAAACATGGAACGCTTAATGCCATCAAACGAATCAAATGCTCCTGCCTGTGCTAAATTTTCGATTACTTTCTTGTTCACCACTTTGGTATCGTGTCTGCGTGCAAAATCGAAAATGCTGAGGTATTTTCCGTTTTTTTCCCTCTCGTGCACAATCAATTCCACTATATTTTCACCCACGCCCTTAATCCCCGACAATCCAAAGCGAATACTGCCATCCGACATCACCATGAATTTGGAATAACTTTCATTGATATCGGGCCCCAAAACTTTGATTCCCAGCCGATGGCATTCTTCCAGAAAAAAAGAAATTTTCGAAATGTCTTTCTGGTGGTTCAGTACTGAAGCCAAAAATTCGGAAGGATAGTGTGCTTTAAGGTAGGCCGTCTGGTAGGCCAGATATGCATAACAGGTGGAGTGTGACTTATTAAAAGCATAGCTGGCAAAAGCCTCCCAATCCTTCCAGATTTTATCGCAAACATCTACCGGATGACCGTTGGCCGCGCACCCTTTCATGAACTTATCTTTCATTTTGTCGAGGGTGTCTTTTTGCTTTTTCCCCATGGCTTTTCGCAACGTATCGGCATCGCCTTTACTGAAACCGGCCAATTTTTGGGCAAGCAACATTACCTGTTCCTGATAAACCGTAATTCCGTAGGTTTCCTTAAGGAATTCTTCCATGGCCGGAAGATCATAAGTAACCGGTTCAAGGCCATGTTTTCTCAGAATAAACTTCGGAATGTATTGTAATGGCCCGGGCCTGTAAAGGGCATTCATGGCAATCAAATCCGACAAGGTATCGGGCTTTAATTCTTTCAGATATTTCTTCATCCCATCGCTTTCAAACTGGAAAATGCCATTAGTTTCTCCTTTTTGGAAAATCTCGTAGGTTTTCGGATCATCAAGCGGAATGGCATCAATGTCAATTTTTACGCCATGGCGTTGTTCAATGAACTTAAGGGCATCACGGATTATGGTAAGAGTTTTCAATCCCAGAAAATCCATTTTCAATAATCCCGCACTTTCAGCCACCGAGTTGTCATACTGTGTCAGGAGCATGTTACCGTCCTTTTGTTTTGTGACGGGAACATAATTGGTTAGTTCACCCGGGGTAATGATAACTCCGCAAGCATGAACGCCCAGATTTCGGAGGCACCCCTCCATTTGAGC
>JAOAHO010000032.1 GCA_026415195.1 Bacteroidia bacterium | reverse complement strand
TGTGTATAAGAGACAGATGGAGGTCAATACGCCCATAATAAAAAACATGTTCAATATCAGTGCAATATTGGCCACCCAACCGGCTTTGTTATAGTAGATCCCCATGAAGACAAGTATAACCAGTAAGGCAATAACAAAACTGTATAGTCCTGACTCAATGGATTCCTTACCCAAGGTGGGGCCCACAATGTTTTCTTCCACGATTCGGGCAGGAGCAGGAAGTTTTCCGGCACTCAGAATGGCAGCCAGGGCTTCGGCTTCTTCATCGGTGAAATTTCCGGTGATTTGCGATTGTCCTCCGGAGATTTCCTGATTAACCCGAGGAGCGGAGAACACCATATTATCCATCACAATGGCGATGCACTTTCCGACGTTGGCTTTAGTTAGGTTTTTCCATTTAATGGCAGCCTCTCCTGTCATACTCATGCTAATGAGTGGTGAACCTCCGGTGCGTTGGTCATAATCTTTTCGGGCATCTGAGATTATGTCTCCGTACATGGCAGCACGACCCTTGGAGTCGGTTTGCTTGATGGCATACAACTCAAAATACGATCCCACCACACGGCCGCTTTCATCCCGCTGGTCAATAGGTTTGGCCGACCACATGAACTTTAATTTCGCCGGAAAAATGTTTTTCCTGATAGCAATTTTCAGATACTCGTTGATTTTGGCAGTATCTGCTTTACTATAAGCCCTTCCGACGATTGGCCCCTCAGCATATTGCTTGGGTTGTCCTTTTTCATCAAAAATAATATTAGGCTTCAGAGGCGAACTCATGGAATATATCGGGTAGCGCTTAAGGAAATTCTTCAGAGCGGTATCCTGCGGGTTTACGGTAGGAGTGGAAGCTGTTTTGGATGTATCGTTCTTTTTTAAAGTATCGGTTTTAACAACGCCGGCACTGTCTTTTTTAGAGGCGGATGCCGAGTCGAGAGGTTGAACGTTAGTTGGGGTAAGGGTTTCAGGAAACAGTTCCTGACGAACGGCAAAATTGGCCTTGTCGAAGAGCGGGGCTATTTCGGCGTTTTCGTAGGTTTCCCAAAATTCAAGATTAGCCGTTCCTTGCAGTAGTTCCCTGACACGTTGTTTGTCTTTGACACCGGGGAGTTCAACCATAATCCGCCCGCTGGCTTCAAGTTTTCTGATATTAGGCTGAGCCACGCCAAAGCGGTCAATGCGGCTACGGAATGTTTTTTCGGAATTCGATACGGCTTCATTTACTTTCTTACGGATAAAGCGGATTACTTCATCGTTGGAGGAATTATAGGATATTTCATTTTTATTTTCCTGTGTTTGGAAAATGGGTGCAAGCCGACCGTTGGGCGCAATTTTGCGATAGGTCTTTTCAAATAAAGTAATAAAATCATCATTATTGTCCACTCCCAGGTTCTTTTGGGTTTCTTCGAGTGCTTTGTTAAAATCTTTATCAGGATTATAGTCCGAAAGGGAACGAATGATATCGATAATGGATACTTCCAGTGTCACATTCATTCCTCCCCTGAGGTCCAGGCCAAGATTGAGTTCATTTTTCTTGCAATCTTCATAGGTATATTCTGCAATTCCTATATCATAGACCACTTCTTTCTTCATGGAATCCAGATAGCGGTCTGTTATTTTTTCTTTAAGAGAGTCGAGTACAATTTGCATGCGCGAAGCATTACCGCCGGAAATTTTTTTTGCAAATTCGGTATACTTTGCACCGGCTACAAGATTCGCGGCATATTCTTCAGCTTCGCTTTCCACATTGCGGGTTACCCAGGTAAACGATAAATAGAAAATACACGCAAGTGTAAGTAAAATGGTAAATACTTTGATCGGACCTTTACTTTGCATAAAAAATTCTGTAAAAAATTGGCTGCAAATATAATTTTTTGAATTTGATTGGGCAATTTTGATTTCCGGGGTTTATTCTTTGTTCATCTAATTTTTTTCTTAAAAACCAGATAAAAACAAGCCGTTTTTATACTTTTGGGCTTCAAACACAAGCGCAAAATGTTTATTGGTAACATCATTTTCATCGGCCTGATTATCCTTCAGCATATTGCCTTTTATTTTCTTTTTCCCAAGATGAACCTGAAGTTGTGGGAAGGAATTATTCCGGTTTATAACTTTATTCGATTATCCAAAATCTTTAAAAAACCCTGGTATTGGGGAGTGGCCGTTATTTTTCCGGGAATTAACCTGATTATGTTCGGAGTTTTTGGCTTTTGGACAGCCCGATGCTTCAATAAAACTACAACCAGGGATGTCTTTTTGGCTTGTGTTTTGCCTTATATTTTTTGGTTTCGTTTGGCTTTTGATTCTAAAGCCGAATTTTTTGGGCCTGAAAAGTATATTCCTGAACCCAGTGAATTCATCAAAAAATGGGTCGACCCGATTTTATATGCTGTGGTTGTTGTTTCAATTCTAAGAAGTTATTGCATCGAGGCCTTTACCATTCCCACTTCTTCGCTCGAAAAAACTTTGATGGTAGGCGATTTTTTATTTGTAAACAAATTTGCATACGGCCCCAAGATTCCGCAAACCCCTGTGGCTTTTCCTTTTGCACACCATTCATTCCCGGGTACAAAAGTACCTGCCTATCTGGAATGGATTAAACTGCCTTATTTGCGCCTTCCCGGCTTTGGTAAAGTGGAACGTGGCGATATCACCGTCTTCAATTACCCTGATGGCGACACTGTTATTCTGAACATGCAGGATATCAGTTATTACAATGCAGTGAGGATTATTGCAAACCTTATGAAGCAAGAGGCAAGGAGTATGGGAGATACTGCCAAAAGTGATGCATATTTTCAGGGTAAGGCGTGGGAATACGTGCATAACCCGGATAATATCAACCCTTTGAATGAGCAACCCATGGGAAAAATTGTAGGAAGGCCGGTGGATAAAAGGGAATTTTATGTTAAAAGGACTGTGGCCATAGCAGGAGATACTTTTCAAATCAAAGACGGAGTGGTATATATCAATGGTAAGCCACAGGAATTTCCCGAGAATGTTCAACATTTTTATTATGTTAAAACCGTGGGAAGGGTATTTGGAGATATGATCCGATACAGGGAAAGCGGACGATATGGACTATCCAATGCAGCATTGCTTGACAAGTATGATATTTATGTGACCGAATGTGATATTGCTGCAGAGTCGAAAGATACGGTGGTATATCGCCTGAATATGACACGAAAAACCGCCGAGGAAATTAAAAATGTTCCGGGAGTAGTTTCAGTCTGGCGGAAAATTGATAAGGCAGGACAAAGGGAAATTACCATTTTCCCGCACCATCCTTCCTATCCCTGGAACAATGACAATTTTGGCCCGCTTTGGATACCCAGGAAAGGAATCACCATTGCCCTTGACACCCATAATCTTCCCCTGTACCGAAAAATCATCGATACATACGATGATGGCATTCATCAGGTGGAAGTGAAAGGTGATAAGATTTTTTATGATGGTAAGCCAATAACTTCTTATACTTTCAAGCAAGATTACTACTTTCTGATGGGCGACAATCGTCATAATTCTGCCGATAGCCGTAGTTGGGGTATGGTTCCCTTCGACCACGTGGTGGGCTCACCCTTTTTTATTTGGCTGAGCGTCAAGTATGAAGAAAATAATCCCGTCAGCGGAAAATCATTCCTGAGTATTTTCAAAAACAGCAAAGAAGGAAAATATCGTTGGAACCGGGTTTTCAGTTACGTTGAAAAAGGCCGGCTCCATTCCGTAAAGTTTCCCGTTATCATGTGCATTATTGCTTATATTGCCTATGAACAATGGAAGAAAAGAAAGATGAAAAAAAGTTCAGAAAAATAATTCCGGCTTTTACATTACTCCTGTTGCTGTTTTTTTTGTTCTTTTACTTCATGCAAAATTTTTTTATTTTAAAAATTGAATCTCCGGCCATGATGCCCTCTCTGGAACCCGGAAAAAAATATTGGTTCAGAAAAAACACCGATGAAATCAGGACGGGGGACATTGTGGCCTATTTTGGTGACGATAGTTCCTTGTGTGTATCGCGCGTACTTGGGCAAAGCGGAGATACCGTATGTTTTAAAAACGGATGGTCTGTAAGGCCTATGATGGACAATCCTGACAAACTTTATACGGATTTTTTCTTGCAGGTCCCCAAAAAATCAGGTATTAAAAAAATACTCCAAAAGTATCGCCTCCGATATTTCGAAATTCTTACCGACTCGATATTTAATGTCAATACTGACTCCACTACGATGGCTGATATTTCAACGAAGATTCAGGGGTTGATCTATGAACGAAAACTCATGGAACCTAAAGAATTCGACAGGGAAATTTGGCAGGAATTAAAAGAGAAAAAATTCAACCGCGATCATTTTATTTATGTAGTCAGCTTCGACTCAGTTGATAAAGAAATAAAATATTTTTTGGTTAACGATAACAGAAGCCATGCACTGGATTCAAGATTTCGGGGGCCGGTAAATAAAAACAGGATTATAGGAGTTTATGCCGGTTTTTGAAGAGTATTGCCCATATCTGATTAGTATCGGTGATTTTTTAAACAAAAAAAATATTTTCAAAGCTGATGAATATGCGGAAGTAGATAAAAATCGGATACACAATTTTAACCGTTGCTATATTTCCAACGATAAAGGCATCGAGGCGTTAAGTGTTCCTGTAAGAAAAATATCAACTGCAATGCCTTTGCACGAAGTTGAAATTTCCTATGGCCGTCGTTGGCAACACGATCATGAAATCGCCATAAAATCGGCATATGGTAAAACCCCCTTTTACTATTTTTTTTCCGATGATTTAAAAGAATTATTTTCCACTGAATACCGGTTTTTATATGAATTCAACAGGCATGGTATGAATTTGATCTTAAAATGGCTTCAATGGGAGGATTTTTACGAATTAAAAATGATTAATGATTTTTTAACAAAACCTTACATGAATCATTTTCAAGTGGAAATACCTGATGCACATAAGATAAGTGTCGTTGAAATAATATTCCGGTTCGGACCTGCAGGTTTTTATGAAATTTTGAGTTAGAATTTTTTTATATTTTTACCACATGAATAAGCTTACTTATACGATGCTGATTATTTTGCTTCCTTTTGTATTTTTTTCTCAATCGTTTGGTGATCGTTTAATGAAAAGGGCAGAAAATCGATTGAAGCAGAAAGTGGAAAATTCCGTAGACAAAGCCGTAAGTAAGACCTACGACAAAGCCGAGAAAAAAGCAGCAGAGGAAGCCAGGGAAGCCATTAAAAAAGACAATAAAAAAGGAAAAGAAGAAGAAAATAATCAAACAGCATCCGGTTCAAATTCCGGAAATAACGGAAATGTTACTTCTGGAATTAGTTCTTCATCTTCTGGATCAGGTTCTACCGGTAATAATACCCTCAATCCTAATTCTGATTTAAAAGTGTATTCCAAGTTTGATTTTATTCCCGGTGATAAAATCATTGCTTCGGAAGATTTTATGCAGGATAATATTGGCGATTTTCCTGCCAAATGGAATACCAACGGTTCAGGGGAGGTAGTAACTTTGAACAATGAACCCACCCGTTATCTTAAAACTAATTCTGAGGTCATATTTTATCCGGAATGGGTAACCAACCTGCCTGATAATTTTACGGTAGAATTCGATTTGATTTGTTCGGATGAGTATAGCTATTACAGCGGGCATTTTGTGGTGGGTTTTACATCCGAGAAAAATATTGGTAATAGGTTTAAAAACTTTAACAAGTTTGGTAATGGCCGCATAGAGAATGGTGGGGGAGTTGAAATTGCATTTCACCCCCAGGGTGCCGGTCTTTATAGGGGTATGACGTCGGTTTACAGTTCAAAAAATGCTCAGGAAATTTTAAAGAACAATGCAGATTTAGACAACTTCGTGGTTAAAAATAAAAAGAATAAAATTCATGTTTCCATCTGGAGGCAAAAACAGAGAGTAAGGGTTTATGTCAACGAGAAAAAAGTGTGGGATTTACCACGTGTTTATCCCGAAGGATTAAGTGCTAATAGCATCTATTTCCGTCACAACGGTTGTAATCCTGAAAAAGAGGCCTATTTCTTCGGAAATTTAAAAGTGGCAGTGGAGGCCCCCGATACACGTTCGAAGTTGATTACGGAAGGAAAACTTTCCACCACGGCTATCAAATTCGACAGTGGAAGTGATCAATTAAAGCCTGAGTCGTATGGAATCCTAAAGGAAATTTCGGATATTTTGAATCAGAATCCGGAAGTCAGGGTTAAAATTATCGGGCATACCGACAATCAGGGAAAAGCGGATTTCAATTTAGAATTATCTAAAAAGCGTGCTGCTGCCGTTAAAAGTGCCTTGGTTCAAGAATTCGGCATAGAGGCCTCAAGGATGGAATCCGATGGCAAAGGACAAACGGAACCTGTTGATAAAAATGATATTCCAGAAGGCCGTGCTAACAACCGAAGAGTAGAATTCATAAAAATCTGATGCCCGATAATTCCCTTGAATGGCATAAAATTTTAGAAATTGACGATAACCTCACAGAGGGATTTGTAACAGATTTTTATTTTAAGTCAAAAAAATATCTTTGTTTTTATTTTGAAGGGGAATTTCATGTGGTTCATGAAAAATGCCCACATAACGGTGCTAAATTGAGCCTATCGGGCTTCAATCCGATGAATAAAACCATCACATGCCCTTTGCATCGGTATTGTTTTGATATTCTCAGCGGAAAACTTTTGTCGGGTGCCGATGCATGTCATTTGGAAAAATTACCCGTAAGGATTCATCAAGGTAAGTTATATTTGGGTACCCCGAGGCCATGGTGGAAGTTTTGAAAAAAAATGTAAAGCTGCTTGTTTTTGATTTCGGCGGAGTTCTGATTGATTTATATCCGGAAAAAACCAGGGAAGAATTCATCAAACTTGGTATTCCTGATCCTGATGACTTGTATAGTCCGAATCGGCAGATTTCATTATTCGATGATTTTGACAAAGGCTTAATCAAACCTGATGATTTTTTTTGTGAACTAAAAAAATTTTTTCCTGCCGGCACCGGGTTTGACAAAATCCTGCATGCCTGGAATGTCATGCTGGGCGACATTTCCATGGATAAAATCAAACTCATTAAAAAATTAAATGAAACCTATGGTGTATGTTTGCTGAGCAATACCAATGAGCCTCATTTGGAGTATATTCATAACAAGATTATAAAAGAAAAAGGTATCCCTACAATGGAGAAAATTTTTGATAAAGTTTACTATTCATGCCGTTTGGGGATGCGAAAACCGGAAGAAAAAATTTTCAGGCATGTGATGATGGAATGGAATTTAAGCGGGGATGAGATATGTTTTTTAGACGACACTCCAATGCATCTGGAAGGGGCTGCCCGTTTGGGGTGGCACACCATAAAAGTAGAACGAAATCAGAACTGGGAACATTTGTTAATGCAATGGTTGAACAGGGCTTAAATTCCGTTCCGAAATTCTTATATCCCCATTATCCGTTGAATTTAAAAAGGAATGTCGGGGGCCTGACCATGTATTTTGATATTTTCAGGAAAAAGTGGTTTGTATTAAAGCCCGAGGAATATGTTCGCCAGCAATTATTGCATTACCTGGTAAAAGAAAAAAAATATCCTCTATCGTTATTATCGGTTGAAAAAGAAATGACACTTTTTTCCATCAAAAAGCGTTATGATGCCGTTTTTTTTAATCATCGATTGGCTCCCCTTTTACTTATAGAGTGCAAAGCCTGGAATGTGGATATCAATGAAAATCATGTTCAACAAATTTGGAGGTATAACCTGGAATTAAAAGCACCTTATTTGTTGTTGACAAATGGAATTACGCAATTTTTTGTAAAGAAAGGTTGTATTGTATCCGATATTCCTGAATATGAAGAATTGGATTAAAATCTCCAGCTAAGGCTTAGGCTGTAAACCGTGCCCCAATTTTGAATCCAAAAACGTTCGTGTACGGATGCTTTTTTATTGAAGAGGGTAGATCTGTTGTTGAATTTGTAATTCGAAAAGTTGGCGTAATAGATCAGACTTTGGTTTTCTGCAAGCAGATCACGAACGTTGAACTTAACTTCAAGTTTTTTATTCAGGAAGGATTTGCTAAGTTGAAGGTCGATGATATCGCGCGAACCTTCCCAGATTTCCTGGAACAAATTATTACCCACAAAAGCCAATCGAGGCCCTACACGATTATACATGATGCTTACGCCCCAGGTGGATTGTGCATCGAAATAATTCAGGCCGAAATTTAAAACATATGGTGATTGACCTTGCAGGGGACGCTCATAAGTGTAATTGATATTTCTGACTTTTGATTCAATGAAAGCTAAGTTCCCTGAAAGCGTAAGGTTATTGATTATCTTCGAGAAAATTGTGGAGTCGTCTTTGAACAAATTTCCAATATTGTAGCGATATTCAAGCTCAAGACCGCGAGCATAAGCGCTTGGAGCGTTGCCGTAATAAAGGTTACCCTTGTTAAGGGATTGATAAATTTCAATCGGATTCACAATGTCTTTATAGAATAATGAGAATGAAAAGAGTTGACCGCCTGCAGGAAAGATTTCATAACGCAAATCGAAATTATCAATGAGGGAATATTTTAGTTTTGGATCGCCCGATAAACTGTAGTTGGTGTTAAAATCATAGAAAATAAAGGGGGCAAGCTCTCTGAACTCCGGACGATTCAAAGTTTTAGACCAGGAAGCACGAATATTGGTTTTGTCATTTAGGCTGTAAATTAAGTTGACAGAGGGTAGGAAGTTGTTCCAAACGGTATCTAATTCGTTGAATTTTTTATTTATTCTAAAATTGTTATCCCGGTATTTAATGTATTGATAATAATTTTCATAACGTACTCCGGTAACGAGTCGTATTTTGGAATAACGAAAATCACCCATCAGAAAACCTGCGTTTAAGTTTGAATTTGCCCAATATGGGCTTTGCGGATCGGTGGTTTCGGAAAGAATGAATCCTCCCACATTGGGACTAGAGGGGGTGGAAGGAGTAATAATACCCATATTTTCGGGAATAAAAATTTGATCGGTATTTTGATAGGCTATATTTTCATTAAAGACATAATTACCTCCTATAATCTGGTATTTAGAGTATATAAAGGTACGGAAGTCAAATTCCCTGTTTCTTCTTTGGATGAGGCCTCCGGTTTTAAGTTCCATTTGGAATTTATCATTAATTTTAAACGATTTGGAAAAATCTAATTTTGCCGAGTTAATGACTTCCTTGAGATCGGCCCACATGGAAACTCCGGAGTAATCGGGGCTGTTGCTGCCTTGTTCTCCGAGGTTTGCTTTATATACCGTATCCAGCGGATTCGGAGATTCACTTGGATCTTCAGGCATATTCAAGAATTTATTTCTTGTGTAAGAATGCCTTCTGAGGTTGGGAATTTTCCTGTTAACGGCAGAACGGTTCAGGTTCCACAAGATTTTAAAATCATTTTTATTTCCCAATACGTGTTCACCGATTAATTGATTTGAAATAATACGGTTTTGGGTAAACCAAAGGGCATATGCTTTAAGGAGATACGGATTTTGGTCTACAGGGTTAAGCGTGCCTTGACGGAAAATAGTGCGGTCTTCAGAATTCAAAGAAGCAATATTTAAAAATTTAAACTGATTGAATTTATTTAATTTCAACCCGGCATTAAAAAGCATAGATGAATTTACATTGGTTTGGTAGTTTTTATCATAAAGTAAACGATCGAAAATCAGAGGGTCTTCAGGATTATTGGGGGAACCCGCAAATATTACATTTCGGTGTGTCTTAATCAGGGAAAGTGAACGGTTATGATTAAGTGCGGCATAAAATCCGAAAAAATCTTCTCCTTTTCTTTTAATGTTCATACCGCCTGAGAACTGGAATGATGTATTTGGGTCAGCGTTATTGCGCGTATACACACTCCAGTCGCCCGTATGAATTTTTTTTGCCATTTCAGCTCTTTCATGAATATTAACGGGAAATTCTTCATAAGAGGGTATATCTTTCGAAAGAGCTCTTTTACCGTTGTCGAAACCTAAAAAGTCGGTTTTACTGCCTTTATAGGCAACTTGCTTTTGATTAGTAATAAAGGTATTATAACCGGCTGAGGTGCTGATGCTGATGAAATTTTTATCGGGGATACTTTTGGTGGTAATTTCAATGATTCCACCGCCAAATTCAGCGGGATAATCAGGGCGGGCAGTTTTGAGAATAACAAGGTTATCCAAAGCATTGGAAGGGAAAATGTCAAATGAAAAAGCTTTTCTGTCAGATTCAGAACTGGGCAAAGGCGCACCATTAATATATGCAGCATTATAACGATCGTTCATTCCACGAATGATGGCAAATTTGTTTTCCTGGATGGTAGCACCACTAACTCTTTTAATAACGTCTGATGTATTTCGATCGGGGGTTCTTTTGATGGTTTCTGCTGAAACGCCGTCGCTCACGCTTGCATTATTTTTTTGTTGAAGGATAAGAGCGAAATTATTTTCTTTTATTACACTGGTAACAATTTCAACTTCATCTAACTGGTTCGCTTTGCTTTCTTCCAATGAAACCGAGAATTCCTTTTCATCATTGGCATCTACCTGAAGACCATCGATGGTTTTATTCACATATCCGATGTATTGGATTTTTAGGCTGATTTTTTTGTTGGCGGGAACCTTTAACTGAAAATTACCATCGAGATCGGTTGTAGTACCTTGTGTAGTACCGTCAATAACAACCATCGCACCCACAATGGCTTCACCGGTTTTGGCATCTAGAATTTTACCTCGTATAATACCATATTTAAAATTGGAATCATCAAAAGTCGGTTGAGGATAAATTCCGAATACAATTAATAAAAAAAATAAAAAAAAGGCAATATTTTTCATCGACTGCAAAGTAATTTTTATACTCTTATCCCTACTTTAAACTAATGTTACCAAATCATTAAATCCTTAAATTTAAAGTTGAATTAAAATTAACATTATGCTAATTTTTTTGTAATGAAATAATAATTTTTTTGCCATGAAAACTAAACAGAAGATGTCCGATAAAATTGTACTCATTGATGACGAGGAAGATATACTGGAATTCTTATCCTATAATTTGAAAAAAGAAGGTTATCAGGTCATCACTCATACCAATGCTAAAGCAGGCATTGATGCTGCCAGAAAATTCGATCCTGACCTTATAGTGTTGGATATCATGATGCCCGAAATGGATGGCATAGAGGCGTGCAGGATTATCAGGGAAGATAATGTATTGAAGAACAAAATGGTGGTTTTCCTTACAGCCCGAAATGAGGATTATACACAAATAGCAGGTTTTGACGTAGGAGCCGATGATTTTATAACCAAACCCATCAAGCCCAGGGTTTTTGTGAGCAGGATAAAGGCACTCTTAAGGAGAAAAAATCAAACTGTTCCCGATACCTCCGGAGTTCCGTCTAATTTAATTTTCGGAGAACTGACAATTGACACCGAAAAACACCTGGTTTATCTGGGAGAAAACGAAATTCAGCTTCCAAGAAAAGAATTTAATTTGCTGGTTTATTTGGCTTCAAAACCCGGAAAAGTTTTCACCAGGGAACAAATATTCGAAAATATTTGGGGAGACGACGTCATCGTGGGCGACAGAACCATTGATGTCCATATCAGGAAACTTCGTGAGAAGTTGGGAGATAAGTATATAAAAACCGTAAAAGGAGTAGGGTATAAGTTTGATTTTTAATTATTCGGGTTCGAAAGTCAAACTTAAGCTGTTCACACAATATCTTTTTCCGGTTGCCGTTGGCCCGTCGTCAAAAAGATGTCCTAAGTGGCCTTCACAGCGTGCACAAAGAATCTCAACACGTATCATTCCGTGTGAATAGTCCATTTTTTTGAGGATTCTATTCCCATCGCCCAGTTCATTATCGAAGCTGGGCCAACCGCAGTGGCTTTCGAACTTCATATCGGAACTGAAGAGTTCAAGTCCGCAACCTGCACATTTATAAATCCCTTTTTCAAAATGCATGTTATATTTCCCTGTAAATGGTCGTTCTGTTCCTTTTTCACGAAGAATGTAATATTGTTCAGGCGAGAGTATTTTTTTCCATTCTTCGTTTGATTTCTTAAATGATTCCATGTCGTTTTTATTAATTGAGTTTTGCGCACACGATGAAATAAAAACCAGACTCACTATTATTATCCGCATCAGTAATCCGTATGCACAAATTTAGTTATAATGATTTTTAGGATTCCATTTTAAATAGATAAATTTGGGAAATTTTAAATATTAAAATCATGAACCTGCATGAATATCAAGGGAAAGAAATCCTGAAATCATTTGGTATCAGAATTCAAGAGGGAATTGTAGCTGAAAATGTTGAGGAAGCATTGGAAGCAGCCAAAGAATTAAAACTAAAATACAAAAGCGACTTTGCCGTTATTAAAGCGCAAGTTCATGCCGGAGGTCGTGGAAAAGGTGGAGGAATAAAGGTAGCCAAAAATCTGGAAGAAGTGAAAGAAAAATCCGGTCAAATCATCGGAATGCAACTTATTACACCCCAGACCGGCCCTAAAGGAAAGAAGGTTCGAAAGGTATTGGTTGCCCAAGATGTATATTATCCGGGACCCTCCCAACCCAAAGAGTTTTACATGAGTATTTTGCTTGACAGAGCCAAAAGCAGGAATACCATCGTGTATACCACCGAGGGAGGAATGGATATTGAAGAGGTGGCCGAAAAACATCCCGAGAAAATTTGGAAGGAAGAAATCGATCCCAAAGTAGGCTTAAGGCCTTTTCAGGCACGCAAAATTGCTTTCAATCTTGGATTGAAAGATGAAGCCTTCAAAGAGATGGTGCAATTTGTGGATAAACTCTACAGGGCTTACGTACAGTCGGATGCAAGCCTGATGGAAATCAATCCGGTTTTAAAAACTTCCGATGATAAAATCATCGCGGTGGATGCCAAGGTTACCATTGATGATAATGCTCTTTACAGGCATCCTGATATTGAAAAAATGCGCGATTTAACGGAAGAAAATCCCATTGATGTGGAGGCCAAAGAGGCAGGGCTTAATTATGTTAAGTTAGAAGGAAATATAGGATGTATGGTAAATGGAGCTGGTTTAGCCATGGCCACTATGGATCTGATTAAGCTTAGCGGAGGAGAACCCGCTAACTTTTTGGATGTGGGTGGAACGGCCAATGCCGAAAGGGTAGAAAAAGCTTTTAAAATTATTCTCAAGGATCCGAATGTAAAG
The DNA here is from genome assembly GCA_026415195.1 of Bacteroidia bacterium. Lineage (GTDB taxonomy): Bacteria > Bacteroidota > Bacteroidia > B-17B0 > Aurantibacillaceae > JAOAHO01. Next base: position 20,451 of record JAOAHO010000032.1, on the reverse strand, counting down.
GCCATTTTGGTAAATATTTTTGGAGGAATTGTTCGGTGCGACAGAGTCGCGCAAGGTATTGTGGATGCCTATAATAACATAGGGAACATTCCGGTGCCCATCATAATCCGATTACAGGGAACCAATGCTGTCGAGGCAAAAAAACTGATCGATTCAAGCGGATTGAAAGTATATTCAGCCATTGAATTTTATGAGGTGGCAAAAATTTTGAATGAAATTGTAAAAAATTAAATATTTTTACACCTATGAAAACCAAAACTTTATTACATTTATTTATTATGGGAACAATGTTTTACTCGTTGTCATGTGACGAAACTAAAAATGACGAGGATGTCCCGCCTGTGAACGATTCCGTTGAAATCATGGAAAACCCGATAATTTCCGAAACTTTTTTTCAAGTACCCTCGCCCGGCGAGATGTTATCCTTTATTAAAATGGTGGGGGGTAAAGGAAATAAAAATATTTCTTTTTTAAATTCACCTGAAAATGCCAAAAATTACAACGACCCATTCTCCAAAGCCATAAATTTTGGTATATATTCTACTGATCTTAGTTATTGCAGCATTTTTGAAATCGGAGCAGAAGCCATAAAGTATTTTAAAATTGTCAAACAAACCGGAGATCAAATCGGGGTTTCGTCTGCTGTTAATCCTGAAGTTTTAAAGCGAATTGAAAAAAACCTATCTTCCCCCGATTCCCTTTCTGTAATTGCGGATGAAATCTATTTTAGTTCATTCGAGACTCTTGAAAATAACAAACAAGGCCCGACATTGGCTTTAATGGTGGCCGGTGGATGGATAGAAAGTCTATATATAGCCACACAAATCGCAAAATATGAAGAAGGGAATATCGTGATTGAAAGATTGGCCGATCAGAAATACACACTTGAAAACCTTATGGAATTTATTAAAAAGTACAATTCCGATGAAAATGTAAAAAAAGTTGAAAGCGATTTTCAATCGCTGCTTGATGAATATAATAAGCTAAATGAGACTGAAGTGTCATCACAGATTAAAAAAGATAAAAAAATCAATGTGTTTGAAGGGGGTAAAAAATTGAACATGAGCAAAGAACAATTTGAAGCCATCCGTTCAAAAATTGCCGAGATTCGTAATAAATACATAAACATTAACGTAACGAAATAAGCTATGAAAACAAAAACGATAATAGCAGTTTTTTTAACCATTCTGATAGGAAAAATATTGGGTCAGGCAAGTGTTTGTTCTGGCTTTCATAAAAAATACTGCGTTTTGGAAAAAGTAAAGGGAGAAAAATGGATATATAATGCACAAAGCCGAAGCGGTTTGTTTACTCAGGGAACAGTGAGCAAACTGCGTTGTGTTATATATAAAGGGATGGATTACAGAATCAGTGTTTGTTGTGAGACTACCCTGGGTGACAAAGTGAATTTTAAAATTTTTGATGCCAAAACGAATGAATTGTTGTTTGATAATGCCAAAGCTGAAAACACGCAAATTTTTGAATTTCAGAGTGCAAGTACACGTCAATTAGTTATTGAAGTAATGATCCCACAGGGGGCCACTCAAAAAGATGATCATAAACCTACCGAAGGTGCTTGCGTAGGTTTGCTCATTGAGCATAAGGTTACCGATAAGCAAGGCTTTACCACTTTTTAAATTTTATTTTGTTTCCGGTGGTAACCGGAAAAGTTATGTCTCGCTTGCAGTTTAAAAAAATCACCACGCATTCCCTACAGGAAATGAAAAATGCAGGTGAAAAAATCGCCATGCTTACGGCTTATGATTATTCCATGGCCAAAATTTTAGATTCAGCAGGAATTGATGTTATCTTGGTGGGCGATAGTGCAAGCAATGTTATGGCCGGCCATGAGACCACCCTGCCAATTACTTTAGATCAGATGATTTACCATGCCTCTTCGGTGGTCCGTGCCGTTGACAGGGCATTGATAGTGGTTGACCTTCCGTTTGGTTCCTATCAGGCTAATTCTAAGGAAGCGCTTAATTCCGCCATACGTATAATGAAAGAAAGCGGTGCTCACGCCGTAAAATTGGAGGGAGGTAAGGAGATCAGGGAAAGTATCGAAAGAATTTTAACAGCCGGAATACCGGTCATGGGGCATTTGGGGCTTACACCGCAATCCATTTATAAATTCGGTACCTATGCTGTCAGGGCAACTGAAAAAGAAGAGGCAGACAGGCTTTTGGAAGATGCCATTTTATTGGAAAAATATGGTTGCTTCGCCATCGTACTTGAAAAAATTCCAGCGATGTTAGCCAAAACTGTAGCTGAAAAATTGAAAATACCCGTAATTGGAATTGGAGCTGGTAAATTTGTGGATGGTCAGGTTTTGGTACTCCACGATATGTTGGGTATGAATAAACAATTCAACCCGAGATTTCTCAGAAGATATGCCGATTTGAACCACATCATGACGCAAGCTTTTATTAATTACATTAACGATGTAAAAAATAAAAATTTTCCTAATGAGTCCGAGCAATACTGACAGTTTTTTTAAAAGCCTGTATCTATTTTTTTTTATAATCATTTTCTTTGCAACTTGTTCAGTACCCCCAAAAAAATCAAATTCATCTTCCGAAAAAGTTATTTTTAAAGAAAAAAAATGGAAGAAAAATCCCCGTTGGGAAAAGTGTGAAGAATTGACGATTTTTCCTTTAGAATCGCCCATTTCCGACAAGCCTTCCTGGGAATTATTAAAAGGGCGTGAAAGTAAAAAAGGAATTATAATTGACTTCAGAAATAAAATTACGCACAATAAGTACAAAGAGATCAGGCCAATTAAAAACAGGGTTAAATTCAATAAAATTAATATCAACAATATAAAAACTATTCAGGTTGAATTGCCGGGTTACAAAGAAAACATTTCAACGGTAATTAAATACTTAAACAAAAAGAGCGGGCTCCCCACGGGAATAATTCAGGCCGTAACCTCAGACAATGTTGGACATTTGTGGATTGGTACTAAAGGATTTGGATTAATGAATTATGACGGATATAACTTAAAAATTTTCAATTCTGCCTGTGGATTCCCTTCTGATATTATTCAATGCCTGTATTTTGACCATGAAAATAACTGCCTTTGGATTGGAACAACCGGTGCAGGGGTGATATTTTTCGATGGTAATGATTTTTTTTACAGTAATACCGATCTTGGATTGATTGATAATGTTATAACATCTTTTTACAAGGACGATAGCGGAAATATGTGGCTTTCCACCAATGATGGAGGAGTGGGTATGTTTAATAAATATTTGAACCAAATGGTGGTTTTTAATTCTGAAAATGCATTTGATACTGATAATATTCGTTCCATAGTACAAGACAACAAGGGAAATATGTGGTTTTGTTCTGCTGGTTCCGGTTTGTATAGGTTTGATTCGAAAGTGATGTATAATTATACAACCGAAAATGGCATACCGGAAGATATAATCCTAAGTTGCAGTAAGAATTCTTTGGGTGAAATTTGGTTCGGCTCCGACAGTAAAGGTGTTTTCTTTATCAACGCCAAGGATTCGGTATTTAGCATTAATGAAAAATCAGGTCTTACGGATAATTGTGTAACCTCGATATGTGAAATGGGCGGTAGCAAAATGGTAGTGGGAACATTTGATGGAGGAATTAATATAATCGATGAGAAAAAAATATTAACCCCGCTTACCAAGCAACATGGGCTCACATCCAACAGGATTTATTCTCTTTTTGTTCCGGATATCAAAACCATTTTAGCGTGTACTCAGGACGGTTTGAATTTTATTTATCCTGATTGGATTCGAATATACGATGAAAATGATGGCATTAATAATGCCTATGTAAAATCCATGGCTTCCGTTCCCGGCAGGGCAGTGTATTTTGCTGCATATGGCAATTCACTGTTAATGCTTAGAAATGACAGCTTATTTAAGTTAAGTTCAAGATTAATTACCAATAATAACATATTGTCGGTCTATGCTGATGAAGAGTGGAATTTATGGTTCAGTACGGAAGACGGGAATTTTTTCTGCCTAAATAACAACGGCATACTTAACAAATATACTTTTAATTCTTTGGATGATGCCTATATCACATGTATTACCGGTATAAAACGGAATTTATGGCTAGGAACCGACGGAGAAGGAGTGCTGAAGGTTGATCTTGAAGAAAATACGGTCAGGCAATACAAATATAAAAACGGGTTGGCCGGAAATAATATTACCCATGTAAGTACGGATGGCAAAAATGTTTTCATTTGTTGTGATGAGTCGGGAATTTCCATCATTAATAATTCCGAAATTTTAACCATAACTTCGGAAGAGCATGGTTTGCCCACAAATAATATTAATTTCATTCAAGGTAGTAAAGACGGTTTTTTTCTTTGCAGTGAAGGTTATGGAATTCAAATAATAAAAGAAAATAACGACAAAAAGATTTCCCTGTGGACATCGGTTTTTGGAGAGTTGCCCACTCATATAAAAAGTATTTATTTTGATGAACGGTATGTGATTTTGTTTAGTTCTTCAGGACTTCATGTTTATACAACCAATGACAGTTCCTTTGTTTGGTTGAAAGATCTGGAGATTGGCCAGCACGAGGGCATCAATAATCCGGAGTTTATAAAGGGTTCAGTTTCGGATGATCAGATGAATAATTTATATGCATCAACATCATCCCAAATATTAAAGATAAATAAAATCATTTATAAAAATAAATTTTATCCTCATGAGCCTTTTATATCAGGGATATGGTATAACAAAATTTCTTTATCTGTTTTTGATGACTTGAGTCAATTGCCCGCTGATTTTAAAATACAGGGTGAACCGATGAATTATTTTTCACCACCAAAAGTTGTATCCTTACCTTATTCTTTCTTGCAATTTGCGATTGATGTATCCTATAAAAGCTGGTTTGTATATCCCAATCTCATAACCTTACAATATAAGATGAATCCGCATGAAGATAATTGGTACACCTCAGAAAATAAACATAAAATTTATTTTTCAAAACTCGAGCCCGGAGAGTATCAGATGTCAATAAAGGTAAAGTATTCCGACAGAGAGTTTGTTAAAGATAATGTTCTGAATGTAAATGTATTACCACCGTGGTGGAAAACCATATGGGCACAATTTATTTTTGTTGTTTTGATTTTATTGACCATAAGCCTCATCATTAAATTAAGAACGCGAAAACTGATCAGACAGAAAAAGCAATTGGAAGAAATTATAATGGATCGCACCAGGGAAATTGAATTACAAAAAAATCTTCTTGAAGAAAAAAATAAAAATATTCTTGACAGCATAAATTACACCAAAAGGTTGCAAATGTCCTCATTGCCTTCGGAAAAAGATGTATTGGAGATCTTTCCTCAATCTTTTATCCTTTATAAGCCACGGGATATTATTTCAGGGGATTTTTATTTTTCTTCATTAATCAGAACCAATGAAGGCACGATATTGAAGTCGTTGGTAGTTGGGGATTGCACCGGTCACGGCGTTCCGGGTGCATTCCTGAGTATTTTGATTTTGGCATACGTTAAGCAATCATTGGTTGAACGAGATGTTAATTCACCTGCCGATGCCTTAAATTTTGTATCAAACAAAATGAAAAAAGTACTTGAATATCGGGCAGATGAATCGGAAGTGCGCGACAGTGCCGACATGGCTTTTCTGGTTTTTAATCCGAAAAACGGGGTAATTCAAACATCCTGTGCCAATAACCCCATTTATATAATACGTAAAGGTGAACTCATTGAGATTGAAGCACAAAAACGTTCCGTTGGATATAGCGACAATGAAGAAGCTTTTATTAATAAAGAATTTGTCGTGCAAAGCGGTGATATGATATATTTATTTTCCGACGGGTATGCAGATCAATTCGGGTATAGTTTATATACACAAGGCAAGGAAAAGAAGTTTACAAGAAAAAGATTCAAAATGTTGCTTAAGGAAATAGCGGAACTGGATGTTAACGAACAAAAAAGGGTTTTAATGGAAAAACATTTGGAATGGAAAGGAAATTCAGAACAGACCGACGATGTATTGGTGGTAGGCATCAGAGTTTGAAAAATCAATTCGCAAAATCATTATAAAACTGGATGCGCATCATGCGTAGTTCTTCCACGGAAAGTTCCGATCCGAATTCCCTGATGGCTTCTTCAATATCATCTTTTTCGCTTTTCCTGAAAAATTCACGTACTTCATCCTGGATGTTTTTCTCAATCAGGCTATTAATGTAATAAGATATGTTAAGTTTGGTTCCCGATTTAACTATTGATTCCATCTCCGTAAGTAGTTCATCCATGGTCAGGTTTTTATTTCTGGCAATCGTATCAAAGTCCACTTTTTTATCTACAAAACGTATAATATCAACTTTATTGGCAGATTTGTTAACCACGGATTTAACCTGAAAATCAGAGGGCCTTTCTATTTCATTTTCTTCTACATAATTTTTTATGAGTTCAATAAAGGGTTTTCCGTATTTTGCTGCCTTTCCGGCGCCCACTCCGCTAATCTTGGTTAATTCGTCCATCGTAATGGGATATTGTGTGGCCATCTCTTCAAGGGAAGTATCCTGGAATATGACATAGGGCGGTAAATTTTTGGATTTGGCAATCTTTTTGACCAAATCTTTAAGCAAATTATATAAATCCTGATCTAAAGCCCCTCCGCCTGCTGTTTTCGATGCAAAAATAATATCTTCTTCACTCTCGGCTTCTTCTTCCATATTTCGGTCCACATGAAACATTACCTGATATGGTTTTTTAAGGAAATCATGCCCTTTTTCCGAAACTTTCAAAAGTCCGTAATTCTCAATGTCTTTATATAGAAAACCATTGACTAAGGCTTGCCTCAAAACCGACTGCCAGAAATGTTCATTTTTTTCTTCATCTTCAAGCCCCGCTTCCCAAACACTCAGCTTATCATGCTTATAATTTTTTACGGTGGAAGTTTTAATGCCCAGCAGAACGTTAATCACATCTCTGATCTTATGTTTTTCTTTCATTTCAAGAACTGCTTTCAAAACCAGCTTTAGATCATCGGTGGCATCAAATTTCTGCTTGGGATATCTGCAGTTGTCGCACATGTTGTTGCAGTCCTTTTCGTCGAATTCTTCCCCGAAGTAATGCAGAAGATATTTCCTCCTGCACGATGCGGTCTCGGCAAAGGCTGCAGTTTCTTGTAACATTTGCTTACCGATTTCTTGTTCCGAAACCGGCTTGTCTTTCATGAATTTTTCTAGTTTAACAATATCATCGAAGGAATAAAAAGTAATGCAATTTCCTTCCCCTCCATCACGTCCGGCTCGACCGGTCTCTTGATAATAACCCTCCAGTGATTTTGGAATATCGTAGTGGATTACATAACGAACATCGGGCTTATCAATTCCCATGCCGAAAGCAATGGTAGCCACAATTACGTCAATTTCTTCCATCAGGAACAGGTCCTGAATGCGCGAACGATCTTTGGCGTCCATTCCGGCATGATAGGGTTCGGCTTTAATATTGTTAACTTTTAAAAGTTCCGCAAGTTCTTCCACTTTCTTTCGGCTCAGGCAATATATAATGCCGCTTTTCCCCGGATTTTTACGGATGTATTTGATAATTTCTTTATCAACGTTTTTTGATTTTGCACGGATCTCGTAATATAAATTGGGCCGGTTAAAGGAAGATTTAAACACCACGGCATCATCCATACCCAGGTTTTTCTGGATGTCGGTCTGAACCTTAGGGGTGGCTGTGGCTGTAAGGGCCATGATGGGAATTTGCGGATCGATGGAATCCACTAAAGAACGAATACGGCGATATTCGGGGCGGAAATCATGTCCCCATTCAGAAATACAGTGAGCTTCGTCGATGGCAAAAAAAGATATTTTAAAATCTTTGAAAAAAGACAAATTATCACCTTTGGTCAAGGTCTCGGGAGCAACGTAAAGCAATTTTGTCTTGCCAGAAATCACGTCCTTTTTTACTTTTTGGATTTCGGATTTGTTCAGAGAGGAATTCAAGAAATGGGCAATACCGGGTTCATCGCTGAATCCGCGGATGGAATCCACCTGGTTTTTCATAAGAGCTATTAAAGGGCTAACCACGATGGCAGTTCCTTCACTTAGAATTGCAGGTAACTGATAACACAGACTTTTACCGCCCCCGGTGGGCATGATAACAAAAGTATGCTTGCCCGATAAAATATTTTCAATAATTTCTTTCTGACGTCCTTTGAACTTGTCGAAACCAAAGAACGATTTGAGTGTAGATTCAAGATTTTTTTTCTTAACAGGCGCTTCTGCAATCATTTTTTTATCTAATTTCCTATAAAATTATAATAAAATTTTTAATACTATCGTAACTTTTATATCATGTTAATTATTTTTTAGACCAATTACTAAAATTTTAAGATAAAAAAATTTAGGTTGTATTTTAACTCTGGATTTTTTTCATAATAAAATTTTTTTATTTATTAAAAATATAATCAATTGATTTTCAATTAATTAAAATTTAACAAAAATTTGTTGATGTACAAATAAAATATGTACATTTGCAAAGTTTTTTTTAAAAAGAAAATTATGAAAAAATTCGCACTTATTGCAGTTGTTGCCGCCGTCGTAGTTTCTTGCGGCCCTTCAAAAGAAGAAATTGAAGCTCGTGAAAAAGCACGTCAGGATTCCATCGCTCAAGCTGAAAAAGCGATTCAGGATTCCATTGCCGCAGCTCAGGCTGAAGCTGAGCGTTTGGCTGCTGAAGCAGAAGCTAAAAGAAAAGCTGACTCTGCTCGTGTAGCCGATTCTTTGGCTGCTGCTCAGAAAGGCGGTAAGAAGAAATAATCTTATTCACGAGCGCTAATTTGAAATTAAACCCACTCGTTTGGAGTGGGTTTTTTATTTTACATCAAATTGTTTAAAAATTTTTTCCCTGAATGAATGGTAATTCGTTTTTTACATGAACTTTAATACAAATGGCTAAAATCAGTTCTTTCTTCACAATTTGTTTATTAATTGCATTGGGAGGATGCGTTCAGAAAAATAATAACGATGATAAAAATAGGAGCAAAAAAACCGTTTTTGCATACAACGAACAGGCCAGCATAACTTCTTTGGATCCTGCCGCTGCCTCCAATTTTGAAAATATCCAAGCCGTGAATCAGCTTTTCAACGGTTTGGTTCAAATGGATGAACACATGAATGTGGTGCCATGTATAGCCAAATGGTTTAAAATTCTACCCGACCGTAAAACTTACTTGTTCTACTTACGAACTGATGTGAAATTTCATGATGATCCATGTTTTCCAGGTGGGCTGGGTAGACGGGTGGTTGCCGAGGATTTCGTTTACAGCTTTAAGCGGCTTGCCAATCCCGCCATAAGCAGCGCCCTTTCATTAATGGTGCATTTTGAAAGAAATGAAAAAGGCGAACTCACCGGTATTCAGGCTTTAAATGATACCACTTTGCAAATTCGCTTGAGCAAACCTTTTGGTGCATTTTTAAAAATCTTAACCATGAAATTTTTCAGTGTTGTACCGCATGAAGCTGTGGAATACTACAAAGATAATTTCAGAAAACACCCTGTAGGCACCGGGCCTTTTAAATTCAAATTTTGGGAAGAAAATACAAAACTCGTATTGCACAAAAATCCTTCCTATTTCGAGACCGACAGTAATGGCGTACATTATCCGTACGTGGATGCCATTTCCATACATTTTATCAAAGAGAAACAAGTGGCATTCATGGAACTTTTAAAAGGTAAAATCGACATGATTTCAGGGGCCGATGCCCTTAATATCAATGAAATCCTTGATAAAGACGGACAATTAATTGAAAAATATCGTAATAAATTCCGTTTTCAAAAAAGTCAATTTATGAAAACCGATTACATCGGAATTCTTCTGGATACCCAATATGCTTATATCAAAAACAACCCCATCAAAAATAAATTAATCCGTAAAGCCATGTTTCATGCTTTCGACAGAAAAAAATTGATACAGTTCCTGCGTAACAACATCGGAGTGCCAGCCAATAACGGTTTTATTCCCCATGGTTTGCCATCTTATGATAAATCTTCGGAGCAAACTGATTTGTATCAGCCTGAATTAGTTAAAAAATTATTGAAAGAGGCCGGATTCCCGGAAGGAAAAGGGCTGCCTACTTTTACCTTGCATACCACTGAACAATTCAGGGAACAAGTGGAATTCATCCAGTCACAGTTCGAACAAAACCACATCAAACTTGAAATTTCGGTTGAAAAAGCTTCTGTATTAAAAGAAAAAGTAAAAAACAACGAATTTATTTTATTTAAAAAATCATGGATTGGTGATTATGCCGATGAAGAGAACTTCCTGTCCATGTTCTACAGCAAAAATTTCTCTCCGCAAGGATTTAATTATTTTCATTATCGAAATCCGAAGTTTGATGAAATTTTTGAAAATGCCATGAACGAAACAAACGACAGCATCAGAATATCCATGTACAGGGAATTGAATGCCATGATCATGGAAGATGTCCCGGTTATTCCACTTTATTATGATGAAGTGGTGCATTTGGTATCGAAGAAAATAAGCGGGCTTGAACCAAACCCCATGAATCTGCTGAATCTGAAATCCGTAAGGAAAAGCGAATAATTTCCCTATTTTTACAAAAAATTATTCATTATGCCCGGAACAGAGTTATTTGGCATTGAGGAGAAAAAGGAAATTGCCGACGTACTGGAAACCGGCATACTTTTTCGTTATAATCACGAATCCCTAAGGAACGACATTTGGAAAGCCAAAGAATTTGAAAACGAAGTAAAAAAAATTACCGGTGCACGCTATGCTTTGGCAGTATGCAACGGTTCGGCCGCCATTATGGCTGCTTTGGCTACTTCCGGAATAGGACCCGGGGATGAAGTGATTGTGCCGCCTTTTACATGCGTGGCAACCATTGAAGCCGTTTTGATGCTGGGGGCTATTCCGGTTTTTGCTGAAATTGATGATACGCTTTGCCTTAGTGCTTCGGGTATAGAAAAAGCCCTTACGCCCAAGACAAAAGCCGTTTGCCTTGTGCACATGTGCGGAGGCATGGCCGATATGGACAGCATCATGCCGGTGATTAAAAAACACAATTTAATCTTGGTGGAAGATGCGGGACAAGCATTTGGTGCCTCTTACAAGGGAACAAGCACAGGGCTATTCGGAAAGGCCGGATCATACTCATTCGATTTTTTCAAAATCGCCACGGCCGGCGAAGGTGGAGTGTTCGTGACGAATGATGAGAAAACGTATTTACTGGCCGATAATTTCTGCGATCACGGACACGACCATATCGGAACCAACAGGGGCATGGAAAATCATCCCATCATCGGATTTAATTTCAGGATCAGTGAACTCCATGCGGCTGTAGGTTTGGCACAGACAAGAAAAGTACCCTATATCAGGCAAAAGAACAGGGAAAATAAAAAGAAACTTATCGAACTGCTTTCAGTAAACAAAAATATTGGCTTTGCCCGCCTTGCCGACCCGAATGGCGACTCGGCCACTTTTTTGAACATCTTGATGCCTGAACCACTTTATGCGCAACAAACGGTTGAGAATTTAAATAAGAATGGGGTAACGGGGTTTAATTACTGGTACACCAATATGTATCATTTCATCAATCAGTGGGATCATATCAAGGAAATGCGAACCGCATCCAAACTTCCCATACAGGTATTGGGTTCCGTTCAGGATTATTCAAAGCTGGACTTGCCGGAAAGCCAAATTGTTATCGGCAGGTTAATCTCGTTCGGAATTCGCTGTACGTGGACAGATGAACAAATCGAACAACTGGCAAAAAATATTCTGAAATGTGCAGAGGCAGTGAAGGCAAATGTTTGATGTATTTTGAATAATGGAAAAAGAAAAAATTTCGGAATTCTACGATCTTTATACAAAATATCAGGTCAGCACCAGAAATAACATCCGGCATCGTACCATTTTTCTGTTGCTTAAAAAGTTCGGATTAAAAAGAAATTCGAATATCCTTGAAGTGGGTTGTGGCATTGGTACGGTTACTTATTTACTTGCCAGGTATGCAAAAAAAGGTACGATCGTAGCCACCGATATAAGTGCTAAAAGTATCGACATCGCAAAAAACACTATTTGTAAAGGCCTACAACACATCGATTTTGTGATAACGGACATGAAAGATTTTCGTTATGAAAAATTAAAATTCGACTTTGTAGTACTTCCCGATGTCCTGGAGCACATTCCGAAGGAAGAACACGACCGTCTGTTTGAAATATTCAATCGGCATACGCACGAAAATTCCAAAATTTTTATACACATACCATCTCCTTTCTATCAACGCTGGGCTTTCAAACACAAAAAAGAAGCATTACAAATCATTGATCTTGATCTGGACAGTAATCATATTATTGAATTGGCTTACAAACACGATTTCAGCCTAAGATTGATGAATACCTATTCCCTTTTTACCAAAGAAGGGGATTATCAGTATTTTTTGTTTGAGAAAGGAGCGCGGAAGGAACATCAAGCGGTAAATTATTTTCCTTATCATCAAAGATTGATCAGAGAGTTGCATTCCAGAATCATGGTTGCCATTGAACAATTTTTGTGAAAAAAATTCTTTGGGTATATACAAACAGATCACCTTTCGTAAAGAAGGATATTGAAATGATGGGCAGTTATTTCCGGATTTGTGAATTTAATTTTTCCTATTTTCCGAGGTTTAAAGTATTAGTATCGTTCCTCAGAATTTTTTTTAAGCTATCTTCTAATTCTTATGACATGGTTGTTTGCCAGTTTGCCGGTTACCAGTCATTCGTTCCTGCTTTATTTCATTTTTTATTTAAAAAAAAATTATTAATCATTGCCGGTGGGACGGATTGTGCATCCATACCGCTTATCCGTTACGGTAATTTCAATCAGAAGCTATTAGGTTGGGCCACCCGGTTTTCATTCAAACATTCGTCTTGTATAACGGTAGTTGATGAAAGTTTGATATTTCAGCATTATACCTATGATGATGAAATTTCAAATCAGGGAATAAAATTTTTCATTCCTGAACTGACTACACCCATCAAAGTAATTTACAATGGTTACGATCCTCAAAAGTGGTACCCCATTAAGCCCAAAAAAAACAATACTTTTTTAACCATATTGGGCGGTGAAAGCGCCATTCAAAGAAAAGGGATCGACATGATTTATCAGGTAGCTGACTTTTTTCCGGATTGTTTGTTTGTTATTGTTGGGCTGAACAAAAGCGTTTTTAAGGAAAAGAAAAATATATTGATTTATCCGTTCATTGAAAATGAAAAATTAATAGATATATATTCCGAAGCCGAGTTTTATCTACAACTTTCACTTATGGAAGGATTTCCGAATGCCTTATGTGAAGCCATGCTTTGCGAATGTATTCCGATAGTGTCGGATGTGGCGGCCATGCCCAAAATTGTGGGCGACAGCGGTTTTATATTAAAAAAAAGGAACTTGGAAGATTTGAAACATTTGATCAATCAGGCCCTGCTGTCTGATAAACCGCTTCTGGCTAAAAAAGCAAGGGCAAGGATAGAAGAAAATTATAAGGAAGAATTCAGAAAAGACGCCCTTCAAAAATTAATCTCCGGGATAATAAATTAAAACTTTAATCCCACTTTGAGCATTCCGTTAATGTGAAAATAGATTATTTCTTTGGTTGTGGATGTATAATTATGTCCCAATCCGGTATATAATGCCACGCTGAAGAATAACCTTGTTTCAGAAGGAAACATAAAACCGTTCAAAATACCGTAGGAAATATGATTTCCTTCAGTTAAAATTTCATTTACCACAACTTTTTCGATGGTGATAAATTGAGGATATCCCGAATAATCAACATACTCAACTGATTTGATGATTTCGTTGTACCTGTATGCAAAGCTCCCATAGTTAAAGTATATACCTGTAAAATATTTTGAAAAATGCCGCAAGGGGTAATAATGAAAATGCAAACCGCCCATGGCTATAAGCCCCTTTCTGAGTACATCAAAATTAGAAGGCCCGTCGGTATCGAAATTATCAAATTTTTTGTAGCGTAAAACAGCTAAATCGGAATAATCACCAAACAGATATTTACCCAAGGTAATTGGAACTCTTATACCAAATTTTCCTTTCTTATCCAGTTGACGTTCATAACTCAGGCCAACCCAAGGGTAAAAAAATTTGTCATTTTCAATTCCAATGTAATTTCTGCTGTTTTTAATTTTTTCTATGAGTTTTTTATCATTTTCGTTTTTTTTATCTTCCTGAATTTCATTTTTTGGTTCGGAAGTAGAAGTATAACCGGAAATTTTGTTTAGTAATTCTTTGCGTTTATCATTAAAATAATTCTCCACTTCTGTTTTCGCTATACTGTCCGTAAGGTTATTGTTTTGTTTAAGGATATAATAGTTCTCGGATGTCCTAATCAGTTCCCCACGGATAATTTTTCCATTTTTTAAATAAAAAATGTCTTGAGCAAAAACTGCCATGCTCATCATGAGGCTTATAATGAGAGGGCATCTTTTTAACATAAAAGTTATTTTAAAAAGTAAATGCAGTTTTAAAAACAAGTGAAAAATGGAAAAACACCGGGTCGTTTGGAAAATCAGTTTCGTTTTTGCTCAAACCGGTTTGTATAAGGGTAGTGAATGCTAATCTGTATTTGGTATTTAGGCGATAACCGTGCAGGATGCCGCCCGAATAATGTTTACCGTTATACACATTTATGTCTTGGTAATATACAAGATTTGGGCCATAGCTGTAAAAGAATCTGTCATAGGCAAATTCTCCGAAATTTCCATAAATACCGGTGAAATATCCGTTTTGATTTTTGAAGGGATAATAATTCAGGTTCAGGCCAACTGAATAAATCATTCCTTGATAAAACGGTGAATAATTTCGATCATAAGGAGTGTCCATGATGGTATATCTTGTTTTATCACCAAAAAATACTCTTCCGAGAGAAATGGGGCACCTAATACTGAATTGATCGGATTTAAAGAAACGTTCGTAAGACAAGCAAAAAGCTTTGATAATAAATTTGTTTATTTCAACACCAACGGCATTTTTGTATAATTTTTGTTTTTCTTTTTTATTGTCTTTTTGTTCGTTGTCCGCTGATTTAATAAAATCCTCCTGATAACCATTCACATAAGAAATTTTGGCTACATCTTTTGTTTCAATGGAGTAAATAATATTGTTCACAGGGGGATAAGTTTTATATTTTATAATTAAATTGTTTTTTTCCAATACTTCACACTTAATGATTTCGCCGTTTTTTTTAACGATGATGTCTTGGCTATAGCAAAAGCCAATAAAAAATAATAAAACATTGAAATGTTTCATAACAACAAATTTATTAAATAATACGAAATTTTTATACGAATAAAAAAAAACGTCGGAATTTTCTCCGACGTTTTAAATATTTGAGATGAACAGTATTAAAATGTCGATAAAAGAAGTATAAATTTGATTTAAATCAGTTAACCACGTATGCCATAAAGGTAGAGCTTGAAACTTTTACTCCCGTGATGGTTTTTGTGCCAACAGTGGTGAAATGATATTTTAATCCATGATAGGAAACTTGGCCCGTAGGAGTCATCGTATTGGTTGTGGGTTGCATTCCGTTAAGCATGGAGGGAGTCACGGTAAAATTTGTAGTATTGAACGGTAGAACTTTTTGGAAAACATTTCCCCCGCCTCCGATAATTTGAATCATTATCGAGTCAAAAGAACTGTTGTAAAGGTTTTTAAATTCAAAACCGTTCGACAAGCTGACAGTCGGAGCTTTAGCCGTAGTAGTCCAATTCCAGGACGGAGTGGTAACACCACCGCCGGGTAAAGTCCAACTGAAGGAGGGGACACCGGCACCCGAATTGCCGCTTACATTCCATTTAACATTTGAGTTATAGAAAGTGGTAAAGGCAGTGGTGTTATTCGAATTTTGCTTAGTGAAAGTATAAACATTATTGGAGTATTTATTCATGGTAGAGTCGTTTATCTTAACAGTTCCGGCGTCGGCTATGTTATTGCTGCTGCCGTCTTTAAATGCAGCAGTTGCCACTTCTGAAAATACTGTAGTGGTAGTGGGGCCGAACCCTAAATCAATAACCGTAACAACCCTTGACCTGACAGTTGATACCACCCCGTCAAAGTAAATAGTAGGCACAGGAGGATTATTGTTTGGGGGCGGATTGTTGTTGTTATTGTTGTTGTTATTATTGTTATTGTTGTTGTTTTCTTCTTTTTTCTTACAGGAAGTCATGGGTAAGCACGTGATGATGGCAACAACTAAAGCCATGCTTAAAAATTTGCTGATGGTTTTCATAATATTTTTTTATGCAAAATAAAATACAATGAAAACCATGCCAATACGAAGTAATGCGTATTTTTAAAAGTAACCTTCTTTTTCTTTGAAGAACAAGGCCCGATTAAGTTTTCGTAAATTGTATTCAGAGGCCATGCTTTCGCCATAAGCTCCGGCAGTCCGGATGGCGATGATGTGCCCCCTTTCGGATTTCGGCAATTCCACCGATTTTCCGAAGCAATCGCTGCTTTCGCAGATGGGGCCCACTACGTCATAAAGTTCTGTCGGATTATCCTTATCAGATGAAAGATTTTGTATTTTATGATAGGCCTGATACAGCGCCGGCCTGATCAATTCCGACATTCCGGCATCTATCATCAGGAATTTTTTATCAATACCGTGCTTCACAAAAATAACTCTGGAAATTAAGCTTCCGCATTGGGCAATAATACTCCTTCCCAATTCGAAATGCAATTGCTGGTGGGGAAGCAAAGGCAATTCTTTTCTGAATACGTCAAAAAAACTTTTAAAATCCGGAATGGGATTTTCATCCGGATGGTAATAATCCACTCCCAGGCCTCCTCCGGCATTAATATATTTAAGATGTATTTTCCTTTCATGGAGCATGACATTCAGTTCCCTGATTTTCAGGCATAAATTCCTAAACGGTTGCAAAGTCGTTATCTGCGAACCGATATGAAAATGCAATCCTTCGGCTTTCAGGGATTTGTATTTTTTTACGATTTCCAGTGCATCAAAAAGTTCTTTGGGGTGCAGGCCGAATTTGTTTTCTTCCAGCCCGGTGGTGATGTATTTATGTGTGTGTGCATCCACATTAGGGTTCAACCTGAAGCAAACCGACACTTCACGGTTTTCTTTCTCAGCAATTTGCCCAATCACTTCCAGTTCAGGCAAACTTTCCACATTAAAGCTGAAAATGCCATGCTTCAGTCCGGTATAAATTTCTTCATCGGTTTTAGCCACACCGGCAAAAACAATTTTTCCAGAATCAAAGCTGCATTCCACCGCGCGTTTGATTTCACCCCCGCTCACGCAATCTGCACCAAGGCCTCTGGCCGCAATTTCCTTCAGCAAAATTTCGTTGGCATTTGCTTTCAGAGCATAATGTATATGAAAACTACCCGCATGCTTAAGGGCTTCATCAATGGTTTGGTTAAGTAAGTCTAAATCATAAAAATAAAATGGAGTGGGCAATTCGGTAAATTTTTCAAGATGTTTTTTTATATTGCCTTCAGATTTCTTCGTCATATCCGAACAAATGTTTGTTCAGCAACTTAAGCGCTTTCACTTTATATTGGCTATGAAGCAGAACTGATATGTTGTTTTCACTACCACCATACGAAACCATTCGCAGAGGGATATCTTTCAACGCATTCATTACTTTGGCTGCATATCCTGCATGGTTACGGGGAAGTTTACCCACTATGCAGATTATGCTTTGATCATGATCGACTTCTACGGTGGCAATTTCACTCAGCTCTTTCTGGATTTCATTAAGTCGGGAAGTATCGTCTATGGTAAGAGATACGGCCACTTCCGAAGTGGTGATCATATCGATGGGGGTTTTGTGGCGTTCGAAAATTTCAAACACCGCGCGAAGGAAGCCGTAGGCCAGCAACATACGCCCGCTTTTGATGGAAATGGCCGTGATGTTGTCTTTGGCAGCCACCGCGCGAAATCCGTCTTCGGGTTCAAACTGGCTTATCAAGGTACCATGAGCTTCAGGCTGCATGGTGTTTTTAAGCCAAACGGGAATGTTTTTGTTTCTGGCCGGGAGGATGCAGGTGGGATGTAAAATCTTAGCACCAAAGTAGGCCAACTCGGCAGCTTCATCAAATGAAAGGCGATGGATGGGATGCGTTTTCGATACAAACCGCGGATCGTTATTGTGCATGCCGTCGATGTCGGTCCAGATTTCAACGGCGGGACTTTTTAAAACTGCACCAAGGATGGAGGCCGTGTAATCGCTTCCTCCGCGCTTTAAGTTGTCTATCTCACCAAATGCGTTGCGGCAGATGTATCCCTGGGTGATGAAAAGTTTGGTGCCGGGGTGCTTGGAAAGTTCTTCTTTCAGGTGTTTTTCAATGTATGCAAAATCGGGTTCATGATGTTCGTCTATGCGCATGAAGTGCAATGCCGGCAATAAGACAGATGGAATTTGGCATTCGTTCAAATGGTAGTGGAACAGGGTGGTGCTTAGCAGTTCTCCCTGTGCCAGTATGATTTTCTCTTCATGCACCGTGAACATATCGGTGGTGAAGGAGCGAATGAAGTCGAAATGCTGGCGTACGAGCTCGTGACCTTTTTCTTTAAATTCTTTTTTTTCAAAAAGTTCCTCAACGGTTTTGCGGTATTTGTTTTCCAGTTCTTCAATTTTTGTGATGGCGCCTTCTTTGTTGTTTTTAATCAGGTAATCGCTGATTTCCACCAGGGCATTGGTGGTTCCACTCATGGCCGAAAGCACAACAATTTTAGGGCGCTCGTCCACCACCAACTTTTTAAGGTTTTTGATTCTTTCGGCGGAACCCACGCTGGTGCCCCCGAATTTCATGATTAAAAGGTTCATGGTGTTTGTTGATTGTTTTTAAATTCCAGATATAAGCGCGTCAGAACGTTTTTGGTGTCGTAGGAAAAATTTCCGTTCATCATCCAATGGTAATAGGATGTGTCTTTCCTGAACACTTCTTCAACAGTTTGGCCTTTATATTTCCCAAAGTTGAAAACGGCCTGGTTATTTTCATTGCGGATAAACCTTCCCGCAAGGTCGAGGTTTTTGTTTCTGCTGCTGAAAAATTCGCCCAGTTCCTTAATGTTGCCTGTAATCGGTTTTACTTTTTTTCCTTCTTCCTCAATTTCAGTATCACGGTATTTTTCAATTTGTGCCAAAAACACTTCATAAGTAGCCCGTACATCAGCTTCGGCATTATGGGCATCTTCCAATTTTTTGCCGCAATAGAATGCATAGGCGGCAGCCAGATTGCGGGGTTCCATTAAATTAAAAATATATTGCACGTCAATCAGGTAACGGTTTTCCATACTGAAATCCACGCCGGCCCTGTAGAATTCTTCCACCAGCATGGGAACGTCGTAACGGTTGGAATTATAGCCCGCCAGGTCGGCATCGCCGATGAAGGAAGCAATTTGACCGGCCACTTCGCGGAAGGCAGGGGCATGGTTCACATCTTCGTCTTTGATACCGTGAATCCTGGTGCTTTCAGGCGGTATGGGCATTTCGGGGTTCACCATCCATGATTTTACCTCGGTGTTCATGTCCGGATAAAGTTTGAGCGCCGCTAATTGGATGATGCGGTCTTTGCCCAAAATAAGGCCGGTGCTTTCAATATCGATGAAGCATAAAGGTTTGTGAAGAATCATGAAAATAAATTGCGGCAACAAAGAAAATAAGTTTTTTGAGTTTGGGCAAGATTTTTTTTTAAAATGAAATAAATATATTTGTGGTTGTTATGAAAAAATTTTATTTGATATTAATTTTTATTTCTTCTTTCTTTTATTCACAAAATGCCTGGGAGGATGCCAAGAATATCAAAAAATTTTTGGCTGACAGTAATTATCATGAAGCGTTGATTATTCTGTCTAATTATTCCAAAAGCTTAGTTAATAAATTTTTTTATGAGATAAACGATAATGATTATAGTAGTTCAGAATTTAAAAATTTATTCAAAAATTATACTATAAAAAATTATTATAAAAAATTAATTAAAAATGAAGTTGAAAATTTAAAATCAATTAAGGTTATTATAGATTTTAAAGATTGTTTAAAAAATGGTAATAATATGAATGATACAATTTCAAAAAAAAATGTAGATCAATTTATTGATTCAATTTGGGGTAAGCAATGTAAACTTTATGATAAAATAAAATTTATAACTAATAATAATGAATCAAAAGTAAATATAAAAAAAAATGAATTAAAAAAAATAAATTTAATAAAAAATAATGAATTATTCTTAAATGAATTGGAAAAATATCCTATGGAAGAAGTCAATATAGGTGATTTTAAATCAAGAATATTGGAAAATGACATTGAGAATAAATTGAATAAAGCATATTTAGATGATGAATTTGAAAAAATAATTATTATTACAACCTCTAGTAAAAATAATACCCCTAGTAATACTAATAGTATTACTATAATTGAAACTA
>JAOAHO010000031.1:23283-33737 GCA_026415195.1 Bacteroidia bacterium | reverse complement strand
GTCGTAAACCAAACCGCATCCGTAAATAACGCTTGGGAAAAATGGAGTGATAATACCTGGCATAACATTCAATCTGCGTGGTCAATGAGTACGGGTCAAAATATGGGCCTTGCTGCCGTAATCACCGGAAGCTTGGTTTCTACTTTTCTTTCCGATGAAGGATGGATCCGTCTGTTGCAAATCTTCCCCAATCCTTCAAACGGAAACATCACGCTTAACATCGGATTGGACAACTTCCGCAACATCAACATTTCCGTTACAAACCTGCTGGGCAAGGAAGTATATCGTACATCGCTCGAAAACTACCTGACCGGAATGCATACGTTAGACCTTTCTGCCCTGAACAGCGGAGTGTATTTCCTCAGCATTCAAAGCGGAGAAAACACCCACACCGAAAAAATCATCATTCGTAATTAATACCATAATTTCATCTTTTCAAACCAAACCCGGGCTTAATCGCCCGGGTTTTTCGTTTTAGCCCCATTACCTCCCCACTCCTATTTTGCCACTCATGCCTTTTTTCCTAATATTGTAAACGGAATAAACAATTATTCGTTTATTGATTTATGATTTCCTCCTTACTGTTCATCATACTTTTAGCCGCTTCGGTATTTTGGTTTTCAAGAAATGCTTCCAAAATCCGGCGCAACATACTCCTCGGAAAAGAATACACCCCCGAAGGCACCCCCGCCGAGAGATGGAAAAATATGGCTTTGGTGGCTTTGGGGCAAAGCAAAATGGTGAGCCGCCCGCTTTCGGGCATACTGCACATTTTTGTTTATGCCGGGTTCGTCCTCATCAACATTGAAGTGCTGGAAATCATTCTCGACGGGATTTTCAATACACATCGGATTTTTCACGGACTGGGAAAGTTTTACGATTTCCTGATTGCCTTTTTTGAAATATTAGCGCTGCTGGTGTTCATCAGTGTCGTCATTTTCTGGGCCAGGCGGAACGTCCTGAAACTGCCCCGTTTTACTTCGCCTGAATTAAAGGGATGGCCCTTGAAAGATGCCAACATCATCCTGATCACCGAAATGGTTCTGATGTCGGCATTGCTGTGCATGAATGCCTGCGACCAAATCCTGCAAAGCCGCGGCGTGGAGCATTATGTGCGGGCGGGCGCTTTTCCGATTAGCTCATTAATATTACCATTGTTTGACGGCATGTCCGACCAAACGCTTGTTTTCCTGGAACGCTTCGGCTGGTGGGCACACATCATCGGTATTTTTGCATTTTTGAACTATTTACCCTACTCCAAACACCTCCACATTATCCTTGCCTTTCCCAATACATACTACTCTCCCCAAAAGCCCATGGGAACCATGGAACTGATGGAACAGGTGAAAGACGTGGTGGCTCCGAATTTCATTCCCGATTACCAACCCCTTACCGACCCCAATCAACCCGGAAGATTCGGGGCTAAAGATGTGTTCGACCTGACATGGAAAAACCTTCTGGATGCCTACACCTGCACCGAATGCGGCCGATGCACCTCTTCATGCCCGCAAAACCTGACCGGCAAAAAACTTTCGCCGCGTAAAATCATGATGGATACACGCGACCGCCTGGAAGAAGTGGGAAAAAATATTGATCAAAACGGAGGAAAATTCGCGGATGACGGAAAATCCCTTCTGGGCGACTATATCCTGCCTGAAGAAGTATGGGCATGCAATACCTGCCAGGCCTGCGTTCAGGAGTGCCCGGTCAATATCAATCCTTTGGATATCATACTGAAATTAAGGCGCTACATGCTGATGGAAGAAAGCAAAAATCCGTCGGAATGGACCAATATGTTTACAAACCTCGAGAATAACGGCGCCCCCTGGCAATTCAGCCCTGCCGACAGAGCCAAATGGGTAACCGAAAACGCCTAACGGAGTACGATATGAATATTCACATCCCCACATTAGCGGAACTTGAAGCCAAAGGCGAAAAAGCCGACATCCTGTTTTGGGTGGGCTGTGCAGGCAGCTTCGACGACCGTGCCAAAAAAATAACCAAAAGCATTGCCACCATCCTTCACCATGCCGGCCTGAAATTTGCCATCTTAGGCGAGGAAGAAACCTGTACGGGAGATCCGGCCCGGCGTGCAGGCCATGAATTCCTTTTCCAGATGCAAGCCATGATGAACATTCAAAACCTGAATCGTTACGACGTAAAAAAAATTGTTACCGGTTGCCCGCATTGCTTCAATACGCTGAAAAATGAATATCCCGCTTTGGGTGGAAATTATGAAGTGATGCATCATTCGCAACTGATTCAAGAGTTGTTAAA
This sequence comes from Bacteroidia bacterium, assembly GCA_026415195.1. Classification (GTDB taxonomy): domain Bacteria; phylum Bacteroidota; class Bacteroidia; order B-17B0; family Aurantibacillaceae; genus JAOAHO01. Next base: position 31,460 of record JAOAHO010000031.1, on the reverse strand, counting down.
GGAAAAGCGGATCACCATTGAAGGCGGAAGCTTTAAAGGAAAAAAAATTGTTTTTCATGATCCCTGCTACCTGGGGCGTGCAAATGGCGTTTATGAAGCCCCCCGGGAAGTTATCATCAACCTGGATGCCCAATTGGCAGAAATGAAAAAAAGCAGGGCCAACGGATTCTGTTGCGGGGCAGGAGGGGCTCAAATTTTCAAAGAAGCCGAAGCGGGCAAGAAAGAAGTGCACGTGGAAAGGGCCGAACAAGCCCTGGCCTTGTCTCCCGACATTATCGCAGCTGCCTGCCCCTTCTGTAATACCATGCTGACTGACGGCGTCAAACACCAGGGAAAAGAACAAGAAGTGAAAGTGCTGGACATAGCCGAACTTACGGCCGTTGCATTGAAAAAATAAACATGCAAAAGTTTTTCATTGTCCTTATTTTCTTGGTATTTATTGGTTGTTCTCCCTCTTCCGATCAAATGCAAGACAAAAAGGAATCGGAGCGCGCCGACAGCATTGCCCTGAAATTAAATTCCAAAGAGCTTAAAAACATTAACGATTTGCTGCGTAACCAGCCCTCAAATCCGGATTTGTATTATCAGAGGGGTGTCATTTACCGCAAACTTGGCCTTTGGAAAGAGTCGGAAAACGATTTGAAGCGTGCCATCAAACTCGACAGTACCAAAGTGGAGTATTTTATGGAGTTGTCGGACATGTATTTTGCTTCCAACCAATCACGAAAATCGAAAGAGACACTGGAATCCGTAACAAAGAAATTTCCCAATCATGCCCCTGCTTACCTCAAGTTGGGTGAACTATACTTCATCGTCAGGCAATATAAAGAGGCATCGGATATGGTAAATGCCGCCATACGCCTTGAACCCGACAATGCTGATGCATACTTCCTCAGAGGCAACATCTTTCGTGAAGCAGGAGATACGTCGCGTTCCATTTCATCGTTTCAGACAGCCACCGAACTTAACCCCGAAAACACGGATGCCTGGTATGATTTGGGGCTGATGTATTATCATAAAAAGAATCCGCTGTCGCTGGAAATTTTCAGGAAATGCCTGAACATGAAAAAATCCGTACGTAATCTTTATGCCTTTGGCAGCGCCTTGCAGCGTTTTCAAAAGTATGACGATGCGCTTAAAATTTTCGATACCATTCTTAAAATTCAACCCCGTGAACCGGCAGCGCTTTTTAATAAAGGAGCCATTCTGGCCGATGTAAAAAACCGTTATGATGAAGCTGCAGCTATTTTTGAAACCATAATTAGCTTCGACAGCACCAATGTTCGTGCGCGGCTGGCGCGGGCATGGTGTATGGAAAACCTGGGTAAGAAAAAATCTGCCATTGAAGAATACAAAAAGGTGTTAAAAATCGAGCCAAACCAGCCCAAAGCCGTTGAAGCGCTCAATCGGCTTCAATGAATTTTATTAAATTTGATGGTTTTATATGAAGCCCAAACACGTAGGAGTGGCTATTCAGGGTGGCGGGGCACACGGCGCTTTTGCCTGGGGTGTGCTCGACCGTCTTTTGGAAGAAGACAACCTGGTGGCCGATGCCATGTGCGGAACCAGTGCCGGCGCTCTTAATGCCGTAGTTTGTGCGTATGGACTACACCTGGGCGGCCCGCCAAAAGCCAAGGAATTGCTTGAAGCACTATGGAAAAAAATTTCCATTAACGGCGCCATGATTTTTAAGCCCGGCCCTTTTGATTTTTTCTGGGGCGGCGGTGATATATACAATAGTTTCGGTTATCAATGGTTTAATGCCATGAGTCAATTTCTTTCTCCTTACCAATTTAACCCGTTAAATTATAATCCGCTTCGAGGCATTCTGGAAGAATTAATTGATTTTGAATACCTGAAAAAATATAACAAGAAAAAAATTTTCATCTGCGCTACCAACGTTAAAACCAACCGTGCGCGCATTTTCACCAATCATGAACTCAGCGTAGATGCGCTCTTGGCCAGCACCTGCCTTCCTTTCCTTTTTCAGGCCGTGGAAATTGACGGCGAATATTACTGGGACGGGGGCTATATGGGAAATCCACCGATTTTCCCGCTGATTACGCACACCGAAGTAAAAGACATCGTTTTGATAAAAATTAATTCCATCAACATCGACGAAGTTCCGAAAACCGCCCGCGAAATTGCCGACAGGGTGAATGAAATTTCATTCAACTCCAGCTTAATCAACGAAATGAAATTAATCCACTACCGCAATGAACTGTTGCGTAACGGTATTTTAAAATCGGACAATAAAATCAACCGGGAAATTTTCATTCACACCATCAGCGGTTATGATGTATTGCATAAACTCAGTTACAGCAGTAAAATGAATACGTCGTGGGAATTTTTCCTGCAACTCAAAAACAAAGGAAGGGAAATTGCCGACCGCTGGCTGAACGATGAATTCAAACACGTGGGCGAACATTCCACCTTTGATGTGGAAACCCATTTCTTCGACAAATTCTGATGAAGCGGGCCTCATCGGTTTCATTGTTTTTTTTGATTTCCTTAGTTATCGCTCAATCTCCATCTGACGACAGCATGTCGGTGATGGTTCAATACCGATACCCCACACATTCCTCACCCCGTCTTAATTTTCCCATGGATACCATTCCCTATGCCTTTATCCCGCAATACTTTCACTGGATGGGCATGTACGGGTTGAACCGGCCTGAGTATTTGTTTCGATATCGAGATCCGCAAACGGATTGGGTCTGGAATTCCGGAATAACCCTTTCCGGCGGGATAATTCATCCCTTCCACCTCCGCTCTAATAAACATTTCATCCGCCTGAAAGGCACGGCAGGAAGCAGGCAATGGCAGGATTTTCAGGGAATTTTCAGCTTTCCGGCTTTTCGTAAAAAAGGGCAAAACACCATTTTTCTTAATCGCTGCGGCGGCCAGGGGTTCTATAACAACCAGCAAACCTTCCTGAACAACCTGATGGCTTCATCGGAATTCGAAAACCGCCGCTGGGGATATGCCTTTTATGCGATATTTCGCTCGCAAAAATTCAAGGAAAACGGAGGCCTGCGATGGGATACCATTTTTAGCTGGCAAGAGGAAATGTTCAAAGAATTTCTTCCGGTGAAATTTTATTCCGCCAATGTACGAAATACAAATCATAATGCCGGTTTAGATATATATAAAATACTCCAAATAAACGAAGACAGTTCTGAAAAAGCAAATACACTCAAAATCGGGCTCACGGCCTCGTTCCGGAAAATCACGCACCAATATTTGCACCAAAACGTAAAATCCGACGGTTACTATGCGCTCTATTACTTAGACACCCTGAATACCAACGACAGCATTTCGTTTCTGGAATTCGGAACGGGCCCCGCAGCGGAATTTAAAACAAATAATGTTTCATGCCGCGCCTATTACCGCTTCAGCACGGGAAAAATCTACAATTTTTACGACAGTACCTTTCGCCGCGGCATAGCCGGATTTCAAACCACCTATGCATGGCGGAATGTGTACATCGTACTCTATGGACAGTATGTATTGCACGGTTTTTGGAAAAACAGTTTTGCGTTTGGAATAAAAACCAACTTACGGCACCGTTTGCTTGATACCCTGGCCGACCTTACGCTTAACGCCTCTGCCGAAAAGCGCTATCCCGACGGTATGCTGACCGGATTTTATGGAAATCATTTTCAGTGGGCGGCAAGCCCGGTGTGGTTTCATACACGGCAAATGCAAATTGCCTACGGAACCCCATGGCTGACATTAAAATGCCTTATCATTCAAAACAAAAATTACTTTTTCTTTGATGAAAGGGCCTATCCTTTTATGCTGAACTCTCCTTTGCTCAGGGCACAATATTCCCTGATATTGCCCGTAAAGGTTTTAAAAATCTGGAAAACGGATGCGGAATTCACTTACCAAACCTCGGATGCAAGCCCAGTGTTCAGGTTCCCTTCTTATTTTCTCAGGGTAAGGACGATGGCTGACCTTCATCTGTTTAAGCGGAATTTATGGCTGCAGGCAGGAGCAGAATTAACCTACATTCCGGAATTTGTACCATATTCCTATATGCCCAACACACAGGTTTTTTATCTGAAGGATAACCTAAAAACGCAACCCTATTTATGGATTAGCCCATTCATAAGTGCGCGTGTGAGCCCTGCCCAATTTTTTGTGAGGGCGGAAAATGTGGGGTATTTGTTTTCACGGCAAAACATTGCCTGGGTGCCGTCGTATTTTCAACCCGGATTTTGGTTACATGTCGGAGTGATGTGGGATTTCAGGGATTGAATAATACTTTGCCTATTTTTACGTTTTTTTGATTATGAACCGAATTCTTTGGGCAGATGATGAAATGGAACACCTGCAGCCCCATGTGCTTTTCCTGAAAGAAAAAGGATATGATGTTCTGACCGTGAAAAGCGGGGATGAAGCTATTGAACTGATGGAGAGGGAAGCGGTGGATGTGGTGCTGCTGGATGAAAACATGCCTGGGCTTACGGGGCTGGATACACTTTTGCAAATCAAAAAAAGCCGTCCGGCCGTGCCCGTGGTGATGATTACCAAAAGCGAAGAGGAACGCATCATGGACGATGCCCTGGGGAGCCAAATAGCCGACTATCTGATTAAGCCCGTAAACCCCAAACAAATTTTGCTTTGCCTGAAAAAAATCCTGGAACAGCCCCGATTGGTTACGGAAAAAACAAGTACCGAATACCGCAAAGCATTCAATGAACTGGGAAGGAAAATTGCCGATGCACGAAATTTCATCGAGTGGGCAGAACTCTATAAGGAAATTACACACTGGGAAATGGAACTGGGCAAAACGGATGAGGCATCCATGGGCGAAATTCTGAGTATGCAGAAAAAAGATGCCAATCAGGATTTTGTGAAATTCATTGAAAGGAAATATGCCCTTTGGCTTTCCGGTAAAGAGGAAAAGCCAGTGATGAGCCATACTGTTCTTAAAGAATGGCTATTCCCGTTATTGAAAAAAAACGAAAGCATATTGCTGGTGGTCATCGACAACCTGAGGTACGACCAGTGGAAAGCCATACAGCCCGTTTTGGAAAAAAATTTCCGCGTAGTTAATGAACGTATTTTCTGCAGCATCTTGCCCACGGCCACAGCCTACGCGCGGAATGCACTGTTCAGCGGGCTTTTGCCTTCGGAAATGGAAAAGCGCTACCCCCAATGGTGGGTGCCCGAAGAAAGCGAAGAAGGCAAAAACCAGTTTGAAAAAGAATTTTTTGAATCCCACCTGCAACGCCACGGGATTAAAATTCCCTTCACCTATCATAAAATTCATTCGCATTCCTTCGCCACCAAAGTCCTGGACGAAGCCGACCAGCATTTCAAAGCGCCACTTAATATCGTGGTCTATAATTTTGTGGATATGCTGAGCCACACGCGCAACGAACTGGAAGTGATTAAGGAACTCGCGCAGGATGAACCTGCCTACCGTAACCTCACAGCCGGATGGTTCAGGCATTCCCCGTTGTCGGAAATCATCAAAAAATCAGTCAGGCACAACAAAAAAGTTATCCTATGCACCGACCACGGCACCGTTCGGGTTCAATATCCGGTTAAAGTCGTCGGGGATAAGATGGTGAACACTAACCTGCGTTACAAAACAGGAAAAGCGCTCGGTTACAACCCCAAAGAAGTAGTGGAAGTCAAAAAGCCGGAAGATATCTTTTTGCCTTCGCAATTCCTTTCTTCGCGCTTTATTTTTGCAAAAGGTTATGATTATTTTGTATATCAAAACAATTACCACCACTATGTTCAGGTTTATGCCAACACCTTCCAGCATGGGGGCATCAGCATGGAAGAAATGCTCATACCTTATGTGGAACTGGAACCCCTGCGCTGATTGAAAAAAATATACCAAAATATCACACTGGAAAAACTAAAAGAAGTTTTGGCCTCTTTGGAAAACCACATCCGCAGGCACCGGCTGTTTTTGTTTACCGGCGAACAAGGTTCAGGAAAAACCACTTTGATAAAGGAATTGATTCAACTTTATTTCGGAAATGCTTCGGATTTTTCCAGCCCCACCTATTCGCTGGTTAATGAATACAATATCAACGGCAAAACCGTCTATCACATGGACTGGTACCGCATACGACATGCGGCAGAACTGGAAGAAGCCGGCATTCCGGAAATCCTTGATGATGAAAATGCGGTATGCTTCATTGAGTGGCCGGAATGCGGAAAACACCTGTGGCAAGCCAAGGCACATTTGCATTTTTACTTAGATCGGCCCGAAGAGAAACTACACCTTACCCTTGAAGCCCATGATGCCCGATAACCGTAGAGTTTATGTTTTTCTGGTTTCATTGCTATTTTTGGGCTTACCGCTGGGCACCGTGCCCACCAGTATTCCCCAGTTTCTCTTGTCGGGTTATTGGCTATTAACGGGTAGATTTAAGGAAAAATGGGCACACTTAAAAAACCATCGTGAATTTTTTTTGTGGGGAAGTTTGTGGCTATGGCATGCCGCAGGCCTTCTGTGGACGGAAGACATGGCGGCCGGCCTGAACGACCTCAGGATAAAAATCCCCATGTTGCTTATTCCTTTGCTGATGGGCAGTTTTCCGTCGTTCAACTACAGGGAATTTAAACAGATTATTTTATTCTTTATCACAGGGCTGGCAATAAACCTTTTTTGGAGTAATTTATATATGTGGCGATTTTCGCCTCCTGACCCCCGGGAAGCATCGCGCTTCATGAGCCATATACGCCTCGGGTTTTTGGCAGTTTCGTGTATTATCCTGTTGGTTTATTTTTATTTAAATGAAAAAAAACATTTTATTCCATTCCTGATATTAGGGTTGATCATATTTTATTCCATCATTCACCTGGGGTTATTGTCGGCTTATGCTTATTTGTTGCTTTGTGTTCCCGTACTTTTGCTTTGGTTTTTATTCCATAAAAACATCCCGCATTCCAAACTATGGGCCGGGCTGACTTTGGTGGGAATTGCAGCGTCATGTGTGTATGGCTTGTTGTTTTACAACAAAACATTCAAGGAGAAAAACATACCCTATAACAAGGTTCAAACCGCAGGTAATTTTATTCATCATCCTGAAATTCATCTGATTGAAAACGGATTTAACGCGGGCATTAACATAAAACCCCAGGAACTTATCGGCCAATGGAACCGTGATTTTCCCGACATCTCCATAGATACTTATCATGAAAAATACTTCGGGTTAATCCGTTATTTGGCTTCGAAGGGATTAAGCAAAGACAGCATAGGATACTCAAAACTCAGTTCAGCGGACAAACAAAATATTCTAAACGGAATTTCAAATTATGCTTATGTTGAATTTTCAGGCATAGAAAAAAAATTATATGATTTGTTTTTCTCAATAAGGAAATGGTATTATCATCAGGATGCCACAGGTTCTTCAGCAGGAATGCGATTTTACTATTGGAGAAAAGGAATGGAATTAATTCGACAAAATTTATTTTGGGGATGCGGAACGGGAGATGTGCCCGCGGAATTAAAAAAAATATATATGGAAGAAAATATTCCCCCGGAATGGATGAAGCGCCCGCACCAACAATTCATCAGCATTTGGGCAGCCCTTGGCATACCGGGTATCGCCCTTTTCCTGTGGGCTGTTTTTCTTCCCGTATTCCAAAGTAATTACAGGCATTCCTTGTTGTTTGTTTTGATTTGGTGGGGATTTCTGATTTCGTTTTTGTACGAAGATACATTAGAGACACAAACCGGCGTGAGCTATGTGTTGTTTTTTTTGACTTTACTGACGAAATTACAATTCCCCCATCATTCTCATACTTCAGAAAATAATCTCCATAAAATCAATTAAACCGTTTGGGGTTCTACCCAAAACGATTTTCCCCGAACGGATGCGCTATCCATGATTTTCAAATTCCATTCCTTAGCCAGAAGCCGTGCTTCCGTAAAAATTTTATTCTTTTCTCCTGAAACATCCAAAACAAACTTTCTTTTTTTATTATACACAACGGATAATTGATAAACACCGTTCTTTTCAAATTCTTCCGGAGTACAGGTTTCGCATTTTACGTAGAGCGTTTTAAATATTAAAATAAAATCTAATCGGGGAAGTTTTTGCCATTTTTCTTTCATTTTAAAAACATAAAGTAACCCGTGAATTTTTCGAAATTGCTTTCGGACAGTATCCACCTCTAGGTATTTCTGAAATAAAATTCCC
>JAOAHO010000031.1:0-23273 GCA_026415195.1 Bacteroidia bacterium | reverse complement strand
ATCACACTACAAAGTTATTGCCCGATAAATAAGCTTAAGGTAACTTCAATTACACAAGCAGAAAAATAGTGAATCTTGATTTCGATTTTTTATAACTGAAACATGCAATATTTGAAATTTTGTAAAAGAAGTTTTAAAAAGGTATAAAGGTGAGCCCAATCATACCGAAGAAACGGTACGTGGGATATTTGTCCCACACGGCATAGCGGCTGTTCGCCAGATTGTTCAGCCGTACAAAAAAACTCAGGAATTTGGTGTAGCGATATTCCAATTCAGCATTCGCGTCTATCATTTCATTCAACCTGTAATCGCGTAATTTTCCTTCCTCATCCGTGCCCAGCGCCCAACGCTTCCCGACAAAATTAAACTGAATGCCGGCCAGGATTTTATTGCCCAGGTGATATTGCAAATGTGTTCCTAAAAGGTACTCCGGCTTGTGATAGGGCTTCATGCCCGTGTCGGGGCGAAAAAGAAAATAATTACCATATAAATTAACCCTCCACTTTTCCAGCAACTGGAAGCGCACTTCCCCCCGAACGTTAATCACTTCTGAATTCACATAGCGAACGGAATAATAATTATGCATCAGTACATTTGTTTTGTAATTTGTGAAGAAATAGGGCAAATTTTCGGTAATGCTGTAAGTGGCGCTCACCAGGTAGTTGGTATGGCTGCTGAGTTTTCCTTTCAAACCGAAAAAGAAATTGGCTTTTTGGTTTGTATTGGCGTATTGCATGGCGGTATCAATAAAGGGGTTTTCTGAGGCCAGTGCATACAAGGAATTCCTTTGCAAAGAACCGTTGATACCTACGAAAGGTATGACTAACCCCTCGGCTATATCATATTCAAACAAAACATCCGGATGAAAATAAAACTTTTGCGTTCCCGACAACTGGTCGGTGGACATGGTGGCCCTGAAACCAAGACGGGCAGTCCATTGCCTGCCTTTGGCATTAAAAGCAGGATTGAGGGCTAATATCAGATGATTATTAGTGTCGGATGCCTGGCGGTTATTGAAATATTGCAGGAAAGCATTGGCTGTCAGGTGCTCGCCGTGAACATAGGTTTCGGTTAAGGCATTGAAAAACACATGATTTTCATACTCGTTTTTCAGCGTACCGAAATGATAGTATCCTCCCTGAAGATCATGATTGATTTTGGTGGTATCCGTGTAATGGCTTTTCAAAGAAATAGAAGGATTAAACAAATGATAACGCTGACGCAAGATGCCGCTGTATTCTTTGGGAATGGTATTCAAATCCGTATTGTAACCATAGTGGTAAACCACATTTCGTTGATATTTGAATGCGGCATTTAAGGTGTGCTTTTTATAGAATTTTTTACCGTTAAGGTTCAGCAAATTATCGCTGAAAGAAGTAACGGGGAAGGGCTTAAATTCGGAATTGGATGAAAGGTGTGCGTATTCTGCCTGAAGGTGATAATTACGGGAATAGGTATTGGCAAGCCGCACCTGAGCCATGGGCATGGAATAGAAAGGCCCGTAGCCCAATTTCATGAAGGCGTAATAGAGGCGCTTTTTGGGCTCGTTCTTCAAGGTAGAAGGAAAAATAGGTTGAATGGTATAGGAGGGCTTGAAGGGCATGGATTGTATGCCGTAATTGAAATTCAGCGGAGCTTTTTCTTCTTCAAGCACCGAAGGAATTTCACCGTGCTTTTCCGATGCTTTAATTTCCGGAACAAAATCGCTTTTGGCTTCAAAGATGTTATTCAGGGTGTTTTGCCCTGTTACTTTAGAAATTAAAATAGTAATCCAAAAAATATGAAGCAGTTTATTCATTTTCAGAATTTTGGGTTTCGGTATTGAATGGCGTGCGTTGAATTTCGGATTGAACTTTTTTATCGCGGAGCTCTGTCAATTTTTGCATGAGTGCCTGTGCTTTGTTTTTAATATCATCGGGCGGGTTAGTGTCGAGCAGTGCTTTAAGGATATAATCGGCATTGGAAAATTCCTCCTTATCCAAATACATCTCAGCCAAAAGCAACATGGCCATGTTATTCCAGTAATCATTGGAATATTGATAACTCAACAAAACATTGATGGTGTTTTCGCACTCCTTATAGTTTTTCATGTCGCGGTGTGCCGATGCCGTGTAATAAAGAATTTCGGCTCCCTGCACGCTTTTGATGCTTTTATGGAAATTTTTCGATTCGGCAAGAAAATCCTGATATGATTTTAATTTATATAGGCACACCATACGGATATATTTTACTTCGTTTTGTTCCTGGGGCGAGAGCTTATCAACGTTTTGAATTTCACGGGCAGCGCTTAAAGCCGTATCGCAGGAAGAAATGAAGAAGGCAGAACGCATCATGCCCCATCGTGATGATTTCTGATTGGCAGGTTGTTCGGCCCATTTATTCAAACGGGAATAACCCACCAAAGCATTTCGGTAATCTTTTTTCTGATAATATATCCACGACAATTTGCTTAAAACGTCTTCCGAATAAATACTGCGGCCTTTGGCATCAACGGCTTTAAAGTAAGGAATAGCCGACTCGTAATTTTTTTCATCATAAAAAATATTTCCCATACAGTAATTCGCTTCGTTGATGTATTTCCCGTTGGGAAAGCGCTCAATATATTGTGCCCAACGTTTTTTGGATTCCGCAAAATCTTTTTTATCGTAATAAGCTTCGCGGGCATTGTCGTAAGCGGTTTTTTCCAGTTGATTTTCCTCCAACGGATTCCCGATGGATGCAAAATATTTTTCCATGCCTGCAATATCGCCTTTGGCTTTATAGATGGCCTTCACCTGTTCCATGATATTCTTGGCTTCCTCGCTTGACTGGTCTTTACGTAAATACAAATCAAAATATTGAAGGGCTTTGTCGTCTTCTTTTCTGGCATAATGTATATTGCCTAAACGGGCGTAGGCCTCCATGGCCATTCTACCGTCGGGATTATCTTTAATGATTTGCTTGTAAATAGCCATGGCTTTATCGGGGTCTTTTTTATTTTCAAGCCATGTATTCGCCAGTTCCATTTGCGAACGTTGTATGTAAGGTGAGTTAGGGTAATTTTTTTGTAATTGCTGTAAGTCCTTTATTTTTTCATCGTATTTGCGCGTCAGGCCGAAGCATATTGCTCGTTGTAACAATGCATAATCCTGATCGAGCTTGTTCATCTGAATGCCCTGCGAGTAAGGGTCGATGGCAAGTTCGAAGCGTTTGTTCATAAAAAGCGCATCCCCTGCGCGCAATGCGGCATCGGCCTTACGGATTTTTTGTTCTTCATTTTCCTCCGGTGCCTGAAGCAAAAATTTTCTGAAATGTATGTTGGCCTGTTCGTAATCGTCTTTTTCTTTCCGATACAAAAAAGCATAACCCAGATGATAATTGGATGTTACATATTCCGGCAAACCAGCCGCTCCTTCCGTAACCTGAAAATTTTTCCAGTGTTCGATGGCTGCCGAGTAGCTTTTCTGTTGCCATGCCAATTCCCCCAAGCGATATAGCGTTAAGGCATTGACTCTTGGATCGGCAAATATTTTTTGTGACTTTCGAAATTGCTTTTCTGCTTCCGAAAGGTTTTTATTGTTCATCAGTTCCACTCCGTAGTTATATACCAGCTTCTGCCATGTGGATTTCAGCAAAGGATCCATGGGGTCTATTTTTTCAATGCTTTCAATGGCCATGGGATAATTATGCGTGGTGGCATACACCCGGCTCAGCATCTTAATTACTTCATTCCTTCTGTAGGAATTCGGGTATTGCTTCAAATATTGTTGAAAGGCACGAATCGATTCGTTGAAAGGGTTCATATCCAGTTCATGGGAAAGCAGGGCATATTGGTAAAGGGCATCCTCGGCTATGCCTGAAACCTTATTGTATTTCCATGCCCCATAAAATGCATTACGCGCCATGTTTTTGTTTCCTTCTTTCAAATGGCATCCGGCCAGATGATAGGAGGCATTTTGCGAGAGGGAATCTTCTGCCTGCACTGCTTTTTCAAAATAGGGAATGGCTTCTTTGTATTTACCCGTATGATAAAGGCAATACCCCATCACATAATTTTCCTGCGAAGCCCCTTCAGGAATTCCCGATTTTTTCAGCCAGGGAATGGCCTTTTCATATTCGTTTAACTTAAAATGGCTCAGTCCGATCATGCGGCATATCTCCTGGGTCTTGGCTGCACCGATGCTGTCGCCCTCCAGAAGCTGAGGGCCTTTTTTTACTACTTCGCTATAGTGTTCACACAGGAAATGAATTTGCGTAATATAAAAAGGAACGGATTTGCCGAAGGTTTCGTCGTTCACTAATTTTTCAAAATCGGCAAGAGCCGAGGTGTAGTTTTTTTCATTGTAGTTTAAAAAAGCGTAGTAGTAAGTGGCGGCAGTGGAATATTTTTTGTTTTCATTTTTTACTTCATAGAACAAGGGCTTGGCCAGGGAATCCTGATGAAGCATAAAGAAAGAATACGCCGCTTTGAATTTCAGTTCGTGCTGCCGTTCGTCGTCGAGCATGCTGATATCGGTTTCTTTGAATAAGGGGGGGATTTCATGATATTTCTTTTTGCGGAATGAACTTTTTATTAAATAATAGTAAGCAACATCTCTTAATGAGGTTTCGTTATTTTTCCTGAGGAATTCTTTCATGTTCCACTCCCCGTCGCGATGTTGAAGTTCAATTCCGCAGGCCGCCACATAAAAGGCAGCATCCGCGGCATACAATTGGTTTCTGTTTTTTAATTGAAGGTATTCCCTGAACAAAGGAAGTGCCGAAGCATATTGTTCTTTCCTGAACATTTCCAGCGCGTCTTCAAATGTCCTTGCCGGAATGTCGTATAAATACAGCGTCTTTTGAGCAAACAAAACATTCAGCAAACCCAATAGCAAAAAAAATCTTGGCATGGAAAACGGATGTTATTTAAGAAATTAAAATTAGCCGAAACGTTACATGAAGATTTGAAGGAATTCCTTACTTTATTAACCTTCATGTGTTAAATAAAGGTAACTGCACGAGGGGCATGGCATGGGCAATATTCCATAATTTTAAAAAAAATCCGCTTTGGACAATACCGTCGTCAGTTGTAAGGATCTTCATTTGGAGTGGGACGGCCATCCCGTCATTAAAGGCATGAGTGCCGATTTTCAGCGCGGTGAATTTGTGTATTTGCTGGGAAAAACCGGAAGCGGAAAATCCAGTTTTTTAAAATCGCTTTATGCCGATTTAACGGTAAAATCGGGTAAGCTGAAAGTTCTGGATTTTGACTTAACCAAAATTAAAATTTCACAAATTCCTAAGCTGAGAAGAAAACTCGGAATTGTTTTTCAGGATTTTCAACTCTTAACCGACCGGAACATAAAGCAAAACCTGATGTTTGTATTGGATTGCACCGGCTGGAAAGACAAAAAGAAAAAGGAAGAACGCATCCGGTGGGCACTGGAACAGGTGGGGCTTTCGGGAAAGGAAGACAAATTCCCCTATGAGCTTTCGGGAGGCGAACAACAACGCGTTTGCATAGCCCGCGCCATCATCAACGACCCCGAAATTATCCTGGCCGATGAGCCCACGGGGAATTTGGATCCCGAAACCTCATCGGAAATTTACAAACTGCTAAAAGGCCTTTCTGAGAAAGGAAAAACCGTATTGTTTGCCACACACGATGCCCTGATTTATCAGAAAAATCCTTCAAGGATGCTGGTGTTTGAAAACGGTTCCGTGAGCGAACAAAGCCCTGCAGCAAAATTATATTAATTTTAAGCCGTGGTTTTTGCAAGCATTACGTTTTTGGTTTATGTTTTGCCCGTTTTTTTATTGTTGCTTTTGTGGGTGCCACAAAAAATGAAAAATATATTTATTTTAATTTTCAGCATTTTTTTTTATTCCTGGGGAGGGCCTAAATTTATTTTTGCCATTTTGTTGACCACCTTTCTTGATTTTCATTTTGCCAAATTCATGCACCGGTCGGAGGAGAACAAAAAGAAAATCTGGTTGTGGCTGTCGGTATGCATGAATGTGGGATTACTGGTATATTTTAAATATCTGGTATTTTTCAGGGGAATATTGAACGATGTTTTCGGTGCCGGGCTCGAGCCCATGAAAATTGCATTGCCGGTGGGTATATCCTTCTACACTTTTGAAAGCATCACTTATCTGGTGGATGTTTACAGAAAAATTCATCCGCCTTTAAAAAGTTTTTTAGATTATCAAACTTATATATTGCTTTTTCCGAAATTGATTGCCGGCCCCATTGTTCGTTATCATGAAATTGCAGGACAAATGGATCCGATGAAGCGCAACGAAAATTATGCATTGCGCCTCAGCGGGCTTTCCATATTCATGATAGGACTGGCAAAAAAATGCCTGTTGGCCAACACTTTGGGTGCACAGGCCGATGCCGTGTTCAATCTGAAGCCCGAAGAACTCGACACTTCCGCGGCCTGGGTGGGCATATTGGCCTATACGCTTCAGATATATTTTGATTTTTCGGGTTATTCCGATATGGCCGTGGGGCTTTGCCGCATTATGGGATTTATTATTCCCGACAATTTCCTTAACCCCTACACTTCAGGCAGCATCACCGAATTTTGGAGAAAATGGCACATTACCCTGGGCCGATGGATGAAGCACTATTTATACATTCCCCTTGGCGGCAACCGGCTTGGAAAGTTCAGGACTTTTTTCAATTTGTGGCTGGTGTTTCTGATTTCCGGTTTATGGCACGGGGCAGGATGGAATTTTATTTTCTGGGGAGCGTGGCATGGCTTGTTTTTGGTAATGGAACGATGGACAGGGGAAGAACGCTTCATGAAAATCCCAAATTTCATCCGTTGGCCCTATATGTTTATGGTTGTTATGTGCGGCTGGGTTTTCTTTCGTGCGGATAACATGGAGTATGGCATTAAGTATCTTCAAACGATGTTTAGTTTTTCAGGTTTTGATGGAAAATTTGCCATGCAGAATGATTTTGTATTCATGGCCTGTGCCGGTTTATTTTTTGCCCTTTTCATCTGGCTTCCCAAAGGAAAAGAATGGCAGGATTGGTGGTGGAATTCCGACAGGATTTTTGAAAAGCTAAAACTTCGACTTGCCCTTATGGTTATTTTTTACTTATTGAGCTTATCATTCCTCACTTCCTTAAATTTTAACCCTTTCATTTATTTTAGGTTCTGATGCAAAACAAGGCCTCATATCTGTTAAACGATAAAAAAATCAAAAAGGCATATTTTATTTTATTGATTATTCTTTTGCTTCCTTTTATCATTCAATTTTTCCGAAAAGAGACCCTTCCAAATCTGGTCGGGGTAACATTGACAAAAGAAAAACCCAAGCTGACAAAGGAATCGTGGTTTTCCGGATATTATCAGGAACAAATGGATGAATACAACAACGACAATTGGGCCTGGAAAGAATGGATGGTACGATGGAACAATCAGTTATATTACAATGTATTTAATGTGATCAGGGTTAACGGATTTGTATCGGGTTTGAAAAATTACGTTTTCAGCGAAGGGTATATTTATTCTGCTTATGGTGATGATTTAATGCAGGAAGATAAAATTCAAACACTTTTACAAAAAGCCAGGGTAGTTCAGGATAGCTTAAAGAAATACGGCAAAAGCATGTTTCTTGTTTTTGGTCCCGGGAAAGGCATGATGTGTGATGAATATATCGAACCGAAATACAAACATGCCGTAACCAAAACGAATCATCAAATGTTCCTTGAACACTCAAAAAAATTATCTTTAAATATCCTGGATTTATACTCGTGGTTTAAAAATTTAAAATCTTCATCGGCCTATCCTCTCTTTACTACCTTTGGGCACCATTGGAGTTACTATGCAGAATGTTTGGCTGTAGATACCATTATAAAGTACACCGAAAATTTACACGGCAGAAAAATTCCGCACATTCAAATCAAAAATATACGCGTATCAGATACGGCAGAACATCGGGATGCAGATGTATTGCCAAGCATGAACCTTGCAAGCAATCCCAAACAATACCAAATGTTGGCATATCCGGAATTTACATTTGAACCCTACTCAGACACTACTCCGGTAAAAGTTTTAGTAGTTTCAGACAGCTATTGGTATGGGCCGGTATATATGGGTGTTCCAAATTATGCATTTGGCGGCGGATATTTTTGGTATTATTATAATAAAGTAGTTCCTTCGCCTCGCCCGGGTGAAAAAGTCGAAGTTTGGGAATTGGACCTGAAAGAAGAAATCAAAAACCATGATGTGTTGATGATTTTTTATTCCGACGGGAACCTTCCAAACTTCGGCAACGGCGTGATTGAAGACCTTTACGATATGTTCATGCACCCTCGTGAATTCGAAGCAAAGCAAAAGAGAAAAAAAGAAATTCAGTATTTTGCCAAGCAAATCAGGGAAAGCGACGTACTGATGAAAAAAGCCATCTATCGTTCTAAGGAAGAAAATATTCCGGTGGACAGTACGATTATTCACATGGCGCTTGAAATGTTAAGTAAAAACCAAATACCATGAAAAGGTTAAATATTGCTTTTTTGCTGCTGCCTCTTTTTCTTATATCCGACGAGGGGATGTGGCTTCCGCATTTGTTGGAGCAACTTATATACTCGAAAATGAAAAGCAGCGGTTTGAAAGTTTCAGCCGAACAAATTTACAGCATCAACAAAGCCAGTATGAAAGATGCCGTGATGCTTTTCGGCAGGGGATGTACTGCCGAGGCCATCTCCCCCAATGGTCTTATTATTACCAACCATCATTGCGGCTATGGCTCCATCGTAAATGTAAGCAGTCCCGATAAAAACTATTTGAAAAACGGATTCTGGGCAAAATCGTTGAATGAAGAAATTCCCTGCCCGAACTTATCGGTAACCTTCATCAGAAAAATTGAAGACGTCAGCAATATCATTCTAGCCGGCATTACTTCTGATATGCCTGAAATCAAAAGAGACTCCATCATTCAGTCCCGAATAAAAAAAATAGAAAACGAAAAAAGCAAAGAATCAGAATGGGATTGTATGATAAAACCGTTTTATTATGGAAATGAATATTTGCTTTTTTACACCGAAACATTCAAAGATGTCCGATTGGTGGGAACTCCGGAAGAAGTAATTGGTAAATTCGGAGGGGAGACCGACAACTGGGTTTGGCCCCGACATAATCCTGATTTCTGCATGTTTCGGATTTATGCCGATAAAAACAATAAGCCCGCCGAATATTCACCGGATAATGTCCCCTACAAACCCCAATGGTATTTTCCTATATCCATCAAGCCACTGAAAGAAAATGATTTTACTATGGTTTATGGCTTTCCCGGACAAACTCAGGAATATTTACCATCTTATGCTGTGGATTTTATTGCTAACTATTCTAATCCTATCAAAGTAAAACTCAGGGAAATCCGACTGAAAATATACGAGAAATACATGGCTAAAAACGATACGTTCAAGCTTATGTATGCCGATCGTTATGCAGGAGTGGCCAATTATTACAAGAAAATGATGGGGGAAAGCATGGGAATCAACAAAACCCGTGCCATTGAAGAAATCAGAAAAGAAGAAGAGCTATTGTTGCAATCGGCAAGTCAAAATCCTGAAGCACGGAAAAACATTAAGCAAATGCTGGACAGGTATCAGTCATTGTATGAAGAATTAAAGCCGGTGGCCAAGTTGGTGGATTATTACCATGAGTGCCTGAACGGAGTGGATATTTTTCGATTCGGAATTAAATTTATTGAACTCCATAGTGAACGCCAGAAAAAATCACAAGGTTTGAAAAATAAATTTGATGAAATGAAAAACGATTTGGCCAAAGTAATTCCCTTCAAAAACTATTATCCCGAAACCGACAAGGAGCTATTTAAAGCCATGATGAGAGAATATGATCAAAACATTTCGGAAGCCCTAAGGCCTGCATTCATGGACTCGGTTTTCAATAAATATAAAGGCGATTATGATGCCATGGCCGAGTTTTTTTATTCAAAATCCAAACTGTGCAAAAATGAAGGAGTTAATGAAATACTCCAAATATTTGAATCAAATCCCGAGGTATTAACTCAGGATCCTCTTTACCGGTGGATCTCCACTACACATCATCATTATGCATTAAACATTTTTCCCGTTATGCAAAACATCGAAAAAAAAATACAATCCATGCATCGCGACTTTATGCGTTATCAAATAGATTTTCTTAAAAACAAAACCTTCTATCCTGATGCCAATTCCACTCTTCGTGTTTCTTTTGGAAAAATTCAAGGCATGAAGCCAAGAGATGGCGTGGAGTATGCATGCTTTTCAACGGTAAAAGGCATGTGGGAGAAAAATAAAACCGGAAACCCGGATTACGAATGGACACCTAAAATGGAAGAAATGATTAAAAATAACCGCTTTGGAAGTTATGCCAATAATGCTTCGGAATTTCGTATCTCTTTTATTGCAACCAACCATACCACGGGTGGCAATAGCGGAAGCCCCGTGCTGAATGCTAAAGGTGAATTGATCGGGATTAACTACGACCGTTGCTGGGAAAGTACCATGAGCGACCTTTATTACAACATAGACCTTTGCCGAAACATTGCGCTTGATATGAAATTTATGCTTTGGTTTGTGGATATGTATGCCGGAGCTGGACATTTGCTGAAAGAAATGAAAATTCTGAAATGAATTTTAATACATTAAATATTTTTAATGGATTTTATAAATTTTTATTCGATAAATCGATATATCTAATATTAATCATATTTTTAATAACATTTCCCTATACAAATGAAACCTTTCAACCCGGATTAGACGCTCCTTTAATTTGGATATTTAATTACTTTTTCTATAAACACCCTGCTTCATTTCCTGAAATTGCATTTCCTTATGGCCCTTTAGCTTTCTTGATGTTTCCCATGTTTAAAAATGCATTATGGGCCGGATTATTTCATTTGATTATTGTTATATTCTTATGGAAAGGAATCGAAAATATTTTAAAATTTAAATATTCTTCAAATATTAACAGAAATACATTCATTTTATGCTTGATCTCTTTTCTGACTTTAAATATTTTAAACGTAATTTTATTAATCACTTTAATCTATTTGTATTTATGGTTAATTTCTAATTTCTCTGTAATAAATTATATTGTAGCAGTTAGTTATTCAATAATTCTTTTTTATATAAAAATTTCTTCAGGCGTTACGGCATTTGCATTCATAACAGGAGTGTTTATATTTTTAATTTACAAAAAAAAATTTAAAACGTTATTTTTTTCCTTTTTAATTTCTATTTTGTTTTATATTGGAATCGGTACTCTTTTGTTCGGAAATCCGTTAAAACCAATTCACTTTTTTCTTTCATCATATTTTGTCTCTACAGGAAATAATGATATAGCCATATATAATCATGATAATTTTTTTTTCATGCTCACACCAAGCATATTACTTATACTTATTTTCTATTTATCGGATGATCCGTTAAAAAATTTATGGATTTTCATTTTATTGTTTCCTTTATTCATAGAATTTAAACATGGCTTTACCAGAAAAGACACTTCGCATATACACGATCTTATTATGTTTTATTCAGAAATATTAATGTTTTATTTTATTGTTCAAAAAAGCATTAATGTCATAAAAATTTTAATCGGAATATTAATTCCATTTTTAACGCATATCAATATTAAAGATACATTTAATAGTGAAAATTTCGGAATTTTTCCATTAAGAAATAATGTGTTTTTGCTTAATAATACATCGAAAAATCATGACCATTTCAGCATTCGCCAGCAAATGCACAACATTCAAAGCGACAGTATTCTTTTTAAGAAAATGAAAGGAAAAACCGCCGATGTATTTCCATGGGATCAAACCATTTTACTTTCCAATCAAACAAAATGGATACCCCGTCCAAGCATCTTAATGAACAGTAATCAATTTTGTGACAGCATTAATAAAATTTTTGTAATAAAAGATACGCCTTTTTTTTACCTTATGCATAAAATTCCTAATTTCGACGGAATTCAATATTCATCATTAGACGACAAATATTTGTTCAATAATGAACCGGAGTTTACCAATACTCTTTTAGAATACTACACAACCGATACTTCCACTTATAATTACCTTCTCCTTAAAAAAAGATTTACTAAAAGAAAATTAACTAAAAAAACATTATCTGAATTTAATGTTTTCCCATATAAATTTTATAAAATTCCCGAATGTGCAGAAGATGAAATTTTAAAACTTTCGCTTTCATTAAAAATTAATTTAAAAGAAAAATTATTGTCGGCTCTTTACAAACCTAATCCGATTTGGATAAAATTATTTACCAAAGAAAATATAATTCTCATATTCAGATGTTCATTATATTCTCTTCAAAAGGGCATCTGGCTTCACCCCCTACTTTATCGTGAAAACATTGTTTTGCATCCGACATATTTTTCATTCCAAACCATAGGTTTTTCTTCCGGTGAAGCAAAATTCACAACTTATCGTTTTTCCGATTCATTGAAAGAATATTTCTTTTCAGAGAAGAAATATTCCAGTATCACATTAATCAAATCCATTACCGGACAATTAAATAAAAGTATTTATTATCCCATCAGCGATTCATTTTTAGAAGATACTTTATTAATCAGTACTGATTATCCGGAATATTCATTTAAAATAAAATTTGACACATTACCAAAATTCAACGCGTTCTGCAGTATAAACCTTCCATTATTTTTAAATGAATTAAAAGATTTAAAAGAAATTAAAATTGTTTTGTATAAAAAGGGAATATCTCATTTACCCTTCCCGATTAAAGAATTAAGTATGGCAAACTACTATAAAAAAGACATGTCTGTTCAACACATACAATTATTACTTAACCCATGGGAAATTGATTATAATGCAGAATATTCACTGCATTTGATTAATCTTCCAAATGCAAAAATAAGTTTGTTGCCTTTAAAAATTAATTTTTATGACTTTGTAAATTAAATGGAATATATTTTAAACCTTGATATAAAATTATTACTCTTCATTAACGGGCTTCATCACCCGTTTTTAGACACAATATTTAAAATTTTTTCTTCGGATTTTTTATTATATCCTGTTATTCTGGTCATAATGAGTTATAATTTTAAAAAATATTCAACAAAAAGATTTTTCATCATTCTTATATTCATTTTACTTGGCATTTTGATATCGGATCAGGTTGCCAATTTATTTAAAAACCAATTGATTTGCCGCATGAGGCCATCACATCACCCTGAAATTTCATTTTTGCTACATTATGTGGACGGATATCGTGGGGGAACTTTCGGATTTTATTCTGCTCATGCATCAAACAGTATTTTTGCCATTTTATTTCTTATATACCTCTATCACATAAAAAATATTTATCTTCTTTGTATATTGACCATTATTGTTTTTCTGATAGGCCTCAGTCGCATATATTTGGGTGTCCATTATCCGACCGACGTATTATTCGGCTGGTTCATGGGGTTCTTATGGTATAAATTGTTTGCTTATTTATATCTTCGTCTGTTACCCAATGAACATCGTTAAGATCATTATAATTTATTCTTTCTTCACCGCACTATTTGCACAACCACTGCCCGATACCGACATTCATTTTTATGAAAGGAATTTTAAAACTCATACATGGACAAAAATCAAGTCGCACGACTCGGCAAAATATGAAAATCAGATTTATTTTATTGACTCCAAAAAATATTTATTTGTAAAGCAGCATCAGACCCATACTGCCGTTTTTATGTATGATATCAAACGAAAAAAGGAAAAATTAATTATTCAGGATACGATGAACATTTTTTCTCCCATACCAATTGACAAATACGCTTGTCAGGCCATAGTGCAGGACAGGCTTGAAAGGCAATTTATGGTGAGGTATATGAAAAACTGCAAAACAAAAATATTATCTATCATACTTAATGCAGATATGCCCGGCTATCATGCATATCTGAACAAGGATACTTTAATTTACTATCACGTTGGAAAAAACGAACACCAAATAAGGGTAAAGATTAATGATACAACCGAACATACCATAGGCAAAAATCCGCTGGCATGTCTGTATGTATCGGGAAAACATGAATTTATTTGGGCTCATCGAGCCGACTCGGCATGTTTTATTTTTGAATACCGAATTAAATCCATGAAAAACACTCTAATTCTGCGGAGCATTCCCATAAATCATTTCTTTTATAATTCAAAAAATGAGATATTGGTGCTCATTCAAAATGAAATAAAATTTTATCGAAAAGACGGAACAATCAGTCAATCCATACCTTTGCCTGAAGATTTAAAAGACAAAAATATTAAGCGCTTCTATCAATCTCCCGATGGAAAATATTTTGCTTTTGTAACACAAAAAAATTAAGATGGCTATCATCATCATACATGCCATTATTGCTCTGTATCTGGCATACAGAATAGTAGTGAAAAATCCTTTATCTTTTTATTTTTTACTTGCACTTCTGATTAAATGGATTGCTATTCCCGTCTATTTTTACTTTTATCAAAAATGTTACGGTAATTTTTTTCATTTTGATTCCGGAAAATATTTTACCGATGCGTTAATTTTTAAAAAGTTTTTTATTGAAAATCCCAAAGTTTTTTTTCACTTTATGACAGGAAGCTTACCATCGGATGAATATTCCGTTGTCCTAAAATATTTAAAAGATACATTTAATTGGGATGATGGCTTTCATGCCCGCTGGCTTTATAACGACAATAAACTTATTATTCTGATTAATTTTTTTCTGTCGTTCATAAGCGGAGAAAATTATTTTGTTCATGCATTATGGTTCTGTTTTCTATCTTGGATAGGTATGGTTTGGATTTTTGAATATTCTGAACTGGTTAAAGTTTCAAAGTCATTGTTATTATTATTTATTGTGATTTTTTATACTTCTTTCCCATTTCTGTGGTTCTATACAGGTTCAGTTCTGAAAGAGCCGGTGTTGGTTTTTTTCATCGGATTACAATTATTGAGTTTTACTTTTCTGGAAGAACCATCAGCGAAAAAAAAATGCTTCGGACTATTTTTCATTATTCCAACGCTTCTTCTTATTCGTATTCCGGTAATGATAACGTACCTTATCCCCTATGTACTTACCAAACTTTCATTGCTAAATCATCTTATTCAAAAAAAATTTTTCAGAATTATTTTAATAGTCCTCAGCATACCCTGTTTTGCTATTATTTTGAACATTCCGGTTGTTCAGGATACCCTTAATGCCAAGCGCATTCCTTACCTGGACATCCAAAACGGCGGTATTTTTTTAAAATCAAAAGACATTCAAGGCGAAATTCGATTTGAATACGATACTTCCATCATTCAAAGAATGAACAAAAGCAGGTTTGTAAAAATCAAAAGCATTCGATATTATAAACTTCACAAACCATCGTGGGACGGTACTTATCACCTGCATACCGATACTTCAAAAGTATTTGAACTTCTGGATGTAGTACGACCGGCAAGAACCACCATTGCCCTTCCTGAAATTATAGATTATTGTACGTCAATAAAAACAAGTATTCTGAGCATTATGCACTTTCTGTTTCCTATACATGCAGCAAGTCTGATTGAAAAAATTTATCTGCTGGAAAATCTTTTTATTCTTTTATTTATCTTGTTCATGATAGCATTTGGAAATCACCGACAGTTTTGGCTTGTTTTATGCTTTTTGTTTTTTATCATCTACACAGCCTACTCCTCCCCTAACATCGGATCGCTCTCACGCTACCGTTGTATCTGGATGCCTGAAATAATCCTGGGAGGAATAAGTTTGATACTCATGCAATGGCGAAATATTACGAATAAGTTATCCGCATGATTTGATGATTTTTTTCGTTATCGTTTTACGTTGATCCGCTGATTTCAACTTCAGATAATAAATCCCTAAAGGCAAGGTGTGTATATCGATTTTGCGATTTTGTGTTAAATTACCAAAAAGAATTTTTTTCCCTTCGGTATTGTATAATTCCCATTCCGGCGGAAGACAGGAATCAGACACAACCACTAATATAAAATCATTGGAAGGATTGGGGTATAGCAATAAGTCGTGGTCTGAAAATTGTTCATTCAAACCCAACAAAGGAATTTTGGCATTCATCCTGACGGCTGCGGTGGTGGAAGGAGTTTGAGCAATAATGGAAAGGGTTTGATATTGTACCTGAAACAAAGGAAACTTTTCGTTTTGGGTATAATAGGAATAAATGGTAGATCTTATGGTTCCCAATGGTAAAAATCCCTGGAACAGCGTAAAATTTTGTGTGGATTTTAATCTTAATACATTATTAATGGTTTGTTGTCCTAATATTAAAGTCCCAAAACCATCGACTGACGTAACAAAATTGCCCATAGCACTTCCATTAATGGTTGATGTTCCGGTATTGGCAGAAAAAGTTCCGGAAGCAGGATCGGTAAAACTCGAACCAAAGGAAGCGGGGAACCTCAAAAGCACACCGCTGTTGGTAAATGTGACTTGGGCAAAAGTTCCGAAGTTCAAACCCAGAAGTTCAAGTTGGGGTGTTGGAGTATCTGTAGTTTTCAGATAATTATAGGAACCTGGTCCTAAATTAAGCACCAGATTACATCCCGAAAAATTCGTTGAAGACGGAACTGCGGTATTACTAACATACACTTGTGTCAGAATACTGCCTGTATTTATAATGGATGAATAATTCCAGGTAACGTTATTTCCGTTGATATGGTTTGGCATGGGTATGGTGAAAGCGGATGTATCAATAATAAAAATCTTGTTCGTATCTCCAATAGCCGGACGATGCGAGCTTACCTGTAGGGTAAATTGAGCATTCGCGATTAAACATACTAGCAATAAGTAATGCGTAAATATTTTTTTCATATCCGTTGGTAAAGTTAGTATTTTTTAAGTTTTGTGCTTTTCCACCTGTATTTGTTTTAGGCCGATGGTAATGGCAAAATGTTTTTAACTTTGCCTTCGCCTGGAAAAACATCATAAATACATTGATATAGAAAAAATTTTAAGGGAAAGGGCACCCAAGCTTGTCAAATGGCTGCCTTCCTTTCTGGTTCATTATTTAAAGAAAAAATTGCACGAAGATGAAATTAATCGTGCTATGTTTAACCTTTCAAAATATCAAGGTTTAGAATTTAACGAACAATGTCTTAATTACCTAAACATCAAAGTTGAACCATTATTTTACGAAAAAATTCCTGAAACCGGCCCCATCTTGATTGTTGCCAATCATCCATTGGGAGGCCTTGATGGCATGGGATTGATGAAAGCGGTTTCTTTCATACGTAAAGACATACGCTTTATAGTAAATGATATTTTGTTGAACCTTAAAAATTTTGGTGAATTGTTTGTCGGAGTTAATAAAATCGGGAATAATGCTAAAAAAAGTTTATTGGAACTGGAAAGCCTGTTTTCTTCGCAAAATGCCATTTTGATTTTTCCAGCAGGATTGGTTTCAAGAAAACAAGGCAATAAAATCATGGATCTGGAATGGAGTAAAAGCTTCGTTAAAAAATCGATTAATCACAACATTACTGTATATCCGGTTTTTATTGAAGGGAAAAACAGTATGTTTTTTTATCGGTTTGCCAACTTCAGAAAATTTCTTCGCATCAAAGCCAATCTTGAAATGCTCTTGCTTCCCGATGAGATGTTTAAGCAGAAAGGGCAGACGTTAAAAATAATATTCGGAAAAAAAATACTTCCTCAAACTTTTGACCATCGCCATAGTTCAAAAAAATGGGCTGAACTTGTGAAATTGTACATTTACTCCGACTTTTTCCAAAAAGGCCAAACTTTTGAAGAATTTATTTCACATTATGAATGAACAAATAGGTAAATGGTTTATTGTGGGCGGGATATTACTCCTTTTGGCAGGAATCATCCTGCTATATTTTAAAAATGCCTTTTCCTGGTTTGGCAACCTGCCCGGCGACATCAAAATTCAAAAGGAAAACTCTTCCTTTTTTTTCCCTTTAACTTCCATGCTGTTAATCAGTTTAGTTTTAAATTTAATTTTATGGATTATCCGTTGGATTAAAAATCATTGAAAATTTTCTTTAATAATGTGATTAATTGCATAAAAGTTTGCTTTTCTGAAAATTTATATCTTCTATGAAATATTGCTTATATCCTTATTTCCTCTGTTTTTTACAAACTTTTTCAATTTTGGTGCTTCATTTATTTCAAATGATAAACAATCAAATTTTGAATATTTCCGATAAGGTATAAAGGGAAAATATTTATTGTAAATGCTAATGAATTTCTTTTTTTACAAAAAAAACCTCTTTTGCATAAAATCTGCCAAATTTCCTTAATAACAATCAACTTGATGCTTAATTCACTTTTGAGTAAAAAATCATTTAAGGATTAGGGGGAGTGCAAAGTTAAAATGAAACTACACTGGAAAATTTTTATCTAACAACACCAAAAAAAGCTCCCCTTCTTATATTATGTTTAACTGTAATTGTGTTCGCAAGGCCATGAATGTTGCTTATGTTAGATATCATTAATTTAAATCAATTAACCATGCCACCCCTTAGGATTTTTCGACCAATCCTGAAGTATTTGAAATTGATGGTCATTAATGTAATTTTTTTCCAGGGCCACTTTCAATAAAGATGCGTAATCAGTTAGTGTATGAAAAATAACATTTTCTTTTTTAAAATTTTCAGTAGCATCTTGAAATCCGTAAGTAAAGATGGCTACCAGTCCTTTTACAAGGCCTCCATTTTCCTTAAGGGCCTGAATGGCTTTTAAGGAACTTCCACCGGTACTAATGAGATCTTCTACCACCACCACCGATTGGCCCGAATGTAAATATCCTTCCACGCTGTTTTCCATCCCGTGCTTCTTAGGTTCAGGTCGAACATAAACAAAAGGTAAGCCCATTTCCTGAGCCACCAGAGCACCCTGGGCAATTCCACCGGTGGCCACTCCGGCAATCACATCAGGTTTTCCGAATTCATGGCTGATAATTTCCACAAAGGCATTACGGATGGAGGTCCTGATTTTAGGATAGGAAAGTGTTTTACGGTTATCACAATAAATAGGAGATATTATTCCGCTTGACCAACGAAACGGATTTTCCGGTCGGATTACAACGGCTTTAATTTTAAGTAATTCCTCAGCGATTTTAAGCTTATCAATTTCCGTGATCATCATGATGCGTTATAAAGGGAAGCAAAAATAAACTTAAATCATTTACCTTTGATTCATTTTCAAAAAATGTTAGTATTTGTTCAAAATTCAGCCATAACGAATAATATAAGTGATATCCAACCTGCGGAAATGTTAAAAATTCGTTATGCATCCGATGAGGATGTTAAAAAAAAGTTAACCGAAAAATCATCCTCCGATTCCGAAATATTAATCTACCCCGAATTTTCTTATCGATGGCTGACACGCCAACTAAAGCCTCTTTATTTGGTAAAAGCTGCCGGAGGCATTATCTTGAATGAAAAGCATGAACTGCTGATGATTTACCGAAGGGGTTTTTGGGATTTGCCAAAAGGCAAAACCGATGAAAACGAGAAACCTTCAGAGTCGGCTGTACGGGAATGCAAAGAAGAAACAGGCATTAAAAATTTAACCCTAATCAGGCAAGCAGATATTACCTTTCACTTATATCCCTATTCGGACGGATTTGCTTTAAAAAAAACATGGTGGTTTTTGTTCAAAGGTTCATCAGTCGATACCCTCATACCGCAAACAGAAGAAGAAATCACGGATATCCGCTGGATACCGCTTCATGATGTATCACAATATGCCCGTAAATCTTATTTTATGATCCTTTATCTTTTAACGAAACACGTGAATGCATTAAGTTAAGTTGGTTTAAAGTATCCATTACTATCCTTCGGAATGTAATATTCAATCTTGGATATTTTACTTTTTTTTCCTTGGGGATTTCATGAAACCAATGGTGTTGCATGGCTCCTTTCATAATAAGCAGGTCACCATGGCGCAACATGATATGATATTTCAGTGCATTCTCAGTTTTATGAAAATACCTGAATTTCCTTTCTGCACCTAAGCTTACGGATGCCAAAATCGGATTCTTTCCAAGCTCGGGTTCATCATCGGAATGCCGTCCGTTACTGTCGTGGCCGTCGCGGTAGTAGTTCACCAGGGCACAATTAAATTGTATATTAAAATCGTGCTCTATTTTATTCTTACACCTGAGCAGGGATTCGGGCCAGGGTTTTGCGAAAAGCGGTATGGATGAATACGTATAACAAAGTTTTTCCTCATCCCCAAAGAAGTCCTGAAGGCGGGGCAACGGATATGTTTTTCCGAATATCCGAATGGTATCTTTACGCCATTCCACGTAATCCTGAAAATATTCCCAGATGGTTTTGCCTAATTCTTCGTTTATGTAATTAGGATAATAATACAATTCTCCGTCCCTCGGCAATAAATTAACTTTATCCGTCATCATAAAGCATTTGTAATAATACCGTCTTTCATAAAAACAGTTCTGTCGGAGACGGAAGCCAATTCCTTATTGTGCGTTACAATAACAAAGGTTTGCCCGAAATCGTTGCGAAGTTTTCCGAACCACTCATGCAACAAACGGGCGTTTTCCGTATCAAGGTTTCCGGTTGGTTCATCGGCCAGGATAACTTTGGGTTGATTGATCAGGGCCCGAACAACAGCCACGCGTTGTTGTTCCCCCCCGCTCATGACCGATGGCAAGGCATGCATGCGGTGCGTAAGTCCGATGTAGTCCAATAGTTGCTTCGCTCTTTTTTCTGCTTCGGCAACAGATGTTCCGGAAATGCGGGCTGGAAGGCAAACATTTTCCAATGCTGTAAGTTCGGGCAAAAGGTAATGAAATTGAAAAACAAAACCGATGTGTTGATTTCGGAATACCGAAAGAGCTTTATCATTCAAATTAAACACATCTGTTCCGTCAATCAATACTTTTCCCTTATCGGGTTTTTCGAGTGTCCCCAAAATGCTGAGTAAAGTGGATTTGCCGGCACCAGAACTGCCCATGATGGTAACAATTTCGCCCTTATGAATGTGTAATGTAACCCCCTTCACTATTTCATTTCCGTCAAAAGATTTGTGTATGTCCTGGGCATGAATCATGAAAAACGAATATAAGCAATTAAGCCGATGCAAAGAATGCAGAAGATATCCAGAATCCATCCCACCCTGAACATATCGCCGATATTTATTTTTCCCGAACCGAAAACAATGGTATTGGCTGCAGTGGCCACCGGCAATACAAAGCCCACGGACGAAGCAAGCGTTACGGGTACCATTAATAACAAAGGATGCAATCCCAATTCTTTATGCAAAGGCATCAGCAGGGGAAGGCACAACTGAACACTGGCGATATTGCTGGCAAATTCGCTGATCAAAGTTACCAGGCAACAAAGTACGAGCACGATGATCAAAGGGCTGAGCATTTTAAGTTCAACAATACGGCCCGATATCCATTCGTTCAATCGGCTTACTTCAAAGCCGTAGGCCAAAGCAAAACCGCTTCCGAACATCAAAATTATGTCATAACGTATTTTTTTGGCATCTTCCCACTCCAACAATTTTTTTCCTTTTTGCGAGGAAGGAAGTATGAAAAGCAATAATGCAGCAAGAATGGCTACGGTTGAGTCGTCTGCTTTGGCAAAGACGGGGTGCCAATGTTGCCAACCTGATATGGTAAAACTGCCCAGGGGAATGTCGGCCCTGAACACCCATGCCCAGATACAAAAAATAAAAATTGCCGCAACGGCAACCTCTTCTTTTTTCCATTTCCCTAACTGCTTTTTTTTCATTAGAAAAAAGGATTTTTCGGTATGGATGACTTTTGTGCCCTTAACAAAATATATATATAGTACTCCAAATGTAAATATGAATATGATCAGGGCAGCCGGCAGACCGATTTTCATCCATTCCAAAAAATTCATGTCGTGGGTACCGGCATAATGTCGTTGATAGAGGTTGAAAAAAAACATATTCGGTGGAGTGCCGATGGGGGTGGCCATGCCTCCGATGGTGGCTGCAAATGCAAGGCCCAGCAAAATTCCGGCTTCAAACTTTTTTTTGTTTTGTTCCACCCATTCCGATATTTCCTCCAACAGTGCCGTTACGGCTCCGAAAAGCATGATGGTGGTGGCCGTATTGGATATCCAGTTGCTTAACAAAAAGGCACAGAGCATAACGCCAAAAAGGATGCCGGCGGGCCTGCCCCCGATGCGGGAAAGAATGTTTAATGCCAGACGGTGATGCAGCCCCCATTTTTCAATGGCAAATGCCAGCATAAAACCACCGAAAAACAAAAAAATAATGGAATCTGTGTAGCGCGAGGCAACTTCTCCGGCGCTGCAAATGCCGCTTAACGGAAACATCAATAACGGAACAAGGGCCGTTATTCCGAAATTCATGGCTTCGGAAAACCACCATATACACATCCATACGGCAGTCCCGCCCACAAATGCAGCAGGGCCCGGACAACCCATGCTGACTAAAATATACCTGAACAAAAAAAAGGCCAATGGCCCGAGAATGATACTTATTTCTTTTTTGGAAATATTCATCTATGCTTCATCCAAATTCACCACCTCCTCCACCGCATCGGGCAAAAGGCGCTTCATTAGGGCTTCGATACCGTTCTTCAAGGTAAGGCGGCTGCTGGGGCATCCCCTGCAACTGCCCCGAAGTTCCACATATAATTTTTTTTCTTCCAATTTTCGAAATGCAATAAACCCTCCGTCCGACTCCACCCCCGGACGAATGTAATGATCCAGAATTTCAATGATTTTATTTTCGATTTCATTCGCAGGTTCGGAATGTTGAATGCTGTGGGGTTTTATATTCTCTGGATTTAGATTATTCGTTTCAGATTTATCGGAAGGCAATACAGATACCACAAAACCATTTTTATTTAAAAATTCAGAGATAAAATTCCTCACTTCCTGATATATTTCCGTCCATTCCGCAAAATCTTTTTTGTGAAGGGCAAAATAATTGGAAGAGACATAAATTTTATCTATGAACGGAAAACGAAAAAGTTGTTCGCCCAAAGGAAAAGTTCCCGGTTTGGGAGATTTTTCAAATTCCATTTGAGTGGCAGGAGGTAAAAGCAATTTGTCGGTAACAAATTTCATAACGGAAGGATTTGGGGTTTCTTCCGCATATACGACAAACGGCGGTGAAATATTTACGATTTTCATGGATTTAATTTGTCTACAATATTATACAAAAAAAAGGATTGAGGGTTTTTGATGATTAATATGAGACCATTGCAAAACAAAGCACATTAAAAAAATCACTTAAAAACATAATTGGTTTTATCGAAAAGTTCATAGATAA
>JAOAHO010000002.1:93203-97958 GCA_026415195.1 Bacteroidia bacterium | reverse complement strand
ACGTAACGGTAATCGGAATAAAAGTTTAAAAATTCCCGGTGGCTGAGTAGGGCGCACCCCGTATCGAAGCCACCGTAAAAATAAATCCATAACCAATCAAGTCATTCAACTTTTAGAAAAACCATCTTATTTATTCTGACAATCAAAGTCAAAGGTTCGAATTAGTCACCTAAGAAAAAATATAAGATGAAAAATTATGTTCTTTCCACCCAATCCCCGTTTTCCCTGATGAGTTCAATAAGGGCATCCACTGCTTTTTCGGTGTCCACGTTTCGCTTCACCAGGTTTTTGCCTTTATATAAAGAAATTTTTCCGGGCCCGGANCCCACATAGCCGTAATCGGCATCGGCCATTTCCCCCGGCCCGTTCACAATGCATCCCATAATGCCGATTTTGATGCCCTTTAAATGATCGGTTTTTTCTTTGATTTTGCGTGTGGTTTCCTGAAGATCGAACAAGGTTCGCCCGCAACTGGGGCAACTGATATACTCCGTCCTGCTTATCCTGCGCCGGCAGGCCTGTAATATACCAAAAGCCACAAAATTTGATTTGTCGCGGGGCAGGGTCGCATGCGAAATCATCACTCCGTCGCCCATGCCATCAATGAACATGCTCCCTATGTCGGTAGAAGCATAAAGCAGGAATTCTTCTTCAATTTGGGAATAATGATAACGGAATACCACCGGGAGCGTAATACCTTTGTTCATAAACTCCGTGATGGCGCACCTCCACGATTTCATCGGGAATTCACTTTCCGATGACAAAAGCAATATTCCGTTTTTAAATTTCTTCAATAATTCAATGTTTTTTTCTTCCTTGAAAATTTCTGCATGGGCCTGAATGAATATGGTATCAGCATCGGAGGCGTCATATTCAAATAATGCTCCAAAATCCAGCAAAGGATAAAAACCCCGCCTTTGCTTTTGCATTTTCCATGCTTCATAATCCAGGATGACCGAAAAATTCCCCGAGGGTTCAAATTTTACATCCGCACTTCCGGCATACACATAATCGCAAGCCGTGTCCTGCGATGTCCATTTGTCGGTATCGGCATGGTATATGTGCCCGCAGGCAAAGAGTTGGGAGGGTTCAAGGATTTGCTTATCGGAGTAATCGGCCACCACTACCGGAACGTTTTTACCTCCAAGGCTCAGTATGTTTTGTGAACTTCTTTGCTCAAAAGCAAAAGGCGAGTAGGGAAGGGGAAATTCTGGTTCCTTGAAAACAGCGGCCGATCTTTTTTTGCTGTATCGTTCGGCAAGCGCCTTTGCCACGGGAATTTCCGCTTCCGGTTCTTCGGTTAACGATACCCTTATGGTGTCGCCAAGGCCGTCTTCCAGCAAACACCCGATGCCCACGGCCGATTTAATCCTGCCGTCTTCTCCGTCTCCGGCTTCCGTTACGCCCAGGTGCAAAGGATAATTCCTTCCGGTTTGCATCATCTCGGCCACAAGTAAGCGGTAGGCCTGCACCATCACCTGGGGGTTGCTGGCTTTCATGGAAATCACCAAATTATAATATCCATGGTCTTCGCATATACGGATAAATTCCATGGCGCTTTCCACCATCCCTTTGGGAGTGTCTCCGTAACGGCTCAAAATGCGGTCGCTCAGCGAGCCATGGTTGGTGCCGATGCGCATGGCCGTTCCGTATTCCTTACAAATTTTCACCAAGGGCGAAAAGCGTTCATAAATCCTTTCCAGTTCGGCCTGATATTCGGCATCGGTATATTCTTTGTATTCGAACTTTTTTTTGTCGGCGTAATTTCCCGGATTGATGCGCACTTTTTCCACTATGCGTGCGGCAAGTTCTGCAGCGTTGGGGGTGTAGTGAATATCGGCCACCAACGGAGTATGATATCCTCTTTTTCTTAATTCTTCCCTGATGTTTTTCAGGTTTTCGGCTTCTTTCATGCTGGGCGCCGTAATGCGTACCAATTCGCAGCCGGCTTCTATCATGCGGATGCTCTGCTCCACCGTAGCTTGGGTATCCATGGTGTCGGTGGTGGTCATGCTTTGAACGCGGATAGGATTGTCGCCCCCAAGCAACAAATCTCCGATCTTAACAACTCTTGTTTTAAACCTCCTGTAATCGGCTAAACTTTCACAATATTTCATCTGAATTTCCAAACAATCAAAATTATTCTTTTGTTTCGATTTTTAATTGCCTTTTAAACCTAGGATTTTTGAAGTAATCACTCTTCACCACCTTGTTTTTGGAATACACGATAACAGCAGCCTTAAATCCTGTTGAGTCGTAGAAATTCCATATGCTGTCGCGCATGTCGTTTTTGTAATAACCTTCAATACGTTTTATCATTTTAGGATAATACACCAGGTAAGGCCCGTGCCGGTTGCCTTTATCATAATGCAGTTCGCTCCAGGGTTCTCCGTTAGGATAAAACGACACCCACTGGCCGTGGCGCTTGCCAAAACGGAATTGCCCGCGGAATTTTACAAGGCCGTTTTCCCATTTATCCAGATATTCTCCGGTGTATTCCGTATCGGGGGGCAGGATCAATAGCGGATTTTTTTTCTTTAATGAGTCCACGCGGAGGCGGTATTGTTCTTTTAAGGCCGAGTCCGAAGCGGCGGTATTGTTACTTTTTTCAGGCCCGCTCCCGCAGGCAAATGTCATAAACAAAAAAAATGCGTATAGGGATGCGTGTTTCATCATTTGGTTCGTTCTACCGTATAGCGAATCAGGGTTTGCAGTGCCGAACGGGCATTGTTTTCAGGAAGTTTCTCCGAGAGTTCAAGGGCTTTTTGGGCATGTTCATTCATTTTACCATGGGCATAAGCAAGCGATTGGGTTTTTTCAAGACAGGAAAGGTAATAGTCCCGTGTTTTTTTGTCGGTATTTTTAGTTGTGCGTATGGTGAACAAAAGTTTTTGTTTTTCCAAAAACGGCAAATGCTGCAGGCAATGAATGAGGGGCAAGGTTAATTTTTGTTCCTGAATGTCCACAAAAGTGGGTTTGCCGATGCGGGTGCCGTAACCCAAATCAAATAAATCGTCTTTAATTTGAAAAGCAATGCCGCAATGGTGCCCTATGTCTTTACACAATGCCACCACATTTTCAGGTTGACGCTGAGCCGATGCCCCGCACGCTCCGCAGGCGGCCAAAAGGGCTGCCGTTTTTTTTCCGATAATATCAAAATACACACTTTCGTCAATATCCATTTTGCGTGCTTTTTCAATTTGCAACAATTCTCCTTCGCTCATTTCCTTTACGGCTTGTGTAACGATGGAGAGCAATTCAAATTCTTTCTTTTCCATGCTGAGCATCAGCCCGCGGGCCAACAAAAAATCGCCCACCAGCACCGAAATTTTGTTTTTCCACAATGCATTCAAACTGAAAAAGCCGCGGCGCTCGTAACTGTTATCCACCACATCGTCGTGAATAAGTGTGGCCGTGTGCAGTAATTCAATCAGGGCAGCAGCCGTATGCGAACTTTCACCTATAGGGCCAAATACACGCGAGGTCAGAAACACAAACATCGGCCTGATCTGCTTGCCTTTCCTGCGGACGATAAAATGGAGAATCTTGTCCAGCAAAGGCGTTTTGCTTTGCAACGATTGCCTGAATTTTATTTCAAATTCTTCTAATGTATTGCCAAGGGGTTCCTGAATTTTATGGAGTATGCTTTCTTTATCCAACCGTTACTAAATTACGGTATTTTATTGTTTTTGTTCAGATAACTTGTTTTTATTGGCCAATTGCCCGCAGGCGGCGTCAATGTCCTTACCGCGGCTCCGCCGTATGGTGGTGATGGCGCCTCCTTTTTTCAGCAAATCGGTAAAGCGTTTTAATTGGTTTCCGTATGAAGGAAGGAATTCCCCCCCGTCGATGGGATTATATTGGATAATGTTGATTTTCGAAACGATGCTTTTGGTTACCGTCAGCAGTTTTCGGGCATCTTCAGGAGTGTCGTTAAAACCCCTGAGCGCTACATATTCCAAAGTGGGCCTGATGCCGGTGGTGTTGTAAAAATACCGAAGGGCATCTTTCAAATCCTCCAGCGGGTTCACTTCGTTGATGGGCATAATTTGACTTCTTTTTGCGTCATCGGGCGCATGAAGGGATAGGGCAAGATTAACGCGGAGGTTTTCGTCGGCCAGCGCCCGGATCATTTTGGCAATGCCGGCAGTTGAAATGGTAATCCGTGATGGCGACATGCCCAATCCTTCAGGTGAAGTGATAATCCTGACGGATTTTACCACTTCCTTAAAATTCAGCAGGGGTTCTCCCATGCCCATATAAACAATGTGTGTCAGGGCTTGCCCGTAATGTTCCCGCGCCAGGCGATCCATCAATACTACCTGATCGAAAATTTCGGATGCAAGCAAATTTCTTTTTCTTTTAATTCTTGCCGTGGCGCAAAATTTACACGACAGCGAACACCCCACCTGCGAGGATACGCATGCCGTCATGCGCTTGCCTTTCGGTATCAGGACACTTTCCACCACCAGTCCGTCGGAAAGCAACATGGCCGCTTTAATAGTACCGTCGGAACTGATTTGTGTTTCATTAACCCTCACGGGGCCCAATTCAAATTCGTTTTCCAGTTTTTCTATCAGACCCGAAGGAAGGTTTTTCATTTCCCTGAAGTTGCGTGCGGCTTTCTTCCAAATCCATTCTTTGATTTGTTTAGATCGGAATGCGGGCTCCTTTTCTTTAGCCAGCCAGGCCATCAAATCTTCGTCGGAAAGGGCGCGTATGTTTTTTTTGTCAGGCATGATGCAATTCGTGAAG
>JAOAHO010000002.1:0-93194 GCA_026415195.1 Bacteroidia bacterium | reverse complement strand
CCCCTATGGGGATGCACGCCTCATCGGCGTCAAACTGCGGTGTGTGAACGGGCGCCGATATGCCTTTTTCGTAATTCGATACGCCCAGTCGGAAAAAACACGAGGGCACCCGCTGTGAAATGAAGGCGAAATCTTCGGCTGTGTAGCGGCGGGGCAACACAACAACATTTTCATCACCAAGAACTTCTTTGGCAATGTTCAGGCAATTTTGGGTCAGTTCCGGATGGTTAATCAATACGGGATAGCCGTCGGAAGTTTTGAATGTTGCCTTACATCCAAACATCTTTGCAATTTCCTGAACGCGTTCCCGGATAAGGATTTTTGCCTGCTTGCGGGCTTCATCGTCGAACGAGCGCAGGGTGCCCTCCATAAAACAGGCATCGGGAATAACATTGGTTGCCCCGTTGGCCTGCACTTTTCCGATGGCAAAAACGATATCTTCTTTATCCGAAAAAAAACGGGTAAGTTCGGTAATGATTTGTGATGCTGCGGGTATGGGGTTTGTATATTTGTCTTTTAATGCAGCGTGGCCCCCTTTGCCGTAAACTTCAATGAAAATCTCATCGGAAGCAGCCATGAAAGGCCCCGCGCAAAAACCCGCTTTACCCACAGGAAGATCAGGGTGCACATGCAGGGCCAGCGCCATATCCATGCCGGGGTTATGAGGCAACCCTTTTTCAATCATCACCGATGCCCCGCCGGGAGATTTCTCCTCGCCGGGCTGAAACACCACCCGAACTTTTCCATTAAAATTTTTGGCGTACTTTTTTAATATGATGGCCGTAAGAAAAACGCAGGCCGTATGAACATCATGCCCGCAGGCATGCATCACCCCCGGCACGCACGAACCATAAGGCCTTCCTTCTGTTTCCTGAATGGGCAGGGCATCAATATCGGCACGAATAAGGATGTTTTTTCCGGGTTCCTTTCCATCAATGTCAAAATAAAAGCCCGTTTCGGTTATCCTCTGAAAGCCGGAAAACCCAAGCGATTCCAGGCGTTGCATCAGGTAAGCGGTGGTGCCGTGTTCCCGGAATGATAATTCGGGATGGCGGTGCAGGTGCCTTCTTACTTCAATGGCAACATCGGAATATTTTTCAGCTTCGCTTTTCAGTGCACTCCAATCATCCATAAAACTACTTATCCCAAAACACCAGTTTGGCACACACCAGCAACAGAAAAAAAACCAAAATATATTTGATGGTTTTGGTATCCGCGTTCACTGCCCAACGGCTTCCCAGGTAACTGCCAATCAGGAAAGTACACCCCATAATCAAAGCGGCGCGCACATTGATGTTCCCGCTCTGATAGTAATTCCATACGCCCAGGATGCTGAAGGGGATGATGAACATAAGCAGTGTGGTGCCTTGTGCCGATTTTTGGGAGAACCCCAGCAGAAGCATCAACGAAGGGACAATGATCACGCCCCCTCCGATGCCCACCAGGCCG
The DNA here is from genome assembly GCA_026415195.1 of Bacteroidia bacterium. Classification (GTDB taxonomy): domain Bacteria; phylum Bacteroidota; class Bacteroidia; order B-17B0; family Aurantibacillaceae; genus JAOAHO01. Next base: position 91,745 of record JAOAHO010000002.1, on the reverse strand, counting down.
CTCATGATTCCGGCAGCCAGTCCGATGATTAACAGGAATATGATTTCTTGCATTTTCAAAAATCGGTGGTTAAGGATAAATAAATCATGCGCTTCTGGACTTTAAGGTTCTCAATTCCCCTGGTAAAATCCAGGCGCACGAAATAGCCGAACAATTTGGAACGCACTCCCCATCCGTATCCGGCCACTAAGGGGTCTTTCTGGTTGTTGATGATGACGTAAATGGGCGAGAGGTTGCTGCCTTGCATGTAGATGTTGATATTGTCGGTGTTTTCGTTGCTCAGCGGTTGCCATCCCCACCATGCGGCTCCCATGTCAAAAAAGCCGATGATTTGAAAATGCTTTACAAATTCCGATTTAATGGGGCGCTTCGACAAATAACTGAAAATCGGAAAGCGCAATTCGGTGTTCCATAAAGCGAAATTGTTTCCGTTACGGATATTTTGGTCAAAGCCGCGGAGGTTGGTGGCTAGGGTTTGGAACTGGTATTGTTCGGGTTTGTATATGCTGATGCCGCTGTTAAATCCTGGGTTCAGCCAGTTGTCCACTCCGCCCAGATAGAAAATCAGGCGGTCGGTGCCGAGGGAATTCCCCAGCGCAATACGGTTAGCCCAAATAAAATTCCTGTGAATGGGCGTATAAACCCTGAAATCGGCACCGGAGGTCAGCAAATAGGAACCGTTTTTGTGCAAAGGATTCCAGTATTCTGTCCATATTTTCCATCGCATGCCGCGAAGGATATTAAGTTGGATTTCACGGCTGTTGTCAAACACCAGTTCCAGGCGCCCTCCGGCATAATTTTCTGCAAAAAAACGTTCTTTGGCGGTGGTATTGTTAATGCTGAAATAATTGGTGCGGTCGTGCCGGACAAAGGTTGTTCCGCGAATGCTCAGCACCGGGTTGAACGGGTATTTTAGCATATACGAAACAGAATGTATGGCCGTCCGGAAAGGATAGAAGCCCCCTTCCAAATCTACGCCCGAAAGATGTTGCCGATGAACGGTGATTTTGTGATCGAGGAGTTTTTTTCTGTTTTCGTAAGAAATCAGTACTTCATTGTTCCACCCCCCGTAAGTAAAAAGTTCCCCGATGTTGGAAAACCGGAATGCCCCGATGATTTGATGATCTTCCATCAGGTCGCTGAAGCCGAGTTTGTTCAGTATATTGAAGTCGGGGTTCAGGTAAATGGGATATCCGAAGGAGAAGCGTTGGTAGTTGGCCCCCAGATAGGAACGATCCAGTTGCGTGGAGATAAAATCACGATAGAAGGTAACATAGTAATTCTGTTGGATGGGAATTTTGATTTGGTCGGATACGGGCGGTTTTTTGATGCTGTCCGAAGAAACAGGGAGGGTGTTTCCAAATAGTTTTTTTCGGGTAGCGGTATCGTCGGAAAATATATAGTTGTTGAAGTTCAATCCTTTATTGTTCTGTGATGAATTATTTTCTTCGGCAGGGATTCCTTCCTCCACTTTGGGTTTTAATGATTTGGTGGTGTTGGAATATTGATGCGGATTGAACGAAGCGGGTTTGGGCATGTTTTTGTACCAGGTGTTATAGGGCTTGCGGGCCAGGGCGGCCGTGTCAATTTTTTTAATCAGTATATAATCCTTTCCGTTAAAGTGCGTGGTGCCCAGCATCATGCCGGTTTTGTCGGATGATACGGAATAGTTAAAGAGGTTCCTGTCGGTATTTTCTATGGGTTGAGGGTTGAAGTAGTAGCGGTAATGTTCTGTGGTATCCACGTAAGCAATGGTACTGTCGAAGGTGGCTTTATACAGGTTGTATATTCCGTTTTCATTGCTCAGGTAAAGGATCTGATTTTTAAAAATTCGGGGCTTTTTTTCATCCACATGGGGCGTGGAGGTAATACGGATAAGGGTTGTGATTTTTCCGGGGTAGGATGCCATGTATAAATCGTGCTCCAAAGGTTGCTTGGCCAAATAGTTTTCATCATCGGTTTTCCGCAGGGTGTCTTCCATTCGGTTACTGGAAAATACAATTCTGTTGGTTCCAAAGAATACGGGATCGGAATCGTCCCAGCAGTCGTTGGTGATGTTTTCCAGCCCGCTGTTGTTCAGGGTGAATACAAAAATATCGCTTTGGGGTTTGCCTTTTTTCACTCCGCTCAGGGCCATTTTTTTCCCGTCGGGGCTGAAGGAAAATGAATTGATTTTTTCGAAGCCGGGCAGAAAGCGCATGTTGTGTTTTTTTTCTTCCAGATCGTAGGTGTGGATGACCAATTGGTCTTTTTTCTCGTAAATCATGAACAAAATGGGGGAATTCGGATGAAATGAGAGCAGCGGGTAATTATGATCGGGCACTTGTTCCAGCAGATAACCGAATTTTAGAATTTTTTTCTTGTTTTTAAAAGGTTCTTCCGAAACATAAACTTTATATCGGCTCAGTTCATTTTCCACCCAAGCCGCTTTTTTACCGTCGGGGGAGATGCAGGCATGGAAATATTTTTTCTCGGGGCGATATTTTTTGATGATGCTGTTGTCTTGTATGCGTGCCGTGCGTGCCGAGTCGCGGCTGAGGTAAATCCTTCTTTGGTGGGTTTCGACCAGTTCGCTGAGGAGCGAGGGGAACCCTGTGCCCAACACAATGAGAATGGCATTATCTATGGAATGCGTGATTTTGGTCATGTACAAGATATTCGGGATCACGCTTTCACCGTAGATGTCGGCCAGGTAGAACCAGAAGGCATGCCCTGCGCGCTCGGCCTGAGGCCCTTTCAGGCGGTTGAGCTGGTTGAAGGCATCAAATTTCAGCATGTCATAGAGGTAGTTGTCCATTTCGGAATTCCATCCTTTGGCAAGGAAAGCCGCCAGGCCTTTTACATACCATTCCGGCAGGTTTTCGGCCAGCGAGGAACGCAACATTTCACGTAAACTTCCTTCGTTCAGGATATTTTTTATGTAAAGTTCTGCAAGGTTGTAGCGCAACTGCACTTCCAATTCGGCCAGGTTTCCGTTGAAAAACACAAACACCTTATCTCCAAGCGATCTGCTGGTTCCCCCGATATTTCCTCCGGCTTCACCCAAACTCAGCCCGATGTTGCTTTGCTTTAAATCTTCCTGATTGTTGAATACCAGAATATTGATTTTATCGTCGGGATGGAAATCCAGGCGTTGGGAAAGGTTTCGGATTTCACGGTCGGCAGCTATGGAAATGTATTTTGCAATACCTCCCCCGCCGGCATAGGAATAGACCCTGTATTTTTCAAAGTCAAAATAAGTCCAGTTAAAGGGCTGGCGCTGCACGCGGTTTTTCCCGAATTCCATCTGCGAGCCGTAATAATACTGGGCCTGCACATGATGCAGGAAAAATGAAATCAAAAAGATATATCTAACGTAATTTTTCAGGAAAATAAAATTACAAAATTTAACCGACTTCACGGGTTGAGGCATGAGTTTAACTTCCGCAATAACAAACCGCTCAGCAAATCGTTCTTCGGGCGGTTGAATTTTATAAGCTTTCAGCAATTAAACGTAATTTTATCGCCTGATGCTTCCCGGCTTAAAACATTCATTAATTTTTTTACTTAAAACCGACCTCAGAAGAAAAAACGAACTGCTGACATTAGCCATGTACGGCATTTCCCTGCTTTTCATGATTGGTTATGCTGCCCGCACCGTCACCGATCAAAAAAACATTATGCTGCTTTTTTGGATGTTGCAGGTGTTTTCGGTCTTGTTTGTGGAAAGAAAGGCCTTTTTGGATTTAGCTACCGGCCAAAATGCCGTGGGGTTTATGTATTGGCATCCGCTGGAATGTTTTTTGTCGAGATGGATTTATTTTTTTCTGATAAATTTTCTGTTGGGGCTTATTTATGCTTTGTTTTTTGAAATGTGGTTCAGGCAGGGCTTATGGTTTTCGGGCAGCGGAATTTGTTTTTTGCTGTCGGGCCTGTGTGCCTTGCACACGGTGGGCTTTGCGGCTTCATCTTTCGGCATGGCGCATGAAAAGGGAAATGCCGTATCCGTGTTGGCAGCAATTCCATTGATTGTTCCGGCGTTGATGATCATCCTGAAAATCGGTTTCTACTTTGCCGATGGCCTTCAGGGTGTGTTTGGAGGGCAATACCTTACCATGTTGTGGGCCGTCAATGGCATTACTTTTGTGCTCTCGGTACTTATATTTCCGTATCTTTGGAAGCCCTGATGAAGCGCTATTCGTTTGCTTTCAAAATAATTACGTCAATTTTATTGCTTTACTCGGTTTTATATGGGCTTTTGGTGGATGTTCCGGCCCTGCCGATTTTAAACGAAACCATCCGAAATTTGTTTTATCATGTGCCGGTTTGGTTTGCCATGATGTTTATGGCCGCTGTGGGCATGTTCAATGCTGTTCGGTTTTTGATGAAAAAAGAGTTAAAATACTTCGACAATACGCATGCGGCCTCGCTGATGGTGATATTTTTTTCCATACCGGGCCTGCTTACCGGCATGCTATGGGCAAGGTTTACGTGGGGCACCTGGTGGACATTTCAGGAGCCCAAGCTGAACGGAGTGGCCATCAGTATTTTGATTTACTGCGTTTATTTTCTTTTAACTTACGGCATACCCGATTTAAAGCAAACGGCCGTGGTGGGAAGCGCTTACAATATTTTTTCATTTGTGATGATGATGATTTTTATCATGGTCATGCCACGCCTGACTTCATCCTTACACCCGGGCAACGGGGGCAATCCGGCTTTTGGTTCCTACGATTTAGACAACCGTATGCGCACCGTTTTTTACCCCGCTGTCTTAGGTTGGATAGGGCTTTCCTATTGGTTGTATGATTTATTAAAAAAATATTTATGGATTCAAAAGAATTTTTCAGGAAAGCAGCGGGTGTATTGATTTTGTTGTTTTGGGCAGATTCGGCTTTAGCACAAGCCGAAATGGCGGATGCTTTCCGGTCGGAAGGCAAGATTTATGTGGTATTGGCCGTCATTGCCGTGGTTTGGATTTGTTTGCTGGTGTTTTTATTCTATCTCGATAAAAAAATAAACCGCATATACGGGGAATGTAAAACAAAAATGCAATCGGGGCATGAATAAGTTTTTTCTCTTTGCGATTTTGCTGGTGGTGGTGTGTGTGGGCGTATTGTTGTCCACATTAAACAAAACAGCCACTTATGCCCATTTTGAAGAGGCGGCAAAGCATCCTGACAAAGAATTTCATGTGGTGGGGAAATGGGATAAAACAAAGCCGTGGACATACGATCCTGCCGTAAATCCTAACCGGATGGAGTTTGTGATGGCAGATGCCGCCGGAAAAACATTTAATGTAGTACTCCATAAGCCCATGCCCCCCGACTTTGAAAAAAGCGAACAGATTGTTTTGGTGGGCAAGGTGGAAGGCGGTGTTTTTCATGCGAATGACGTGCTCCTGAAATGCCCCAGCAAATACAACGAAACACAAAATAAAGCCCCTGCCCCATGAATTGGATAAGCCCGGCAGGCGAGCACCTTTGGGCCGGCCAATGGGGCCACATACTCGTACTTTTTTCCTTCGTGATGTCGGCGGCTTCGGCTTTGCTTTTTTTCAGCGGGCATACACGGGATTACGTATTAGGAAAAAAAACATTTTTTCTGCATTTTCTGTCCACTTGGGGCATCGCACTGCTTCTGATTTTCATGTTGTTCAATCGGTACTTTGAATACCAATATGTTTGGCAGCACAGCAATCGTGAGATGGACATGAAATATGTTTTGTCTTGCCTGTGGGAAGGCCAGGAAGGAAGTTTTTTGCTTTGGATATGCTGGAATTCACTCTTGGGTTTGATATATGCCCGTTTTTCACGCGAGCATGAAAACTTAAAATCATACTCCATGGGATTGATTTCGCTTATCCAGCTTTTCCTCACCTCCATGATCATGGGCGTGTATGTGGGCGACTACAAACTGGGGAGTTCTCCCTTTTTGCTCTTAAGAGAGCATCCCGACTTTATGAACTTGCCTTTTTTGATGAACGAAAAATACCTTGAAAAAATAGACGGACGCGGCTTAAACCCCCTTCTGATGAACTATTGGATGGTCATTCATCCCCCAGTTTTGTTTTTGGGATTTTCCTTGTCGATGTTTCCGTTTGTTCAAATCGTAAGCCGCTTGTTACAGAATTTTGAACAGGGGTGGCATCGGCATGTACTAAGCCCTCTTTGGCTTGCTGTGGCGGTGTTGGGTACAGGAATTTTAATGGGGGGGGCATGGGCGTATGAGTCGCTCAGCTTTGGAGGGTTTTGGGCATGGGATCCGGTGGAAAATTCGTCGCTTGTTCCCTGGATGATGCTGGTGGCAGGCGGGCATATGCTGGTTATTGATCACAGGCGTAAAAAGGGTTTTGTGGCTGGGATATTTATATCTTCTTTGGCATTTGTTTTTGTGTTGTATTCTACATTTCTGACCCGGAGCGGCATTTTGGGAAATGCCAGCGTTCATTCATTTACGGATTTGGGAATGCAAGGCCAGCTTCTTGCTTACTTGTTTTTCTTTCTTGGGTTGTTGGCTTTTGCGGGAATACCCCGTGAAAAAATGATGTACAGAGTACTTTATGCAGTTGTTTCGATTATGGCATTTTATTTCTCCTTTCTTTATGAGGTTCCTTCCGTCGGCCTGTATGTATTTTTATGCCTGACCATTGCGGCATTTGTTTTATCCGGTTATGAACATGCCCGAAAAACCGCATCGCATGAAATACACTCGGTTTCAAGGGAATTCCATATGTATCTGGGTGCCATGATATTCTTTGTTTTGTCGTTGCTGATCATCTTTCTCACTTCGCTACCGGTAATCAATACCCTGAGCGGTTCTTCTTTTGCCATGCCGAAGCCCATTGATTATTCCATGCTGGCCATCCCTTTCGTATTTCCTGTGCTTTTTATGATGGGTTATACCCAATGGATGAAGTATAAAAATGATGCAACGGAAAGAGTTTTCAAAGATTTGAGATGGATTGCAATAGCTTCAATTTTGGTTACCGTTTCCTCCGGCATCCCCCTGTTTTTCAGTGGAAATGCGCATCGTTTTTCCATACAGCAAAACATATTTTTTCTTGTACTTTATCTTTCTGCCGTATTTGTAGTTTTTTCAAATTATCTTGCATGGCAAAGGGCCGGCATTTTGAAATGGAGGACTGCCGGCACATACCTTTCTCATTTGGGTTTTGGAATCTTGGTTTTAGGCGCCTTAATATCGGTAACTAAAAAATCCGTATTATCTAAAAATACTACTCCAACCGACCTAAAACAACTGGGAAAAGATTACAATAACGAAACCGCCGCCCTCCTTAAGCAAAACGACACGGTTCCCCTTGGGCCCTACATGGCCGTGTACAGGAAAAAGGAACGCAAAGGAATGAATGTCTTTTTTTATGTAGATTTTTTTGAAAATAAAGAAAACCAATGGAATCACGCTTTCACTTTAACACCCAAGGTGCAAGATAATCCCAAGATGGGCAAGGCATCGGATCCCGACACAAAGCATTATATTCACAAAGATATTTATACATACGTCTCATATGCCGATTTATCCGAAAATAATCACGTTAAAGGGGGGAGCTTCGGAGAGAGTAAAAATTATGTGGCTCATTTGAAAGATACCATCGTATTGAACAATGCCATTTTGCTGCCCGATTCCATTTATTATGAAAAAATACTATCGGGAAAAGATACAACCATCAGGGTTTTTATTGCCATTAAAGCAAAAACTGAATATGGTAAAACTAAAATAATTTCACCCTATCTTGATATCAAAAATCAATCCATATTTTCTGACTTTCATGCCGACAGCATGACGGGAATTATGGTAAATTTCTGGAAAATCAATCCGCAAGATGCTTCCTTTGAATTTCTTATACGTGAAGATGAAAGCAGAAAAAAGGACTTCATTGTTTTGGAAGCATTGCTTTTTCCCGGCATCAATATCCTTTGGTTAGGTTGTATTTTGCTGATATTGGGCTTGATTCTGACGTTCGTTTCAAGGTGGAAATCGGTAAAAGAATGAAGAAGAAAATTTCTGTTTTGATAGTGGGCGCCGGAAACCTGGGCAGTGTTGTATATCGGAATTTGAAAAGGTCTGGATCATTTGATACTAAGATCGTTTCCAAATCAAAAAAACTTAATGTACCGGTAAATTTTAATCCCGATATTATTTGGATTTTAAAAAAAGACGATTTTATTCCTGCTGAAGTTAAGCGATGGAGCAAATCATACCCCAAAGCGCTTTTGATTTGTTCGTCTGCCACCATTAATGTTCGTGAATTTACCCAAGGAAATATCCTGACGCTTTATCCCTTGGGCACTTTCAGAAAAGAACATGCCCATATAAGATTAAGCCATGTTCCCTTTTTTTTAGAGTATGGCATAAATATCAATAAAAATCATAAGGTTTTAATTCAACGATTGATTCGCGGATTAGGAATAAAGGCAAATAAAATTAATTATGAGCAGCGACTTGCATTGCATATTGCAGCCGTATTCGGAAATAATTTTGTGAATGCACTTTGGGGTATATCCTTAGGCCTGATCGGAAAAAACAAAAAGCATTTAATGCCCATACTTTTACAAACCATTGAAAACCTTAAAAAGTTCCGTCCTCACGAAACGCAAACCGGGCCGGCCATTCGCCGCGACTATCTGACCATTAAAAAACATCTTCAGTTCTTAAAATCTAATGATGATTTGAAGAAAATTTATAATGCCATTACCGAATACCTAATCAGTAAAACAAATTAAAATGAAGTTTAAAGAAAGATTAAAATACATTACCACCGTCATTATGGATGTGGACGGGGTTCTGACTGACGGTAAAGTTTTGGTGATGCCGGATGGAGCGCTGGTCAGAAATCTGAGTTCCAAAGACGGATATACCATACAGTTGGCAATCAAAAAAGGAATTATCTTATGTATAATGAGTGGAGGAAATAATGCTTTGGTTGCTGAGGTGATGAAAAAAGCAGGAGTGCAACATATTTTTATTAATCAATATGACAAACTGCAATGCTACAAAGATTTTGTTTACATAAACAATTTAAAAGAAGAGGAAATTATGTATTTGGGCGATGACCTTCCCGATTGGGAAGTCATGAAAAGATGCGGGCTTGCTGCATGCCCTGCCGATGCGGCCTATGAAATAAAAGAAATTTCGCATTATGTATCCCCGTTCCGAGGAGGAGATGGTTTTGTGCGTGATGTGCTGGAACAATTGCTCAGGGCCCGGGACAAATGGGAAATCGGAAATTGGTAGGAAATGAAAAGTGTACTTTATATATTGGCGGCATCCGTAAGTTTGATTCTTCCGTGGATAGATGGATTTTTCATGTTTGCTTTTATTTCATGGATTCCTTTGTTTTATTTATGGGAAAAAACAGAAAAATTATTACGTAGAGCACTATATACATATATCATTTTTGTTTTATGGAACGCAGGAGTTACATGGTGGATTTGGAATGCCTCACCCGGCGGCGCGGTCATGGCTATACTTGCCAATGCTTTATTGATGTTGATAACGGTTACCTGTTACTTTGTCTGTAAGGATTATCTGGACGTTAAATATCATTTACCGGCATTAATCCCCTTTTGGCTGTCGTTTGAATACCTGCATCAATATTGGGACTTGTCTTGGACTTGGTTGACTTTGGGAAATATTTTATCGGTTTTTCCTTCGATCATTGGTTGGTACTCCATAACCGGCACTTCCGGAGGTTCATTATGGATTCTTTCCTCTAATGTTTTGGCCTATTATATCTTTTTGAAAAAGGAAAGAAAATGGTTCCCCTTATTTGCCGGAGTTTTTATTTTACCGCTTGCTCTTTCGATGTTTATGAAAAATATCAGGAATAATAACGGAAAATCGATTTCCTACATGATCGTACAACCCAACATAGATCCCTACAATGAGAAATTCTATTTCGATTTTGGCACACTATATGAAAAAACGAAAAATTTAATACTTCGTCAGAACTTGAATAAAAGGATTGACTTATTGATATTGCCCGAAACATTCATAACTTTTGACTTGAACGAAGAGGGCTTGAACAGAAATGAAGTGATTGAAATGTTCAGGAAGGATTTTATCGCAAGCGGGTTAGCAAAGTATATTCTGACAGGCGCCAGCACGTATAAGTTCTACGATCATGAAAAACCTTCTTCCACAGCCAGGATGGATAAAAATTCCGGGAAATATTATGACATGTTCAATACGGCTATTTGGATTACTTCTGATACGGTGGATGTGTATCATAAATCAATTTTGGTGCCTGGGGTTGAAAAGATGCCTTTTCCTTCCGTTTTTAAATTCTTGGATAAATTAGCCATCGACATGGGTGGCACTACAGGGAGTTTGGGAATGCAGGAAGACAGGCATGTCTTTAGTGCAAAAGAAGGATGGAAAGCTGCACCAATCATTTGTTATGAAAGCGTGTATGGCGAATACGTAGGAGATTATGTCAGGAAAGGAGCGAATGTTTTATGTGTTATTACGAATGACGGGTGGTGGGGTAATACCCCGGGGCATCGCCAGCATCTGAAATTTGGCACGCTGCGCTGTGTGGAATATGGCCTTCCAATGCTTCGTTCGGCCAATACAGGAATTTCAGCAGTGGTTGACGAGCATGGGAAAATACTTAAAACCCTGGGCTATGAGCAACAAGGCGTCTTAAATGGCGAAATTTCATTATATGACAGCAAATCTGTTTATACATCCATTAAGGATATAATTTCAAGAATAATGTTGGTCTTATCGTTGGTTATATTTGTGTTTTGTCTTTATAAAAAAATCAATTTTCAAAAGTTAAAATCATAAATTTGCAATGCTTATGAAGAATAAAGTGTTCAAAGATGCAGCCGAAGCTCTGCACGACATAAAAGATAACGTAACAATTATGTTCGGTGGGTTTGGCTTGTGCGGCATTCCCGAGAATTGCATTGCTGAATTGGTCAGGAAGGGTACCAAAGGAATTACCGCCATCAGCAATAATGCTGGAGTGGATGATTTTGGATTGGGATTGTTGCTGAAAACCCGTCAGATTAAAAAAATGATTTCATCGTATGTAGGTGAAAACGATGAATTTGAACGCCAGATGCTGAGCGGAGAGTTGGAAGTGGAATTGATCCCGCAGGGAACTCTGGCCACTCGGTGCCTTGCCGCCGGATATGGAATGCCTGCTATCTTTACCCCTGCAGGTGTCGGAACAGAAGTTGCCCAGGGAAAAGAGGTCAGAAAATTTATTTTCAACGGACAAGAAAAGGAATATTTGCTGGAATATGCCTTTGAAGCCGATTATGCTATCGTCAAGGCATGGAAAGGCGACACTATGGGTAATCTGATTTATCGTTCCACGGCAAGAAATTTTAACCCGCTGATGGCCATGGCCGGAAAAATTACCATAGCCGAGGTGGAACACCTGGTGCCCGCTGGGGAACTCGACCCCGACCAGATACACACCCCCGGAATCTATGTACACCGCATTTTCCAGGGCAAAAACTACGAAAAACGCATCGAACAAAGAACCGTAAGAAAAAGAAATTAATTTTTCTGATTATGCTGGACAAAAACGGAATTGCCAAAAGAATTGCCCGCGAAATTAAAGACGGCATGTATGTGAATTTGGGCATCGGAATTCCCACACTGGTGGCGAATTATATTCCCGAAGATATTCAAGTCGTGCTCCAGTCGGAAAACGGTATCCTGGGGATGGGACCTTTTCCCTACGAAGGGGAAGAAGACCCGGATTTGATTAACGCCGGAAAACAAACCGTTACCTTGCTGAAAGGAGCATCCATATTCGATTCGGCCATGAGCTTTGGCATGATACGTGCCCAAAAGGTCGATCTTACGATATTGGGAGCTATGGAAGTCAGCGAAAACGGTGATATTGCGAACTGGAAAATTCCCGGTAAAATGGTGAAAGGAATGGGTGGGGCCATGGACCTGGTGGCAAGCGCCAAAAATATCATCGTAGCAATGCAACAAGTGAATAAAGCCGGTGAAAGCAAATTGTTACCTAAATGTACTTTGCCTCTGACGGGTGTACGTTGTGTAAAAAAAATTGTTACGGAAATGGGTGTATATGAAATTGTTCCGGAAGGTGGTTTTAAGCTATTAGAACGTGCTCCTGGCGTTAGCATTGAACAAATCAGAAAAGCTACTGCGGGAAAACTGATCGTGGAGGGGGATATTCCGGAAATGGTTATTTAAAAATAAAAATTTTGAAAAACTCAAAAGGTATTATCATTTGCGATGAAGACAAGATGCGCCTGCATCTCAGGCGCCTTGCGCTACAGCTGTTTGAAAATCTGAACGAAAATAACGGCCTGGCCATCATTGGCATACAACCACGCGGGGTTCCATTTGCCAAAAGGATTCATAAGATACTAAGTTCCTTAACAATTGCCGATAAAATAAGATTCGGCGTGATAGACCCCACGTTTCATCGTGATGATTTTCGTATCAGGGAATTAAAGCCCGAAGGTACCGACATTCCTTTTTTGTTGGATGGACTTCATGTCATTTTAGCTGATGATGTATTGTATACCGGACGCACCATACGGTCGGCGCTCGATGCCATACAATCCTTCGGCAGGCCGGCTAAGGTGGAACTGATGGTGTTGGTGGATCGAAGATATTCCCGCGAATTCCCTATTCAACCCGACTATACGGGATTTTCCGTTGATACGATTGAAAAACAAAAAGTAGAAGTTTACTGGAAAGAGTTACAAGTAGAAGATAAAATTAAACTTGTAGGTTAGGAAAAATTACTTTATTAAACTTTCCCTAAGTGCGTAAATTTTTGATGATATGGAAGAGAATTCTTTTTCTTTGAAATCTTCCGGTTTTTTGATGGCCGTGATTTCTTCATGTATTTTCTTTAAAGATGCGGCCAGATCGGAACATTCTTTTTTGTCTTTAAAGTCGTTCAGTAAATTGATAATGTTTCCTAAATGAAACCTTTGTTCCCAAAGGTGTTTGTAGGCTGCCAATTTAATTTTTGGATCGGAGATTTTTTCAGATAATTTACAAGTTAGATTCAAACCTTCTATCCAAGCTCCAGTAAAGATCAAAGCAGCCGTGTTTACCCTGTCGTTAGTGCGAAGATAAGTATCACTTTTTACGAATATTTCATCCAGAATTTTGAACAAGCTGTCTTTGTTTCCGATATTTGACTCGGCCCGTTTACCCACCATAGCACTGACAGCATTTCTAATGCCCAGGGCATCGGCAAGCGAAAGAGTACTTTTTAAATATTGCATAACATCAGAACCCTTATCGTTGGAAATGGCATAGGCAAGATCAAGATTGTAAACACCCAGGTTAATGCTTTTTTGAAAATCCTGAGTATAAGTGGAGAATTTTTTTGGGTCATTCAATAAGCCGGCATCGTAATTTACCCCCCATGATTTATATTCCTGAATAATGCTGGCAGGAGAGGGTATGTTGGCCACGGCAAAATCGAATTTAAACTTGGTAGTGTCGCTAACCGTAACGGGGGTGGTATCTTGAACAGAAGTTGAGACACTGTCCGTTATAACGGTATCTTGCTGTTTCTCAGTGGAATCTCCTGAACAGGAGATAAAAGCTAAAACAAAGAGAAAAAGAAATAAATAACTAAAGTTCTTCATAAATTTTTTTGGCAAAATAAGGGAATTTTTATAACATAATTCACATAAAATCCGAAAATTCATTTTTAATAAATTAATACGGAATGCGTTGATTTTTTCTAAAAACCTGTACTTAATATCCAGTTATTTAGAGTTATTTTAGCCTTATGGATAATAATCTTCATAAAATCGTAAAATCTATTTCTCTCAGCTCGGGGATTTCAGAAATTTCAATTACAAATACCATTTCATTGCTCGAGGAAGGATGCACCATTCCATTTATTTCCCGCTACCGTAAGGAAAAAACCGGAAACCTGGATGATGTGCAAATTTCGTTTATTAAAAACGAATATGAACGACTTAAAAATTTAGAGCAACGCCGACAAACAATCCTGAACAGCATAAACGAACAAGGAAAGCTTACTCCGGAACTGAAAGAAAAAATTCTGAAAGCCGGCACGCTTTCACAACTTGAAGATTTTTATCTTCCTTATAAACCCAAAAAGAAAACTAAAGCGGCCATTGCAAGGGAAAAAGGGCTTGAACCATTTGCTTTAAAGATACTACAGGATCAACCCGATGATTTGGAAGAGCTTTATTCAGAATTCCTGAATAATGCTGAAAATCAGATATCCTTTCAGGAAGTACTTTCCGGTGCAAAGGATATTCTTTCAGAACTTATATCCGAAGAACCCGAATTGCGAGAGGCCATAAGGAATTATTACCATAAACATGCCGTGCTGAAATCGCGGGTGATAAGGGGTAAGGAAAAAGAAGGAATTAAATTTGAACAATATTTTGAATGGGAGGAACATTTGCGAACCTGCCCTAGCCATCGCATGTTGGCCATCCGAAGGGGCGAGAAAGAGGGATATCTGATGATGGATATCGTGGTAAACAATGGAGAACTGTTTGATATAATAAAAAAATTTTTTCCAAGCAAGCCAAACGCTTCCGGAAAATTCCTTATGGAATGTATGGAAGTCGCCATTGAAAGGCACCTAAAAACCTCCATGGAAGCGGAAATGCGCTTGCACTACAAAGAAAAGGCCGATAAGGAGGCTGTGGAAGTGTTTGCGGCAAACCTCAGGGAACTTCTGATGGCCCCGCCATTGGGGATGAAACGGATTTTAGCGATTGATCCGGGGTTGCGCACCGGGTGCAAAGTGGTGGCATTAGACCAAACCGGAAGGTTATTAGAGGATACCGTTATATATCCCCACGAACCTTATTACAAAAAAGATGAAGCAGAATTTATCCTGCTGGCCCTGATAGCCAGGCATAAAATTGAAGCTATTGCAATCGGAAACGGTACGGCCGGACGGGAGACCGAATCCTTTGTGAGGGCTATTCCCGAACTGCCTAAAAATATCATTGTGGCAATGGTCAACGAGGCCGGGGCTTCCGTTTATTCCGCCTCTGACGTGGCCCGTGAAGAATTCCCCGACAAAGACGTTACCGTTAGGGGTGCGGTGTCCATCGGAAGGCGCCTGGCCGATCCTTTGGCTGAATTGGTTAAAATCGATCCCAAATCCATTGGGGTGGGCCAGTATCAACATGATGTAGATCAAACTTTACTAAAAAATAAATTGGACGAGGTGGTAGAAAGTTGCGTGAATGCCGTGGGAGTGGAACTGAATACGGCATCGGCGGAATTGCTTTCTTACGTGTCGGGAATTGGAAAATCATTGGCGCAGAACATTGTCCGTCACCGAAATACCTTTGGCCCCTTTTCATCAAGAGAAACTCTTAAACAAGTAGAAGGCATGGGGCCAAAGAAGTTTGAACAATGTGCTGGGTTTTTGAGAATTAGGGAAGGCTCGAATCCGTTGGATGCCTCGGCCGTGCACCCGGAACGATATGCATTGGTGGAAAAAATGGCAGATTCGTTGGGTTGCTCCGTTGCGGAACTGATGCAAAAGCCCGAACTGGCCAAAAAAATTGATAAACAAAAATTTTTGGATGAAAATACCGGCCTGGCCACCCTCGATGATATTTTGAAAGAATTGGAAAAACCCGGGAGGGACCCAAGAAAAGAATTTGAAGTTTTTTCTTTTGACGATACGGTAAAAACCCTGGAAGATTTGAGGGAGGGCATGGTGTTGCCCGGAATTGTCAGTAACGTTACCAATTTCGGGGCATTTGTGGATGTGGGGGTGCATCAGGACGGGCTTGTGCATGTTTCGGAATTGTCCGACACTTATGTGGATGATCCGAGAAAATTCGTAAAGCCCGGACAAAAAGTTCAGGTTAAGGTGCTGGAGGTGGATGTGGAAAGGAAGCGCATCGCATTAAGTATGAAACAAAGCGGCTTTGATGTAAAACATGCCCGCCAGCCATCACAAAAAATCATAAGTGTGGAACACATGGACATGAAAGATGCTTTGGCGGAGTTGGCAAATAAGTTCAATATGAAAAAGAGATAATGGTTTAATTTTAAAGAATAAAAACACTCTTCTTCTTCAAAATAATTAAGGAGGAAGAAAAGGAAAATGACAATGTGACGGTTATTGGGATTTGAAATGAATTACAAAGAATTTTAGCACTTCTGATGATATAATTCTTTTGTCTATTATTAAAGTAAGCAGGGGTATTCAATCAAGGCCAAGCTTTAGCCTATAAAAGAATATTTTCCAATTTATTGGTAAAATTAAACTTTCGGAAAAAAATTAACATGATCCAAATTTTATCATCATGATCAATAGAATTACCTTAGAATGTCTAAGTCATAATTTTCTATTTTTGTAATGATCATAATACATGAAAAGATTTTTTCTTTTTATTGTTATCACATTTTCAGTTTTCTCACAAAATCAAAAAAAATTTGATTCTTTATTTAAACTTTTAAAAGTATCAAGTCAAGACACTTCATTTTTTAATATCTATATGGAATTGGGTAATGAGTTTCAAGATATCAAACCTGACAGTTCCATTTATTATCATACAAAAGCAGAGGAAATCGCAAAAAAAAATTCCGGAATCGATGGAAAATTAAAAATATGCGAGGCCATTCTTCAGATGGGACGTGATTACTGCATAAAAAGTAACTATACCGAATCTATGAGGTGTTATGTGAGCGTAATGAAAATATTGGAAATGCATAAGAAACTTTTATCAGATAATCGATATAGAATAAAATTTCAAAAACTTTATGCAACGATGATGGGGAATATAGGAGCTGTCCATTTTGCTCGAAGTGATTATCCCCGTGCGCTGGAATATTATTTTAGATCGTTAAAGATTAATGAAAAAATTGGAAACAAACAAGGTGAGGCTGCCAATTTGAGTAATATAGGATTAGTGTATTCAAATTTAAGAGAAGATTCTTTAGCATTGAAATACTATTACCAATCTTTGAAAATAAATGAAGAGATAGGTAATAAAAAAGGCCAGGCCGGGAACCTTGTTAACATTGGGATAGCATATCATAATCTAGGAGATTTTGCTCGTGGTTTAGAATACTATTTCAAAGCATTGAAGTTAAATGAAAAAATCGGAAACAAACAGGGGCAGGCTAATAATTTGGGAAACATTGGAATTATTTATTCGGATAAAAAGGAATATGCAAGGGCTTTGGAGTATTATTTTAAGGCGTTAAAAATATTTGAAGAAATAGGGGACAAAAGAAGTCAGGCAATAAATTTGGGTAATATAGGTTTTATTTTCCTTAAACAAAAAAAATACCATTTATCCGAAGCGTACCTCAAAAAAGCAGAAAAACTAAATAATGAACTTAGAATAATTTATTTTTTAAAATATAACTATGAAGATTTATCGGAACTTTGTCGGCAAAAGGGAAACTATAAAGAAGCGTTGGAATATTATAAGAAATATATTAAATGCCGTGACACCATCATGAACGATGAAAATCAGAAAGCCATCGTGCAGAAAGAGTTGAAATTTAAGTTCGAAAAGGAAAAAGCATTGAAAGAAAAAGAACATCAGAAGAAATTAGAAATTGAGAGAAAAGAAAGAGAAAAGCAAAAAATAATAACAGGATTTGTGGTAGTTGGTTTAATTCTTGTAACAGTATTTTCATTGTTCGTAATTAACCGATTGAAAGTAACTAGAAAACAAAAAAACATCATAGAAAAACAAAAGAAAATCGTGGAAGAACAAAAACTGATTGTTGAAGAACAAAAAAAACTGGTAGAACAAAAGAATAAAGATATTTTGGATAGCATCAATTATGCGAAAAGGATTCAAAATGCCTTTTTGCCCTCAAATGCAAAGTGGAAAGAACACCTACCGAACAGTTTTGTCTTATACCTTCCCAAAGAAATCGTGGCCGGGGATTTTTACTGGATGGAATATGCAAATAATTATGTTTATGTGGCGGTAGCCGATTGTACGGGGCATGGAGTTCCCGGCGCTATGGTAAGTGTGGTATGTTCGAATGCTTTAACTAAGGCAGTATTGGAAGAAAAACTCACCGAAACCGACCAAATCCTTAACCGAACCAGGGAACTGGTGATTGAAAAACTTACGAGTGAGGACAACATCCGAGACGGTATGGATGTAGGCCTTGTGAGGATAGAAAAAAACAGAAACACCATTCAATTTAGTGGAGCAAATCGACCATTATATTTGATAAATCATGATAAATCATTAACGGAAATCAAACCCGACAAACAGCCCATCGGGAGGTATGAAGATTCCAAACCCTTTTCCAAACAAGACATAATAATAAATAAAGGTATACGGGTCTATCTTACGACGGATGGATATGCAGATCAATTTGGTGGAAAGAAAGGAAAAAAAATTGGAACAAAGCAATTCAAAGATATGCTTTGTAGCACCATTTCAGAATATGCACCTAATCTGCAAAAGGAGAAATTATTATCTTATTTTCTTCAATGGAAAGGAATTAAGGAGCAAACAGATGATATTACCATTATTGGCATTTATTTCTGATAAAAATTGATTTAAAACTATAATTGTCAGTATTTGTCATTTCCGTATAAGACATATGATATAGGTTTTAAGTTATAAGCCTTTGGAATATAATTTGATTTATCCTTATTTTTATACAATGATTTTTAAACCATCTGTTGTTGTTCAGCCCAAATCGGACTACTTTATTGCCCTTCTCGGAAAATGGGATATTCGTTTGATACCGGATGTTTTCCATCTTTTTCTGGATGATGATGCTGTAAATAAAATCAAATCGCATAAAGAAGTTTTTGTTACAGCAGGAAAACAAACTCTTGGAATTTTTATTCCTGATTTGAAGCAGGAAAAAAAATTACTGCTTGAAAACATTCGCCGATATTCTGCAAAATTTCCAAAGAATGAAAAAAACAATGGTACCTATTCCGTTATATATAATGCACCAATAAATGAAAGCCATCTTGAAGAATTATGTATTGCCTTGGGCCTGAATCTTTATTCCTACGATTATTTTTTAACGAAAAAAGAAAAGTCAAATGAAAATCCTATTGTCTATGCCCCGCTGAGTCCCGACCGGCTGAAAAGAATTTCCGACATCGTTAATTCCGTTTATTTGTGCCGCGACTGGGTGAATCACCCGGCCAACCATTTGAATGCGCCCAAACTGGCAAAGGAATTTCAAAAAATAGCAAAAATTGCTCCGGTTAAAGTTACGGTATTGAAAAAGAAGGAAATCGAGAAATTGAAAATGGGGGGCTTATTGGCGGTCAACCAGGGCAGCGTAGATGAACCCCGGTTCAGTATTTTGGAATATAAACCCAAAAATGCCAAAAATAAAAAGCCCATAGTATTGGTGGGAAAAGGCCTGGTATATGATACCGGGGGGCTGAGTTTGAAACCCACTCCCGGAAGTATGGATAGCATGAAGTGTGACATGGCCGGCGGTGCAGTGGTGGCTGCTGCTGTTTGCGCAGTAGCCCGCCTGCGGCTTCCCAAACATGTGATTGCCCTGGTGCCTTCCACCGACAATCGTCCCGGATTTAATGCTTTCGCTCCGGGCGACATTATTCGTATGATGGACGGAAGCACGGTGGAAATGCTGAATTCCGATGCGGAAGGCCGGATGATTTTGGCCGATGCTTTGCATTTTGCCAAAAAATATTCACCTGAAATTGTTTTGGAATTCTCAACGCTGACGGGTGCTGCTGCCAATGCCATCGGGATTTATGGCATGGTGGGAATGGGGGATGTGAGCGATAAACAAAAGAAAAAAATATTTGAATCGGCTGATAAAACCGGGGAACGCATAGCGGAGTTCCCCTTTTGGAGCGATTACGACGAACTTTTAAAAAGCGACATTGCCGATTGCAAAAACATTGGCGGGCCAGTGGCCGGCGCCATTACAGCCGGCAGATTTCTGAAAAAATTTACCGATTATCCTTTTTATCATTTTGACATTGCGGCTCCTGCTTTTATCCAGAACAAATTTCATTATTTGCCAAAAGGCGGAACCGGTTTTGGAGTAAGATTTTTAGTTGATTTTATAGAAAATTATTAAACATGAAAAAGCTGCTACTTTTATTTTCCGGATTACTTTATATCGTAATCCAAAGCCAGGACAGAAAACAATGGCTCATTGTTTCGCACATGGACAATAAAAGCGGCAATACTTTCAGGCAAAAAATCTATGCCTATAAATTTATTAACGGTTCCTTCACCGGCAGGGAAGAATTGCTGATAGTACAGGGTAAAAAAGACGGAAAGGATTACATCCGAACCGATTTGGGAAAACCCACCATATATCGTAACCGATATCTGATTACCGGAATAGGAAATATTATCGATCTGAAGGAAAAAAAGGTATTATTCGACGGAAGTGCCCGACTGGTGGCTTGCCGCAACGACAGTGCCATATTTTACACAAACGATATTTTCAAAGGAAAGTTCTACTCGGTATATAATTTCAAAACAAACCAATACGGAGAGGTAAAGCAATATGCTTTTAAAGCCATAGTTGGGCAAGATGTGGAGTTTGATAAATCCGTATCACCCTACAAAATTTATTTATATCCCCCAAACAAACCCAAAATTGAATTGGTTTCCGATGCCGGTTACGGCCAGAAGGGAAAAGACGGCCCTGAAGACCCGCCCTTAAATTGGCTAAATAACGATGAATTTATATATGTTTGGTTTTCCAAAGACGGAAAGGAATTGGCAGTATATAAAATAAATGCCACAAACAAAAAATCGGAGCTTATTGGAAAAGCCACGGGGCCCGGTATACCTTCGGCCTATTTTGAAAAACACGACAATGATACTTATGTACTGTGTTTTCAGGATAAACAATTCAAAGTGGATTTGAAAAACAAAAAAGTGGAAGAACTTGCGTTTACAATCCCTGCTTACGGATTTTCATCCGAAATAAAATCAGGCCCGAAGGGAAAAAGGATTTTACTGAAAGATGAACCCAAGGAAATCGGTACATTTCATTACCGGTTATCTTTTTTCTCGGCTCACCATAAAATTTGTGCTTTGGTAAAAGAAATTGTGGCCGGTGAAGACAGCTATCAGCAAGGCATGATGGTGTGGAATGATGTGAAAAAGAAATTTGAAAGCGTGGACTCGGAAGACGTGGTGGCCATGTTGGGTTGGATTGAAGAATAAATATGGCCGAAGCACTTCACATTTCCGGGAGCAATAAAGAAGAAAAATATCGTTCCCTTTTGCCGCAATTGGAAGCCATGCTCCGGGATACGGACAATGTTGTCAGCGCTATGGCACATGTGTGTGCATGTCTTAAGGAAGCTTTCAATTTTTTTTGGGTGGGGTATTATATTAAGAGTGGCGAAAAATTGACAGTAGGCCCATATCAGGGGCCATTGGCCTGCATGCAGATTGGCTTTGGAAAAGGAGTTTGCGGAACCGCATGGAAGGAAAACCGTACGCTCATAGTACCCGATGTGAATAAATTTCCCGGTCATATTGCCTGTTCGGCCTTATCAAAATCCGAAATCGTTGTGCCGCTGTATGATGTTCATGGAAATTTCCGAGGAGTATTGGACGTGGACTCAGAATACCTTGGGCATTTCGATCAGACGGATGCTTTATATCTAGGAGAAATAAATAAATTAGTGGGTCAGTATTTATAGAGTATTTTATTAATTATATGTTCAGAATTTCCCCGAGGAATGATTATTAATTAATGTAGCCGGCAATGTATGGTTTATTTTTCCCAAACCTGGCCGGTTTTATACACAATGCCTTTGAAATAAGCTGCTTCTTTAAGTGTTTGGTTTTCACTTTTATAAATCCTGACGGAATAATGTCCGAATTTTTTTGAGTCGTGTTCCAAAAATGTTTCGGCAATAAGTTCGTCTCCTTCCGATATTTTTTCCAGATGGTGAACGGATGTCTCGATGCTGACGGCTTTTTGCCCTAAAGAATTCGAAGCAAAGGCCAGTGCCGAATCGGCCAGGCTGTAAGTGATGCCGCCATGGGCGATGGAAAATCCGTTCAGCATTTCTTTTCTGACTCGCATCATCAACTTGCAATAACCATCCCGCACTTCAAGAATCTGAATGCCCAGCCATTGGCTGAACGCGTCGCCTTGCATCATGGCATTCACAATATCTTTAGGTTGCATAAACAAATATTATTTATCGGGCTTCCAGGGAATTTCTTCAACCTTAAAATCGTGCGCCAATTTTCTCGATAACACAAATAAATAATCCGACAACCGGTTCAAATAACGTATAATATGTTCTTCAACGGGAGTCGATAAGGAAAGTTCAATCACTTTTCGTTCGGTCCTTCGGCACACCGTCCTGCATACATGGGCGACCGACACCGCCATATGCCCCCCGGGCAGCACAAAAAAGCGCATAGGCGGCAATTCCGCGTCCATGGCATCTATTTGTTTTTCCAGGAATGCAATCGCATCCTCGGGCAATCCGGGTAATTTCATTTTGTTTTTCTCTTTGTCTTCAGCCAGCAATGCCCCCAGTACAAAAAGTTCGTTCTGAATTTTAATCAGAGTGGGGGATTGGTTATGTTGTCCGATGGTATCTCTTAACAAACCGATGAAGCTGTTCAGTTCATCCACAGTTCCATACGCCTCAATCCGTATATCGGATTTTGAAACCCTGGTGCCGCCTATCAGCGAAGTCTGGCCTTTGTCGCCGGTTTTGGTATAAACTTTTGAACCCATTATTAAAATGAATAATGAATGGTTAAATGTGGAAGTAAGGGAAGCTGGTCGATGCGTTCATAAGTGAATCGATCGACATAGAAGATGTTGTTTCGGTTTAAAACATTGGTAATGGCAAATGTGATTTGCAGGGATTGGATATCGGAAAAGGGATATTGATATTGTACTCCGATGTCCCATCGTGCATAATCGGGAAGGCGTTTGCTGTTGAGTTCACCGGGTATATAACTCAGCATGCCGTTAGCGTTTATGAAATTAAAATTTATATTTCCCTGTGGGTTAAATTGATTGATAAATCCCTGTGTCGGGGTGAAGGGGAAGCCCGAACCGTAATTAAAGCGGGAATTCACTTCCCAGCGTTTTCTTTTATCGATGGAATAAGATGCAACAAGGTTAAGATTATGCCTGCGGTCAAATACAGGCGGATACTTTAACACCTCATTGGTGTTGATATTGCCGAACCAACGGAAATTGATACCGTAGGAATAAACAGCCCATATGTCCAGTTTTTTGCTTTTATATTTAATACTTATGTCTGCTCCCGTGATTTCACCTTGTTCAATGTAGAATACTTTTTTCTGAATGTCGGGGCGGTCCACGTTCATGGAATTGTCGTCAAAAACTTTTTCACGGTTTACGTTAATAATGGAATGGAAATTCTTTTTATAGGCCTCGATGTTCAGTTCCAGGCCCGAGAACAAATCCAGTTCAAGGCCACCCACCAAATGGAAAGCACGTTGCACCGTAGTGCGTAAATCTTTTTTGGTGCCGTTCTTATCAAGAAATTGCGATGAGAGCGTGTATAAATCGGGGCCGTTAATAAAACCATAGAAGAGATTCACGATGTCGCGGTCGTTGCTGGCGCTGAATACACTCT
The DNA here is from genome assembly GCA_026415195.1 of Bacteroidia bacterium. GTDB lineage: Bacteria > Bacteroidota > Bacteroidia > B-17B0 > Aurantibacillaceae > JAOAHO01. Next base: position 68,185 of record JAOAHO010000002.1, on the reverse strand, counting down.
GAGAATAAATACCTGTAGCGCCCTTAAATCGAATGTTTTTATGGATGTTCCATTTAAAACTTAAGCGCGGTTCGGGACTGATGAAACTAAGTGTGGTGTAATAGTGCATACGGAAACCGGGCTCCAGAATAAATTTTTTTTCAAACATCAGGAATTTTCCCCTGATGAATCCTGCTACTTCCGTTGTGGACCTGCTTTGTTTTACCTCTGCCAGAAAAGGATTCGAGACCTCGTAGGAAGTATTGGTTATTTGCGACTCAATGCCGTAGTCCAGTTGATGGATGTTCAGGAATTTGGTAAAGGAAAATCCGAGAGTGGTACTTATAATGCCACTGTTTTTGCGGTCGGATTCCAAATTGGCATTTTGGAAAAATATTTTGTAAACGGAATAAGACACATTACCTTTCACCAACAGATTTGCTCCGGAAGGTGAACTCACAAAGTTGAACCCGCCTCCGTGGTTATACCACCGAAAGCGGGCAATGTTCTTGTAATCCACTTTATCGTTGAATGAAAATCCCATCAAACTGAACCGGCTTCCGTTCGAGGCATTCAGCGCGAGTTTTCCCAAGATATCCGTATAATAAAAAGGCAATGACTTGTCTTTGTTGGCATAGGGATACAACACAGGCGAGGTGTATGGAAGGATGGAATTTTTGAATGAAAGCATATAAGAGGAACTGATGCCCTCTTCTTCGGTTAATTTTTTCAAAGGGCCTTCCAGGTTGAATTTAGCGCCGAATGTAGAAAGGGAAGCATCGCCCCCGTGGTGTTTTTTGTTTCCGTCGCGTGTGATGATGCTCATGACCGATGAATTTCTTCCGCCAAATTCAGCATTAAAACCGGCCGAGTAAATATCGGCATGCTTCATGATTTCATTGTCGAAAACCGAAAAAAGCCCTATGGAGTGGAATGGGTTAAAAATAGGAATGCCGTCCAGCAGTACTTTGTTTTGAACAGGGGTTCCGCCGCGGATAAAAAGCTGCCCGCCCTGGTCTCCGGTAAACACAATGCCGGGAAGCACCTGCAGGTATTGGGCCAGGTCGGGTTCACCAATGCTGGGTAATTTGTTGATCACCACTGGGTCAATTTGCTGATAACCCACCCGGCTTTCTTCATTTTTACGGTTTTGTTCGGCCGAAATTTCAACTTCTGAAAGTTGGATGCCTTTGCTTTTTTCAAGGTAGAATTTTTTGTTCAACACTTCTCCGGGTTTTAGTGTGATTTGCATTTTAAGCGTATCATACTCAAAACTGGTGATTAAAAGCAGGTAAGTACCCGGATTTACTTTTGGGATAATGAAATACCCGTTCAAATCCGTTTGAGCCCCCGTTTGTGTCCCTTTTAAAAAAACATTACAAAAAGGGGCACTTTCTCCGGTTTGTTTGTCGAAAACAAAACCCTTTATGGAGGAAAAGTTTTGGGACTGGGCAAAAAAGATTATCATTGACACTATGACAAGCAAATTTTTTATCAAGTATTGCATAGGAGGGGGCTAAAAGTACGAAAATGTTAAATTACTTCCTCCATCGAACTTTTTTTGATAAATTTACGTAACAAATTAAAAAAATAAGATTATGCTTAGGAAAATTTACTTATACTTTTTTATCATCTTGTCAGTGATGTTAAAAATTGATGCTCAATCGGTTTTTGTCTGGGATAATGATGATGCAGACAATTTGTTCAGTAATCCCAATAACTGGGTTGGAGATGTATTACCATCAGATGGTGACGACATTCTATTTGATGGTAATGTTTCTAATGATGACTGTATCCTCGATATGCCTTTTACCGCAAATACTCTTAGTATGACTTCGGGATATACAGGTAATTTTGATTGCAATTCAATAGGGAATGATTTTGGAGTTTTAAAACATATTTATATCACTGATGGAAATTTTATACCGCCTTCCGGTTCATTTTCATTTTCTTTTGCAGTAAATGCAACTTCAAATTCCGGAACGATTGAAGTTCTTTCTAACGGAAATATTGATCAAAACGGGTATTTATTGGAAATTTTTTGTGCCGGTAACAGTTCGGTTTATATCAATAATTCTACAGTATCGTTTGAGGCTTTAAAGTTCAGGAATAGTGAAATTACACTAAGTACTGCCCAAAGAAATTTCATTTTTACATCTCCTGCTGTAACTCAGACACTTTATTTTTCTGGAAGTAGACCTATTTCTGTTCAAGGATTGTTAAAAATTAACAAATTATTTGACATTAATGGTCATACTAATACATCTAATCCTTCAGCACATACGGCTACTTTTACATTTGATGGCACTAATCCTATAACAATTATAGGAACATCTATAAACAATAGAAGCAGAGTTCCAAATTTAATGTTTAACACAAATAGTTCAATTACATTTTCAGGTAATATTAACACATACAATTCAAATATAACAGTAATTCAGGCAGGAAATTTATCTACTATTAGTCATACATTGAACTTATATGGTAACAATTCAATTGCTACCCCCTCATCTGCGGCTTTCAATCACGCTTTGACTAACAGAAGATTTAAGGTTCAAAATATCAATATCACTTCTTCAGGTACACTTAATGTAGGGAATAATGATTTTCTTCATATTACCGGGAATTACACAAATAACGGTGTTTTTAACGGAACTTCCCAAAGCATAATCGGCCTGGCCGGTACTACCAATCAAATCATTACAGGTACATCTTCCAATACTTTCGGTATATTGTTTATTCCCAACGCTAATACACGAACCATTCAATTAAACAGTGGCGTTACAATATTGGATTCTTTAAAAATTAATAGCAAGAATGTTACGCTAAATACCGGAGGAAATTTAAGGTTGCATTCTACCGGTTCACTAAAAGGCCGTATAGCACAATTGGGTGATGGTACATCTTCAACAATGATAAATGGAAATATTACCGTCAGGACTTTTGCACAAGGCGGAACAACAGGTTGGACAAACCTGGGCGTTAGCGGTGTAAATGGAAATAATTTGTCTGCCTGGGATGGTCAAATTCCCATGACCTGTAACGGATGCAGCAATGGAACAACTTCTGCCGGAGGACCGTTTATTTCGGTGTATAGTTATAATGAGGCAGGAAGCGGAGGGAATGAATATGTCCCCATGACTGCCTCTTCTCCGCTTAATCCCGGTCAGGGTTATTGGGTTTACTTAGGTAATGGTTTTTCCACCACTACCGACATGACCTGGACCGTGAGTGGCTCGCCGGTTCAAGGTTCGGTTACCGTTAACCTTACTAAAACTGCTGGTTCTGCTAATCCGGGTTTTAATTTAATCGCTAATCCGTATCCTTCTCCTATTGAATTCAAAAGATTAATGGCCGTGGGAAGCAATTCCAGCAACATCACTAATGTTAGCTATATCTACAACCCGGATTTGGGCTTAACGACCAGTTACAATGGTGTGTCTGATGTTTCTTCGCATACCAATGGGGCTAAAAATGTTATTCCAATGGGACAAGGTTTTTATGTTGAAGCAAATACGAATGCTTCCTTTGTTTTCTCTGAAACCGTAAAATCAAACGGAAACACTTCTTCTCATCAACTTTTAAAAACTTCCAGTAACAGCACAAAATCATATATTCGGTTAACATTAAAAAGCCCTCTAGGTTCTTGGGATGAATCTGTGGTGTTTTTCCATCCGAATGCTACAGTAAATGAAGATATTTTTGACGCAAAAAAGATATTTCCCAATTCATTCAATACCAGCACGACTTCTCCCGATCCCAAAAAGGCTAACATCAGTACTTTAAGCGGCAACAAATATTTTTCAATAAACAGCTTGCCTGTTTCTATTAACGGATATACTATACCTGTCCTTGTGAAAACACCTGTTTCCGGAGTATTTTCAATTTCAGCCACGGAATTGGTTGATGTTCCGCCCGGAATTTGCCTCAACCTGAAAGATAAATACACCAATACCATCCACAACCTGAACAATGGTCCTTATGTTTTCAACCTTCACGACAGCACGCAGGCCTGTCGCTTTGAACTCCATGTTTGTGGCGGTTGGTTGCCCACAGGAGTTAAAGATATATTGCCAAAAGACCCTGCCTCTTATGTTCAAATCCTTAAAGGCGAAAACGGTTTTTATTTCTCCGGAACTTACCTGAACGGAAGCCAAATCAGGATTACCAATCTCCTGGGTCAGGTGCTTTACGAAAACAATAAAGTTCATGCTCCGGATGATAAATTTGAATTGCCTTTCCAAACTTCTGAAAAACTTATAATTGTAACTGTTCAAACGAGGAACGAAAAAGTATCAAGGAAATTTATACTGGATTAATTCTTTACATCTTTTAATATTAAAGCCGGATTTTTTCCGGCTTTTTTGTTTTTGAAGGCAATGACTTTTTAGTAACTTAGCCCATAATTTAAACTTATGTTCGATCAAAACGAATTCCAAAAATATGCCATCAAACATGCGCGCATAAACAGCTTGACTCTTCACGATTATGTATCGGCAGTCCGCTCTTCCATGACGCCTTACATTATAGAAGAACGCCAGTTGAATGTGGCTCAGATGGACGTGTTTTCCCGATTGATGATGGACCGGATTATTTTCCTGGGAACAGCCATCAACGACCAGGTGGCCAACATTGTTCAGGCACAGCTTTTGTTCCTGGAGAGTGTGGACTCCAAAAAAGATATTCAAATTTACATCAATTCTCCCGGCGGAAGCGTTTATGCCGGCTTGGGCATCTATGATACCATGCAAATCGTAAAACCTGATGTGGCTACTATTTGCACAGGCATGGCTGCCAGCATGGGAGCCGTGTTGCAATGTGCGGGAAAAAAAGGAAAAAGAACGGCCTTAAAACATTCCAGGATAATGATCCATCAACCTTTGGGTGGGGCCGAGGGGCAGGCCAGTGATATTGAAATTACGGCTCGTGAAATTTTAAAACTTAAAAAGGAACTTTACGAAATCATTTCTTATCATAGTGGCCAGCCCTATGAAAAGGTCTGGCAAGACAGTGACCGGGATTATTGGATGACTGCACAGGAAGCCAAAGAATACGGTATGATCGACGAAGTGCTGGAGAAAAAATAATTTTGAATTATCTTATTGATATACGCGAAATATCAAAAATTTATTCTATAGGGGAGGAAAAAATTTATGCCCTGAACGGGGTTACCCTGCAAATCAAAAAGAATGAATACATTTCCTTGATGGGCCCATCCGGATCAGGTAAATCCACGCTCATGAATATTTTGGGTTGCCTCGATTCCCCCACTTCCGGAAAATATTTTCTTAACGGTATTGATGTATCGAAAATGTCAGATCATCAGTTGGCCGCAATTCGTAATAAAGAAATCGGATTTGTTTTTCAAACGTTTCATCTTCTTCCGCGCCTGACGGCATGGGAAAATGTGGCCATGCCCTTGATCTATGCCGGAGTGGGCAAAAAAGAAAGGAAAGAAATTGCCATCAGAATGCTGGAAAAAGTGGGCTTGGGCAACCGAATCCTGCATAAGCCCAACGAGCTTAGCGGAGGCCAAAGACAAAGGGTTGCTATTGCCAGGGCTTTGGTTAATCACCCCTCCTTGATTCTGGCCGATGAACCTACCGGAAACCTCGACAGTAAAACCTCCTATGAAATTATGGGGCTGCTTCAGCAAATTCATGCTGAGGGCAATACGGTGGTTTTGGTCACACACGAGGAAGACATTTCTTTACATGCACATCGGATTGTAAAACTTAAAGATGGTAAAATTATCGAAGACAAACCCAATAATCATGTTCGTATTTATGCATGAAAAAGTATAATGGATTATTGAAATGGATTGTACTAATTGTTTTTTCTTCTTACGTTTTGGCGCAGGAAGAAAAGTCTTCCTTTATTATGTTCGAAACCGGCATTGGCGCGCTTCAACCGGTTGGAAGGTTTAATGAAAGGTTCGGCACGTTCATGACGGCAGGCTTTCAACTGAGCGGAATGATTCAATCCAAATGGGTGGCCGGTTTGAATTTCAAATACGGATTTACTTCCAAAGTAAAAGAAAATACATTGATTTTATTAATGAACGAAGATGGATTTGTAACCAACAATGAAGGAAATCCGGCCGACATACGAATTACGGGAAGGATGTGGCATCTTATGCCTGAGGTTTGCTATAAATTTCCATGGCTTGCTGTGAATGTAAACTCTGGTTTGCTTTTAGGCCTTGGAGCCGGTTATGCGGAACACCGCATTAAATTCCTGGATTATGCTCAGACCGTTGCGGCACTGGAGAATAATCTTTACAAGGGATATGATCGCTTGAGCGGGGGAATAATTTTAAAACAAAATGTTGGTTATATTTTCATAGGTTCGAACCGACTTACCAATTTCAGGTTCGACCTTTATTTTATGCAACATTTTGCAAGGAACTTAAGGGAAATTAATTACGATTTGGGAACAACCGACATGCAACCGAAATGGTATTTCTCGGGAACTTTAATGGCTACATGGATTTTACCGCTATATAAAAAATCCGCAGAGGGAAAGTATTTCACCGATTAACCAAATGATGCGGGGTATTTATACGTTGGGCGTGGGAATGTATGTGTTGGCCATAACCATGGCATCCTTTTTTCATGCCAAGGCACGGTTATGGGTGAAAGGAAGAAAAAAAATATTTAACCGTTTAAATGAAAAATTAGCATCTGCCCGAAAGCCCGTGGTGTGGGTACATTGTGCTTCTTATGGGGAGTTTGAACAGGGAAGGCCATTGATAGAAAGAATATTCGACAGTGGGGAATATTTCGTGTTGGTTACTTTTTTTTCCCCAAGCGGAAAGGAAGCATTTTCCAATTTCCCAAAAGCCCATCATGTGGATTATTTGCCTCCTGATTTTCCTATCAGTGTAAGAAAATTTTTGAATATTACTCAACCCCGCATGGCAATATTTATACGTTATGAATTCTGGTTGAATTATTTGCACGAACTAAGAAAAAGGCAAATTCCCCATTACCTGGTATCGGCCGTTTTTAAGCCGCATCATCCTTTTTTCAGATGGTATGGGGGGATTTTTAGAAAGTCCTTGTTTGGTTTTAAGGAAATTTTCGTTCAGGATAATGCTTCTTTGGGCCTGTTGGAGAATATCGGTATTCGTAATGCTCTGGTCCTGGGCGACAGCAGGATAGACCGTGTCCTTCACATTAAAAATAACCCCCAACCTATAGAAAATCTTAAATTTTGGAAAAAGGAGAGTAAGCCCGTAGTTTGCTTTGGGAGCATTTGGCCTGAAGATTTACAATGGATTTTAAAATGGTGGGGATATTGGAAAAAAAAATATCCAAACATAAAAGGAATATTGGTTCCTCATGAAGTGGATGCTGATAATATAAACCGCATGTTGGAAAAGATAAAAGAAGCCTCGTTTAAAGTAAGTTTTTGGGACTGTGAACCGGATAATGCCGATTTTTTGATGGTAAACCGAATGGGCCTGCTTTCACGTCTTTATGCCTATGCCGATCTTGCTTATGTGGGTGGATCCATGGGGGCGGGTGTGCACAATATACTTGAACCGGCAGTTTATGAAATTCCCGTTTTGCTTTGTGGCACCCAATTCAGCAACTTTATTGAAGTGGAAGAGTTGGCGGCTTTGAATTGCCTATGGATTGTTAAGCCGGATGAAGATGCTTCCGGAATTATCGGAAAAGCGCTTCACGGCAGTGATAAAACTGCTAAAACATTAAAAAATTATTTTAAAGAAAAAGCCGGGGCCGCCGACAGAATGTTTCAAAAAATATTTAATAAACCGTTCTTTGGTGTTTGAAAAATATCCTTAATTTTACAAAGTTTTAAAAAACCAAAATGAATAAGATGATAAGAGTTTTGGCTTTGTCCTTTGCCGTTTTGCTTTTTTCGTGCAAGAACGGTAATGAAACTCCTGAAAACAATGTTGGAGAAAATGTTAACCAACCCGATACGGTAAAAACCGGATTGCTGAACGTAGAAGGAGAAATCTTTTCTGTTCCTTCACCCATTCAGACGGCCTTATTAATTCAAAAATTGGGATTGAAATATACCAAAGACATACTCCTTCCTTCCAACACCGTAGGAAAATTCAATACTGACTACTCTAAGGCCCTTGCGATGGGGATCTTTGGGGCCGACCTGGGGTACGTTTCTATTTACAATCAAACCCAGGATGCTTTGTCTTATCTGGCTTCCCTAAAGCAAATCGGCGACAATTTGGGAATTACTAATGCATTCGATCCCAAAATGTTGGAAAGGTTCGAAAAAAATATCACCAATAAAGACAGTTTGTTGGTCCTTGTGGGCGATGCTTATCGGAACAGTGATGCTTTCCTTAAAAACAATAAAAGACCCGAAATCGGTCATCTTGTATTGGTGGGAGGTTGGGTTGAAAGTGTATATCTTTCGGCTTCTTCTTACAAATCCAAACCTTCCGATGAACTTAAAAGAAGAATTGCCGAACAAAAATATGCCTTGGAAAGGATCATTCGAATCCTTGAAAAAAATAATAATATTGAAGAAACCAAAGGGCTTTTGGCCGACCTTAATGACCTGAAAAAAGTTTACGAAAACGTTAAATTTGAATATAAATTTATTGAACCCAAAACCGATACCGTAAAGAAAATCACTTACATCAACAGTGAAAGTATAGTAAGCATTTCCGACGATACGCTGGGGCAGATAATTGCCAAAATAAGCGAAATTCGGAATAAAATTTGTCATATTTCATAACCTTTAATCAAGTTCTGCAGTATGAAAAAAATTTTATATGCCATTTATTTTGTCTTGGCGGGCTTTACAGTTGCGCAATGCGATTCAATTGCTGCCCGGTGCATAAAGCACATTGGCGTGAATTATATTTCCGACGGACAACAATACAGGGCCTTGCTTTTAAATCCTGAAGAAACCGCCGAATTTCGTACTACTATGTTTTCAGAAACCATTTATCGATTTGCAGCCTGCAGTGGCACCACAGACGGGAACCTGATTTTCAGTGTATATGATCAGGACCGCAATCTTATATTCTCCAACAAAAATTACAGGAACGCTCCCTATTGGGATTTTAAGGTGAAATCCACTTTTGATGCCATCATTGAAGGCCGGCTCGATCCCGATAAAAATCCTGGTTCTGGGTGTGCCGTCTTACTCATTGGCTTTAAGCAAAAGTAATTTTTTGCTTCTTTTATTTTTTTCCTATATTTGATTTTCCGTGAGGTCGGCGCTGTATTTCTTTATATGGTTATATTTCATTTTGTTTGAATTGCAAAGTCAATCCTGTAACGAATTTGTTTTTAACGATTCGGTTTCCTTTATCAACGGCCAAACTTTTCGGGCCATTTCTTACAGAACGCCTTCAGAAGAAGAACATTTGCAATTGATTTTAAGTGTTTATCAAAATAAATATTATTTAAAGATTATCACATCCAAAATATTGTATTTCGATTTAATTTCAAACCTTGAAATTATTTCCGACAATATGCAAATAACATTTAAAAACGTAAAACAAATTAAGTCGGATAATCATCGGGGCTACATGGTTGTTGAAGTTCCCAAAAATTATATAACAACGTTGAAAAATTTGGGTATTACCTCCATTGTATTTAATGGTAAAACTGAAAAGTTGTCGAAAAAAAATACCAGGCAAATTAAGCAAGTGGCTGAATGTTTTTTGAATGAAATTATAAACAAACAATAAAATGAGTGAACAAATTCTTAGGGCGTTAATGCAACTGTTTGCCATCATTGCCCGTGTGGACGGGGTGAATAATACCGGCAGGCAAATTGTGCAATCTTTTTTGAATCAGCAGCTCAGCGACGAGCAGGTAAAAACTTATCTGGATTTATTCGATGCCTTTCTGGAGGCGCACCAGGCCGGTTCCAAGAAAAAAGACGGTACGGCCAAGCGGACCGCCATGAATTCCGTAAAGGTGTTGAAAATTTGCTCACAAATTAATCAGGAACTGGTACAGCCTCAAAAAATTATTGTACTGATTCGGTTATTGGAATTTATTTATTCCAGCAATGAAATCAGCGAACAGGAATTTGAATTTGTCAATACTGTTGCCGAGACTTTTAATGTTCCGACGGAAGAATTTCTTCAATTAAAAAAACTGGTTGAACTAAAAGACATTTCAGAACTGATCAATCGTCAGAATTTTTTGATAATTGACAACCGCTCCGAAAATACTCTTGGTACCACGCGTCACATTTTCAACGAAGGTGCCTCCGATCCCATTGTCATTACGCGTGTTCCCAGCGTGAACCTGTTTGCCATGAAAATTACGGGAACTTCGGATATTCAAATTAACGGTCAATTAGTAGGCAACGAGCGTATCCACATCATTAATCCCGGCTCTTCCATACGTTCCAACAAAATGAAGCCGGTTTATTACAGCGATATCCTGAGCCGTTTCTTGAGTGATGAAAGTAAGCCAAAAATTACATTTATTGCCGAAAACGTCGAATTCAGATTTAAAGGCGGAAAACTTGGTTTGCGCGGGATCAATATTTCCGAGGAAAGTGGAAAACTCATCGGCATCATGGGGGGGTCGGGGGCAGGAAAATCCACACTGCTGAATGTGTTGAATTCCATGGAAAAACCATCGGCCGGTAGCGTTAAGATAAATGGAATTGATATTCATAATGAAAAAGAAAAAATTGAAGGTGTCATTGGTCATGTCAGTCAGGACGACCTCTTAATGGAAGAACTAACGGTTTTTGAAAACTTGTATTTTAATGCCAAACTCTGCTTTGGTAACCTAAGCGAAGAAGAAATCAAAAAACGTTGCCATGAACTTTTGGCCGACCTGGGCCTATCCGAAACGGAAAATTTAAAAGTAGGGTCTCCTTTGCAGAAAACCATTTCTGGTGGCCAACGCAAGCGCCTTAACATTGCCCTTGAACTTATTCGGGAACCCTCAGTTTTATTTGTGGATGAACCCACATCGGGGCTTTCTTCGCGCGACTCGGAAAACATCATGGACCTTTTGAAAGAGCTTGCCCTGAAAGGGAAGCTTATCTTTGTGGTCATTCACCAGCCCTCTTCGGAAATTTTTAAAATGTTCGACCGCCTGCTTATCCTCGATGTGGGCGGTTATCCCGTTTATTACGGTAATCCGGTGGATGCCGTAACATATTTCAAACGACTGGTGAACCATGTGAATGCCGATGAAGCAGAATGTTATAATTGTGGTAATGTGAATCCCGAGCAAATTTTCAATATCATTGAAAGTAAAGTGGTGGATGAATACGGGAATCTTACACACATCCGTAAAACATCGCCCAAACAATGGTATGAACATTATAAAGAACTTATTGAAAAAAATATCTTTTTTTCAGAAAAACACACGGCCATTCCCGAGAGCATTTTCAAAATTCCCAATCGCATCAAGCAATTTTTCATTTTCACGCATCGAGATATTAAAAGTAAGCTTACCAACACCCAATATATGCTGATTAATTTGCTGGAAGCTCCGCTCTTGGCGTTTATTCTGGCTTTTTTGGTGCGTTATTACAATGTGGATGATCAGACCGGTGTGGGATATGTTTTCAGGGAGAACGAAAATATTCCTGCCTACATTTTCATGGCAGTAATCGTGGCCTTGTTTATTGGTCTGAGCGTGAGTGCCGAGGAAATCATACGCGACCGCAAAATCAGAAAACGAGAAAGTTTCCTTAATCTTAGCCTGGGGTCTTATTTATGGAGTAAGATATTAATTATGTTTACCTTGTCGGCTTTTCAAAGTTTAACTTTTGTACTGGTAGGAAATTTTGTTTTGGGCATCAAAGGGATGTGGCTTGATTATTGGCTGGTGCTTTTCACCACTTCTTGCTTTGCCAATATGTTGGGGTTGAATATCTCGTCGGCCTTTAACAGTGCCGTCACAATTTACATTCTTATTCCCTTCCTGATCATACCACAACTGTTGTTGGCGGGCGTGGTGGTCAAATTCGACAAACTTAACCCTGTGGTGGCAGAGCAAGGAGGTGTACCTGTTGCAGGCGAAGTAATGGCAAGCCGTTGGGCTTTTGAAGCTTTGGCGGTTAATCAATTTATGAATAATAAATATGAAAAAAATTTCTATAAATACGATAAAGAAATCAGTATTGCCGAATACAAAAACAATTTCTGGAGAAATAAAATAGAGAATGTCCTTAACCGATTGGAAAAATCTTTAAGCAGTTCCGATAAGCAAACGGTTAAAACCGATATAGGTTTATTGATCAGAGAAATAGAAAAAGAGCAAAAAATATCGCCTAAAGTCAAATGCGATGCTCTTCAGGAACTTGAAAGCGGTAAATTGTCAGTGGAAGTATTGGAAAAAGTTCGGCTCTACCTTAAAAAATTACAAGATTATTATATCGATCGTTCGAATGCCGCACGCGACAGGATGAACAAAAAAATTTCGTCAATGATTAAGGAAATGGGGAATGATAATTTTACAAGGCTTCGGGAAGAATATGAAAATGAAAGCCTAACCAATTTGGTGAAGAATGCCAATGATATCAGTGGTGAACGTTGCCTTGAGAAAGAAGGCCGGCTTATTCAACAGACGGATCCGGTTTTTCTCGATCCTGTTGAATCCAATATTGGTCGTGCGCATTTTTTTGCCCCTACTAAGCTGTTTTTAGGCATGCGTATCAAAACATTTTGGTTCAATATCATTGTCATTTGGTTAATGAGCATAAGTTTGATTGTAACATTATATTTTGATGTATTCAGAAAAGTTATTGAATTTTTGGGAAATTTGCCGGCCCTTGTTAAGGAAAGAAAAAATTAATTCATGAAAAAAATTTATTTTATTTCAGGAGCAATCATACTTTTGCTTTTACTTACTTTTATTTTCACTGGTAATTTTTCCGGAGTCAAATATGAAGTAAATATTGAAAAGGCAACTTACAGGGATATAGAAGAAGTGGTATCGGCCAGTGGCAAAATTCAACCCGAAACCGACCTAAAAATAACATCGGATGTGAGCGGTGAAATCACGGAGCTTTATGTTAAAGAAGGCATGCAGGTAAAGAAGGGGGAATTGTTATGCCGCATAAGGCCTGACATTTATCTGAGTGCCGTTGAGCGCACTGAGGCATTGGTAAAAGGAACTGAAGCCGGGCTGTATGTAGTTATGGCGCAGTTGGAGCAAGCCAAAGCCAATCTTGCGGCTGCAAAAGGGAATTTTGAACGTCTGAAAAAGCTTCATGAAAAAGAATTAATTTCCGATCAGGAATTTGAAAATGCCAAGGCTCAGTTTGAGTCGGCTCAGGCAAACTTCATGGCTATGGAGGCCCAGCTAAAATCGAACAAATTTAATGTGGCCGGAAATGAAGCCTCGCTGCGCGAAGCCAAAAACAACCTTGAGAGAACCTACATATATGCGCCGGTTGATGGTACCATTTACAAATTAAATGTTGAAAAGGGAGAACGGGTGCAAGGGGTTCAGGGCTTTCAGGGTACGGAAATCCTGCGTATGGCCAATCTGAATGAAATGCAGGTGGTGGTGGAAGTGAATGAAAATGATATTTTGAAAATCAAGCGTGGCGATACAGCTCGCGTAGAAGTAGATGCTCATCAAGGGAAAATTTTTAAAGGGGTTGTAACGGAAGTGGGTACTTCGGCCAATACCGGAAGCTTAACTACCGACCAAGCAGCTAACTATTTGGTTAAAATTCGCATACTTAAAGAAAGTTATGCACACCTGATTAAAGAGAATGCCCCTTATCCTTTCTTACCTGGCATGAGCGCTTCTGTAGATATTATTACCAAAAAAGTTTTTAAAGCACTGAGCGTTCCCGTTCAGGCCGTAACAGCCAGATCTGCAAAAAATAAACCGGAAAATGAAATAAAAGAAAATTCTGAACAATTAAACGTTGAAGACATTAAAGATAACAAAAACAATAAAAAGGAAGAGGTGGTGTTTTTGGTGAAAAACGGAAAAGCCGTGAAAACCAGGGTTCAAACCGGAATTCAGGATATGGAATACATTGAAATAATAAGTGGTTTAAAAGAAAATGATGAAGTAATTGTCTCACCTTATACTTTAGTATCAAAAATATTAAATGGAGGGGAGGATGTGAAAGTGTCCAAAGAAATAGTATCCTATCAAGATCAAAATGAGTAATGATTTATGGATTTTTAATAGAAACTTCTTCAGAAAATTTATCGGTAGGCATTTCATCCTCCGGAACTTTGGAATATATTTTGGAAGAATCCTGTGGCTACAAGCATGCCGAAAAAATTCACGGATTTATTGACCGATGCCTTAAAGAAAAAGGTTTGAATATTTCGGACTTGCACTACATTGGCCTTGGAACAGGACCCGGTTCCTATACAGGTCTCAGAATTGGCTTCTCGGTTGCAAAAGCCATGGCATATGCCCTTCAAATTCCCCTAGTAGGCACAGATTCCAACCGTTCGGTTTTTAACCTTGTTTATCGGCCAACTGCTAATTATGACAAATACTTCATAATGGCCGATGCCGGAAGGATGGAGGTATATTTATCGGAATACGGGCCAAACGGAGATACCTTATGCTCTCCAAAACCTTTTATATTGACCGATGAATTTATAAAGCATTTAGTTAATACTCCAAATATATTGTTGGCCGGAAACGGTATAAAAAAAATTATTCATTTTTTTAATAACAAAAACGATGTGGCCTTATTTCCCGATATTCTGCCGTCAGTCAGAGGTTTAAGCCGGGAATTATATGAAAAATATAAGCAAGGATTTTTTTTAGATCTTTTTCATGCCGAACCGGATTATTTAAAAGAGTATTTTTTTAAATCAGGCATGATGGCATGAAGCATTGGCTTTATTTCTTCGCTTTGTTTTCTAATTTATTTTTTGCCCAAACTATTAATTATACGGTCAGTTTAATTGATCAAAAAACACAAAAACCTATACCCTTTTGTCCGGTAAGACTTCTGCCGGTTTTAGAGTCAGCGTTAACTTCGCTCGACGGACATTGTATTCTGAAAGTATTACCCGGAACTTATACGTTGATTGCAGGAAATTCATTTTACGAACAAAAAAAAATCACCCTCAACATAGTGGAATCCGGCGAAAATAAAATAACCCTGTCGTTATTGCCTTCTTATTCCGATTTAGCGGAAGTAACTGTTTTTCCCGGTAAGGACCTAGCCGAAGAAATGGTCAAAAAATGTATTGAACGCATACCGACCTTTAACCCTTTTGAAAGGGAAAAGTTTTATGTACAAAAGGTGTCAAGACTCAAAGTGATGATTTCGGATAAAAACGGAAATGAAGATTTCTACAAGAATTACGATTCCGTATTCATGCGTTTGTATGAAAAGTTTAAAAAAAAACTGGGAGACAAATTTTTTTATTATGTAGAAAATCATTCCGAAATATTTCATCAGAAAGGTGCCGGATTAAAAGAACGCGTGAATTATTCTTTTGCTCCGGGGTTTAAAAAATCACCTTTTTCCACTTTTTTTGCCACATTGCAATCGTTTGGCTTTTATGATGAGGAAATCTCATTATTGGATGAGACATATATATCGCCCGTAAGCCAAAAGGGACTGAAGTTATACCGCTACCGCATTTCCGACACGGTCATCAGTTTGCCCGATACATTTGTGGTTATTCAGGTTTTGCCCCGAAAAAGGTCAACTTTTTCCCTGCTAACCGGAATTTTATACATTCATGCAAAAGAATATTACTTAAAGGGCGTGGACGTTAAGCCATCGGAAAACGCGGGTAAGTATTTGTATGCCACACGTCAGTTTTATGAAAAGACAAATGAAGGAGTTTTATATCCGCATCAAACCGATTCATATATTTTAGTTCCCAATAAATCTAAGGAATATCGTGATCCAAACGGAGATCCGTTGTTCACCAAGTTTAGGGTGGAGATGAAAACCATTTCATTCAGAACGGATACCGTACCGGATTTTCAATCTCAAAGGGCACCTTTTGAGGAAGCGGAAAAAATGTCTGAAAGGCCGCTGTATTCTGATCCTGACCCTGATTCTTTAATGGTAAGAAGAACCGTTCATTTTTCCGATTCACTGCTTGACAGGCACAAGGCAGAAAAAAAATTAAATTTTATTTCACGTTTTGTAACGGGATACATTCCTTTGGGTAACATCGGATTGGAATGGCCGGGATGGATCAATTTTAATTTTTATGAAGGATATGCCCCCGGTACGGCCATAAGTTCTCTGAGCAAAGCAAAAAGCATGTGGCTGTTTTATGCAGGGGGGCGTTATGGCACAAAAGACCGTGACTGGAAGGCACGTGTAATGGCCGGTTATCAATATTACAGCGCTAAAAAGGATTATCACAGGTTTCAGGCAGGATGGATGAAAGAAATCATGGAAAACGGCGCACTTAAAATTTTTCCCGATTTGAAGCTGGCTTCTGATGAAGCAATAAGGAGTTATTATTTGTCCAATGCTGATAAAATTCAATCGTTTTTCTTGTTGTATGATTTTCAATCAGCAAAATTTTGGGATGTACAAATGGCTATACATCGACTAACACAACAAATGAACGTTATTTATCGCCCGGGGGAGAACAATATTAAAGAAGCCGCATCCCTCTTGTTCAACTTACGGTTGGGTTTTAAGTCGGGCCGGTATCGTTTGGAAAGCGCATTGGGAACTTTCAATTATTCCCAAAAGATTTATGGTTCTGAATTCCTTTTGGAATATAAGAAAACATTTGCCGATCCATCTTCTTCAATGCCCTTTCTTCCCGTGCATCGCCTGGATGTGATGCTTGCGGACGGCTTTTTCCCTTACGGATGGTGGGGCACGATATTCACACTGCGTGCCGGATATTCTTTTGTGAGTACTCCTTATCATTGGCTCTATCATCATCACGCATCGCGAGCCGAAAATTTTTCCGTCAGTTATCCACGTGGAATGGAAACAATGTTTCTGAATGAATTCATGAGCCGCGACTATGTTCAGGCTAATTTTTCGCTGTTATTCAAAAGAATATTTCCCGTGAATGATATATTTAACCCTGAACTGGAATTGGTACATAATGCCTGTTTGGGCAGGTCGCCCGACAGGATGCAATACCTGAATGTGGTGATGGATGTACCTCAAAAAATTTATACTGAAGCCGGGCTTAAAATATTAAGAATTACGCAAAATAATTTCAGTTCAGTGGGCTTTGGCATTTTTTACAGGTACGGCCATTACACCCACGAACAAAACAAATACAATTTTATTTATAAGCTTGCTGCAACTTATCGGTTTTGACGATGGGGTGGATTATTTTATGCATATTTCTGAATGTTTATATTGTTGTCTTTTTCAGGATATATACATCTAAAGATCATAAGGTTTTTCCGGTTGTGGTTTGGAATTATTTTTTTGCAGCGCTGATGGGATGGTCAATCTTTTATTTTTTTAATGACGATGTATTGCTGAGGCCGTCCTTAGTAAAAGCCGGTTTTGCGATGGGCGGAATTTTTCTGGCGGTTTTTTATTTGATTTCACGGGTTACGGCACAATCGGGAGTTGCCACGGCATCTTTGGCCAACAAGTCGGGATATGTATTGCCCATGATATTTTCATGGTGGAGGTATGGTGAAATGCCGGATAATATCCGAATTACGGCTGCTTTATCAGGATTAGTTTTCCTGGTGATGGCCTTGTGGGAGAAAAAAGAGGCAGAATTTAAAAAAAGTTATACCGGCCCGGTATGGTTGATTTTAGGAAGCGGCCTGATTGACGTATTGATGTTATGGAACAACAAGGAATTATTTGAATCAAAATCCGATTCGGGCTTGTTGTCATCGTGTATCTTTTCTTCATCCTTTATTATAGGATGTGGCATCATGCTTATTCAATATCCTTTAAGAGAATCATTTCACCCTAAAACGATATTAAGTGGTGCCTTGCTGGGAGTTCCGAATTTTTTCAGTATCCTTTTCCTGCTCTATTCGCTGGAATCATTTCAGGGATTAAAAGGTTTGGTATTCGCTATGGTCAATATAGGTATAGTGATGTGTTCTGCCCTGGCAGGGACTTTCATTTTTAAAGAAAAGAAAACTGCGGTTCAGTGGGTGGGCATCGCGGGGCTTGCCTTATGTATCGGTATGATGGCTGCCTAAAGGCTATATGTTTTTGAAAGCTTTTGATTTTTATAAAAATTTTTTCCGTACGTCATTTTGAATGTTTTACCAAGGGAAAGGCATGAATCTTAAAAATAAATGTTTATATTAGCAAAATATAAAAGTATATATTATTAATATATAAAAATTTATATTGATAAAATAAAAATGTGTATATTTGCAAAGTATGGTATTGATAACTGAACTAGAGAAGGCCCTTTCGGATCAAAAGCAAAGGTGGCAGCATTCCGACAGGCACTCCACGTCCAGGGAATTTTTATCTCGCTTTAAGCCTCATCCCTCGCACGTGGAAGTAATATCGGGCGTGCGTCGGTGTGGGAAAAGCACTTTGATGCGCCAGCTGCTTCGGCGCCATTTTGCATCCTCCGTGTTTTTTAATTTTGAGGACTCCCGTGTATTTGGGTTTGAAGCCGCTGATTTTCAAAAACTCGACGGCTTGATCAGGCCCTATCCAAAAGCCGTTTTTTTTGATGAAATCCAAAACATCGACAAATGGGAAATCTATGTGAGGCAATTGCATGAAGAAGGAGTGAAAGTGTTTGTTACCGGATCGAACGCTTCTTTGTTAAGCCGCGAGCTTGGCACACGCCTGACAGGACGTTATCTGCGCCATGAGGTGTTTCCGTTTTCCTATACGGAATTCCTTTCTTTCCGCAAGATAAAAGACAGCAAACAAGCCCTGCAGGAATATCTGACCCACGGAGGATTTCCCGAGTACCTGATGTCGGGGAATCCCGAAGTGTTGCAACTGCTTTTGAAAGACATCGTGCTTCGCGACATCGCCGTCCGCCATCAGATACGTTCCACCAAAACCCTCATGGATATCACCCTGTTTCTGGTTTCGAATATCGGGAAGGAATGCACGTTCAACAGTATCCGTAAACACTTCGGGCTGGGATCGGCAAACACGGCATCCGATTTTCTTTACTGGCTCGAAGACAGCTATCTGCTTTTTTTCCTACCGCGGTTCTCTTACAAAACCAAAAACATCAGCGTGAATCCGCGCAAAGTGTATGTGGTGGACAATGGCCTTGCTGTGGCCAATTCGCTGAGTTTTTCCGATGATTATGGTCGCTTGCTGGAAAACATGGTATTCCTGCACCTGAGGAAAAAATACCCCCATCTGTATTACTTTCGTGAAAATAAGGAGTGTGATTTTGTGGTTACCGATGGAAAGAAATGCCGACTGTTGGTGCAGGCATGCATGGAGGTTAATGCCGACAATAAAAAACGGGAAACCGAAGGGCTCCTGGAAGCCATGGATTATTTCAATATGAAGGAAGGATTCATCATCACCCTGTGGCAAAAAGATATACTGAGATCTGACGGGAGGATCATACACATAATGCCTTTAAGAGAGTTTTTATTAAAATAAAAAATATATTATTTTTGTTAAACTAACATACGATTAAATTGTTAACTTTGCGAGTTCTTACATGATGGATTCAAACGATCGCAGGCCACATTCTTTTTGGTGGATTCCGCTTTTGGTATTTTCCTCATTGGCATTAGGGTTTTGGGGTGCCCGATTGGTGATGCAGCGTCAGATGGAAGAAAAAGGGGATGTCGCTCCTTTTTACTCAGCGGGAGGAAGCAACCTGGAAGCCGTCATGGAATTCATCAAGGAATATTATGTGGACACCATCAGCGCTTCGCGCCTGGAAGATAAAGCGCTTGCTTCCTTGTTGCGCCAGCTCGACCCTCACAGTGAATACATACCGCCCTCGCATTTTAAAATGGTGAATGAACCTTTGGAAGGGAATTTTGAGGGCATAGGCGTGGAATTCAATATTATTCACGATACGGTGCGCGTCATACAGGTAATCCCCGGAGGGCCTTCGGAAAAAGCCGGATTGCAGGCGGGCGACAGAATTGTAAAGGCCGATACTATCCGGCTCACCGGAAGCACACTGACCAATGAAAAAGTATTTAAGGCACTCAGGGGTAAAGGTGGAACAAAAGTAAAAGTGTATATCAAAAGAAGCGGCGAAAAGGATCTTTTGGAATTTTTAATTATCAGGGACAAAATTCCCCTGCACAGTTTGGAATCGGCATTCATCATCAGTCCGGGAATCGGGTATATGCGCTTCAGGCAGTTCAGTGCTACCACATCCGATGAATTTCGCGAAGTCATCAACAAACTGAGCCGGGAGGGGATGAGAAAGCTTATTTTGGATTTGCGCGGAAACGGTGGAGGTTTTTTGAATGCAGCTGTTGAGATGGCAGATGAGTTTTTACCCAAAGGAATGCGTGTGGTTTACACAGAGGGAAGAAAATATCCGAAAAAAGAATATTTCGCTACAGAATACGGTTCATTTGAAAACGGGGAACTGGTGGTATTGGTGGATGAAAACAGTGCCAGTGCCAGCGAGATTGTAGCCGGAGCATTGCAGGATAATGACCGGGCCTATGTGTTGGGCAGGCGGACATTCGGTAAAGGTCTGGTGCAAGATCAAATTCCCTTGCGTAACGGAGGGGCCATACGCCTGACCATTGCCCGATATTATACCCCTTCAGGGCGTTGCATTCAAAAACCCTATAAAATGGATGATCATTACAATTATTTTATGGAAGAACTCGAGCGTTATAATGACGGGGAACTTTTTCATCAAGACAGTGTTCGTTTGGATACTACGCAAAAATTCAAAACACCTTCAGGACGAACAGTTTATGGCGGTGGTGGAATTATGCCTGATATTTTTATTCCCTTGGATACGGGGCGCTTCCATCCGGCAGTGAATCGCTGGTACAGGACGGGCCGTATCCAGCAATTTTGCTTTGATTTTGCTGACGAGCACAGAGCCGGCTTAAAAAAGAAATATACTTCGGTGAAGGATTTTATAAAAAAATTTCCCGAGTCGGAATGGATGATTGATCTGTGGTTCAAAAAGAGTCTTGAGGATGGGGGTAAATATGCTTCAAACATGAAAGTAAGGGAAGGCCTGAAATTTATTTTTCATGCTCAGATGGGGCGCCTGCTTTTCGGTGATGAGGCCTTTTATCCGCTTTGGACTTCTAATGATCGTGATGTGCTGAAAGCCCTGGAATTGCTTTCCGATAAAGCAGAATGCAGGTTCGATCGTAATCACAAACTTGTAAAAAATTCACGTTAAATTACTTTTCAGCAAACGGCGATTTACCGCTGTAAATTTGAATGCGAACAATTTGTATACTTTTGGTAAGGTAATCTCTGATGACGATGCTGTGCGCATTCCCGCTAACCGTATCGTTTACAAAACCAATTTCCTTTTCCAAAAATTTATTCTTCCGGTAATAAATTGTGTAGAGGTTTCCACGCGCATCATATTGATATTCATATTCGTATTCTACCGGGATTCCGGAATTGGCATACATCAGGGCTTTCTTGATTCGACCATCGGTATATTCAAATTTTTTGTATTGTTCAATCCAGGGAGCTGATATAAAAACATCCCTGATAATTTTCAATTTTCCATCTTCATACTCGTAGTGTTGTTCTTTGTAGGGCGTTTTGTCAGTATTAAAAAAAACTTTTTTTCTGAATTTTTCGGAAGGCACAACCCACTGAAAACTGTCGGTATACAGTATTTCCTGCTTTTCCAGAATATATTCCTTGGGGCTTGGGTTTTTGGGCCATTCTTTGCAACGCAATTCTTTTACAAATCCGTTGGAATGATAAGTAAAATAGGAAGCCAGAGCAAAAGAGTTTTTCTTGTAGGTTCGGAAAAATTTGATATTCCCGTCGGGTAAGTGGGATGTGATTCGTGTAACGGTATCGCATATAGGAATGCTTTTTTCTATCGCTTCAGGAATTTTTCTTCTTTTTCCTCTGTAAATGGTAAAAGTTTGAGTTACGGTGCCAACGGGTTCAATGGTATAAGAAAATATTTCCTTTCCGTTTTTATTGAATTCGTAAATCACTTGTCTGTTCAGGTCTTGGGGAGATTGAAAGTCCTTCTTATCCAAAATTTGCAAATGGATTTTGTAAATATTTTTTTCTTTTAAAAAATTTTCCGAAAACTGCCAGGGGCTTTCAAAAATTTGAGCGGGGTTTATGGTAATCAGTTGTGCTGAGGTTCGGATAAGGAAAAGCAAAAGCAAAAACAATCCGCTAAGAAGGGCACACATACGATTCCCAGGGCAGAGGAGGGCTGCACGACATGCCTTTGCAAATATAGAGCGTGGCTTTTCCATCTTTCGGTTCTTTATCCTGAAAAATGCCCTTTGAGGTTTGATGATTACTGAACAGTAAGTTCGTATTTATGGGAAAACGTCGGTACCATTCAAAAATCATTTCATCAACAAAGTTTCCAACAAGCACCGCATCGGCCGATTTTTCCACAAATTCGGGCATGATTTCAAGCCAGCGGTAGTAGGTAGCAGGATGGCGTAAACATTCATACTTCATCACATCCGCCATCTTCATGGCATGCAAATGCCATTCGGGAAGGCCCAATGCCTTGGAATAATTCATCAGGCATGATGCAATCACGGCGTTTGGTGAAGGGATCACATTGTCCTGTACATCCCTGAGATTGCCATGTATGTTATTTTCCTGAAATGGATATTGATAGAAGAATCCATTTTCATCGCAAAAATCCGTCAAACACTTCTCGATTAATTTTTTTCCTGCATTCAGATAATCAAAATTTCCGCTTGCCACAAACACCGCAAATAAGGCATCGCAAAGTAAGGCGTAATCCTCCGACACAGCATTCACTTTGGCAGTGCCGTTTTCAAAAATTCTTAGCAGAGCATCGCCTTTCATTAAATTTTTCATGATGAAGGAGATGTTTTTTTCTGCCACCCGAATCCAGTCCTTTCTGCCGCTAAGCAGTCCGGCTTTTGCAAATGCTTTTGCAGCCAGGGCATTCCACGACAGTATCATTTTTTTGTCGGTAGCCGGTGGAATTTTGTTTTTGCTGCGGAAGGTTTTTAATACTGTTAAATATTTCTGCAGGTCATGGTTAAATACAACATCATCCGCATTGTGCGGTTTCCATAATAACAACACATGGCGCTGATGTTCCCAATGGGTTTGTTCCCCCCAGGAAATCAACTTAAAAAATGAATCGGCATCTTTACCCAGTGCCTTTTGAATTTCATTTTCTGTCCAGGCATAATATTTTCCTTCTTCCCCTTCGCTGTCGGCATCCATCGAGGAATAAAAATAACCCAAGGGATCATACATTTTCTCAAGGAGAAATTCGGCAGTTTTTTCTGCCGTGTACAGAAAAGTTTTATTGTTGAAATAACGATAGGCAACAGCATATAGTTCAAGCAGTTGGGCATTGTCGTAGAGCATTTTTTCAAAATGAGGGATTTTCCATTCCATGTCGGTGCTGTAGCGAAAGAATCCGCCATCTAAATGGTCATACAAACCGCGCAGGGCAATGTTTTGCAGGGAGAGCCGAACATGATTTTTTACTTCTTCCAAGCCAAAAGCATCGGCGCATTTCAAGTAGGAGTAATATTTTCCCGGCATGGGAAATTTTGGAGCACGATTTTCACCTCCGAATTCATGGTCGGATAATGAAACGGCTTTTTGTAAAACTTCCGAAACAGAAACTTCTGTAGCCGGCGATTTTCTGTCGAATAAAATCCGGTCGGCTTTCTGTATGCCGGTTTTCAGCCGTTGTGCCTGTTCCGCCAGCAGGTGTTTTTGATATTGATACAGGTTGCGAATACGATCCAACACATGTATCCATTGTGCTTTGGGAAAATAAGTGCCTCCGTAAAAGGGGGAGCCGTCGGGAAGGCAAAACACGTTCAGCGGCCATCCCCCGTGCCCTCCCAAAAGTTGCACGGCCATCATGTAATAGGCATCCACATCGGGATGTTCTTCCCTGTCCACTTTTATTGAAATGAAATATAAATTCATCACTTCGGCTGCTTCATGGTCTTCGAAGCATTCTTTTTCCATCACGTGGCACCAATGGCAGGAACTGTAGCCGATGCTGATGATGACGGGCTTGTTTTCCTTTTGGGCTTTTTCAAATGCGGCGTTTCCCCAGGGCATCCAGTCCACGGGATTATGGGCGTGCTGGCGCAAATACAAACTGCTTTCTTGGATAAGGGAGTTGGGCATTGTAAAATGAAATATTTTAGAAACTAAAGGTAAAATTAAAAATAGAACATGATTAGAATTTTTTGATAAAAAAGATTGAGGTTAAAATTTTAAAGACAGGATATATTTTCCTTTTAATCTTAAATTACTTTTTTCGTAGTTTAGTATCAAAAATCATGGTATGTACGGTAACTTCAAAAATCATCTGGAGCAGCAATTAAAAGAGATTGAAGAGAGCGGCCTTTTTAAGCGTGAGCGCGTGATTACGACTCCGCAGGGGGCAGTAGTAAAAGTGAACGGAAAAGATGTGATTATTTTCTGTGCCAATAACTATTTGGGCCTTTCTTCGCATCCCAAATTACTTGAAGCCGCCAAAAGAACCCTTGAAAGCCATGGATACGGAATGAGCAGCGTTCGCTTTATTTGCGGCACACAGGATATTCATAAAACCCTCGAGAAAAAAATAGCCGATTTCCTGGGCACGGAAGATACCATACTGTATGCGGCCTGCTTCGATGCCAACGGGGGCGTTTTTGAACCCTTGTTCAACGAACAAGACGCCATCATCAGCGATGAATTAAACCACGCTTCCATCATCGACGGGGTGCGTTTGTGCAAGGCACAACGTTATCGGTATAAAAATTGCGACATGGCCGATTTGGAAGAACAATTAAAAAAGGCCTCGGGGGCACGATTTAAGATTATTGTTACCGATGGTGTGTTCAGCATGGACGGTTATGTGGCTCCGCTGGACAAAATTTGTGACCTTGCTGAAAAGTACAATGCCCTGGTGATGGTGGATGAAAGCCATGCCACCGGATTTATCGGAAAAACAGGACGCGGCACGGTGGAACTCAAAAACGTGATGGGAAGGGTGGATATCATCACGGGAACACTGGGGAAAGCCCTTGGTGGAGCCATGGGCGGATTTACCACAGGCCGTAAGGAAATTATCGAAATGCTGCGCCAACGTTCCAGGCCTTATTTATTCAGCAATTCCCTGGCTCCTCATATTGTGGGGGCTTCCATTGCCGTTTTCGATATGTTATCCGAAACCACTGCCCTACGCGACAAACTGGAATGGAATGTGAATTACTTTAAAAAAGGCATGAAGAGTGTGGGCCTTGAAATCAAGGATGGCGAAAGTGCCATCGTTCCGGTAATGCTTTACGAGGCCAAATTATCGCAGGTGTTTGCCGATAAACTGCTGGAAGAAGGAATATATGTAATCGGGTTCTTTTACCCTGTAGTGCCCAAAGGCCAGGCTCGCATACGCGTGCAACTGAGTGCGGCCCATGAAAAAGAACACCTCGACAAAGCCATTGCCGCTTTCGAAAAAGTGGGTAAGGAACTCGGAGTAATCAAAAAGTAATTCCCGTGGATGCGTGGCAGGAAAAAGACCCTGCGGAAATGAGCTTTTTGGAACACGTGGATGTGCTTCGAAAGCATATCCTGCGTTCACTTGCAGTTGCGTTGATTTTGGCCGTGGTGGTCTTTATTAATAAAGAAACGGTTTTTGACCATATATTGTTCAATCCTTTAAAAAAAGATTTTTTTACTTATCGTTTTCTTTGTGAAATGGGATCGCGCATCGGACAACAAGAAATTATGTGCCTCGATATCCGGGAAAAGCCCCTTCAAACACTCGGGGCATCGGAGCAGTTCATGAACCACATGTGGATTTCATTCTTGGGCGGCATTATCCTGGCTTTCCCCTTTATTTTAAGGGAACTTTGGCTTTTTGTGAGCCCCGCCATATCCAGGGAAAAGGAAAAATCTTTTTTTAAGTTTTTTGGCGTATCGTTGTTTTTGTTTCTTGTTGGAGTACTATTTGGATATTACATTCTTTTTCCCATGAGTTATCAGTTCTTAATCAACTACACTATCTCAGGGGAAGGATGGGTGGAGGCCAGAAATACGCTTGAAAATTACATTTCGCTTATTTCAACCATGGTTTTTGTATCGGGTTTGGTGTTTGAGCTTCCGGTCGTGGTGTATTTTTTAAACCGGCTTGGCATTTTGGGCAAAGCATTTTTAAAAAAATATCGAAAGCATGCCGTGGTGGTGATATTGATTTTTGCAGCCGTGATCACTCCCAGCCCTGACGTGCTTTCACAAATGCTGGTGGCCGTGCCCATGTATGCTTTATATGAGATTAGTATACTCATATGTAAAAAAGAACTTAATCCCTGAATTATGATGGAAAAAATCAAAACTTATTACAGAAAAATAAAGCATGCTTTAAAACTATATCCCATATATAAAGTAGTGGAGGAAGTTCAGAAAAGGGAACCCGGAAAGAAATATGATATGCTGGAGGTTTTTGCCAATACCGGTGAGCATCAGATGCCCGCTTACAAGCATTTGGCAAAATCCATTGAAGCATGGGAAATAAACTCCATGCATGAAAAGGCCCTGCGCAGGAATCTGCCTGGGGCTACTATACGTATTACCAACTCGATGGAAGAAGCCGATCGGTGTGAAAAAAAATTCGACTGGATTGTAATGGATGCGCATATGGAATGCTTCGGAGCAAATAAAGAATATTGCGAACATTTCGAGATCCTGCCCAAAGCATTCCGCCTGTGCAAGGAGGAAGCCATTCTGATTTTCAATGTCATTCCCGAATGCCCAAAAGAATGGAATATCAAATACCCCGATATATTCGGCCCCAGGCATTTGGAACGCAGGAACCGATTTTATGGAGTGAATGACACTACCAATCTCAGTTACGATTTTTTTGAAAAATTCTATGTTTCATTGGCTGAAAAAAATGGATTTAAAACCGAATGGATGTTTTTTCATCAAAGGCATTTATTGCATTATGCGGTGATGAAAATAATAAAATTACAAGCGTAATAAAATATCCCCGATCACCAAAGCGCCAAAAATTACGGATGCCCAACCGTTCAAGGTGCCGAAAGCCAGGTTAATGCGGCTGAAATCATCGGGCTTAACAAGGCGATGCTGATAGAACATAAGGATAGAAAAAATCAAAGCACCGATATAGTATAAAAATCCCCACGAAAAAAAATAACCTATAATACAAAGGAAAAGAAAGGCGAGGCCGTGAAGAATTTTGGACATAGCCATGGCTCTTTTAATTCCGATAATGGAAGGGATAGAAAAAAGTCCTTGTGATCGATCGAAATCGGCATCCGGAAGTGCATAAAGGATGTCGAAACCGCTCACCCAAAAAAGTACCACCAGTCCGAAAAGAACGGGAAGCCAGTGGAATGTCCCTTTTACGGCCAGGTATGCCCCCACCGGAGCAAGGGATAATCCTACTCCCAAAATGATGTGGCAAAGCGGAGTGAAACGTTTGGTGTAACTGTAGCCCAGTATCACCAGCAAAGCAACGGGACTTAAATAGCCGCACAGTGAATTCAGCATAAAAGCCGAGCAAACAAATAATAAGGAACTTAATATCGTGAGCCAAAGGGCGCCTTCAGGCCTAATAATTCCTTTTGGAATTTCGCGGTTTTTGGTTCTTTCGTTCAGAGCATCGAATCTGTGGTCGGCGTAACGGTTAAATGCCATTGCGGCAGTTCTGGCCGACACCATACATAAAATAACCCAAAGCAGTCTGGATAGCGTAAAACGTTCTCCTTCCCGCAGGGCTAAAAAAAAACCTATAAGTGCAAAGGGTAAAGCAAACACCGTGTGGGAAAAACGAATGAGAGAAAACCAGTTTTTAAGATGTTGAAATAAGGCCATTAAAGGTGCAAAGAATTTTTCTTTTGCATCAAAAACTCTTCCGTTTCTACGAAATCTTCATCCTTCACACAGCAATCCACGGGACATACGGCCGCACACTGGGGTTCGTCGTGAAAACCCACGCATTCCGTGCATTTATCAGTCACAATGTAATAAACGTCCATGCTCTTGGGCTTTTGTGGTGCATCGGCATCTGCTTCAATACCTGTACTTAACCCCTTATACATCCCCTTTACATTGGTTCCATCTGAAAATCTCCATTCAGCTCCACCTTCATAAATGGCGTTATTAGGGCATTCGGGTTCGCATGCACCGCAATTAATGCATTCATCGGTAATTTTAATGGCCATAAAACGTAATTTTGTCTTTAAGGCTGCAAATTTATCAAATCTTAAAGATAAACAATCATATGCAGGATTTTGTTCAGTTGGGCTCTATCATAAAATCCGAACTTTTTAACCCTTCCATGGAATTCCAATCAAAAATCACCCTGGCACGGCATAAAAATTCATGGTTTGAAGAAACTTTTATCAAAGAACATCTCAGACACTGGTCAGAATTGCTCAGGGAAAGTGAACTTGGAAAAATAATACCTTCTGCTGTTCCAAAAAAACCAAAAAAAATTCTGGTCATTGGAGCCGGTAATATTCCCCTTGCAGCATGGCATGACGTGTTGTGTGTATTGCTCTCCGGACATCATTTATACCTTAAGCTTTCCAGGGATGATGAAGTTTTGATTCCCATGTTGTTGGATATGCTAACGAACATCAATCCAGTGTGGAAAGAAAAAATATTTTATGTGAATACACCCATGGGAAGTCATAGACCCGATGCCGTGATTGCTTCGGGGTCGGACTCGGCTGAAAAAGTTTTTCGGGAATATTTTAAAGGCATTCCGGGGATATTCAGAAAAAGCAAAACCGGCCTTGCTTTACTGACAGGTTCTGAAAAACAAGAAGAACTCCAAAAATTAGGAAAAGATGTTTTTCTTTATTTCGGGTTGGGGTGCCGTAATGTTACAACATTGTTGGTCCCTCTGGGATATCCGGTGCATGAACTTGCCAAAACCTGGGAAAAGGAGTTTGCCGCTTTGCTGATGCAGAATAAAAAGTACTCCAACAATTATGATTACTACAAAGCCATGTTCATGCTTGGTAAAATTCCGTTTGAAGATCATGGCTTTTTCCTTGCAAAAGAAGATGGACAGTATCCCTTTTCGCCTCCTTCGGTTTTAAATGTCGTTCGCTACAGAAAGTTAGATGAAGCTATGGAAATAATAAACAGTCATAGGGAAAAACTACAGGTTGTCGTGGGTGGCCCAAAGGGGATTCCATTCGGATTTGCACAATTTCCTGTTATTAACGAATTCGCCGATGCAATTAACACAATGGATTTTTTAGTAAATTTAAATGATTGAAATCAACCTTTTGGTATAGTTGTTTTCTTGTTCTTATTTCTCTATGGGCCATAAGGGCACAACCCCCAAGCGGAACGCTCTCGGCTTCCTCAACCACCGTGTGTTCCGGTAAGACATTGAGTTTTACGTTGTTTTTTAATCCTTCCAATGCTTCGGTTCAATGGAAATTACCTTATGGAACTACACTGCTGGCTAGCCAGCCCACGATGGCTTTGGTTCAATTTAACCAGGCCGGAATCAAAACCCTGAGTGTTGTACTTGCGAATGGAAACGGTTCCATCCAGCTTGCTTCTACCCACACCGTAATTGCTTCTGCACGCGCCTCATTTCTGGCCAAGGCCGAGCATTCTGCCGTACCGGCCGCCATTCACCTGACAAACTACTCCACATCATTTCTGCAAACGCATTGGGTGCTGGACAACAACTTTTCTTCCCCCCTTTCGGGCACGCAAACTTCGGTTTTCTTCAATTCTCCCGGAACCCATAGTTTAACTTTGGTGGCTATTGGCCAATCCGGTTGCAACGATACTAACACTTATGTCATACGCCTCTTCGACAAATCTTCACTCAGGTTGCCCAATATTTTTACTCCTAATAACGACGGTGTTAACGACGTGTTCAGGCCGATTATGGAGGGCATTAAATACATTCATGTAATGATATTTAACCGATGGGGATTAATGGTAAAGGAATGGAACCAGTTAAACGGTTTTTGGGATGGCTACACTTCGGCTGATATGCCTTGTGTGGAAGGGACTTACTTTGTTATTTGTGAAGCCGAAGGCGTGGATGGAGTACGATATTCACTTAAAAGCAGTTTGCAACTGGTACGTTAGCTTTGTTGGAAGTCCGCAATATAACTTATTTATGGCCTTCTGGACCACGCAAGGGAGGTATTCGTGATGTGTCGTTTACCCTCAACCCCAATCAGATCCTTGGAGTGATTGGAAAAAGCGGTTCCGGAAAATCAACGCTGGCACTGTGTTTATCGGGCTTGTTGGATTTGCAGAACGGAGAAATAATTTTCAATGGAGAAAAATTGCTAGGACCTTCCGAACAACTGATACCCGGGCATAAGGATATTGCCTTGCTCAGGCAAGATGTTCAAATTCTTGAAAACCACACGGTTTTGGAAAACCTAAGGGATGTTTTGGTTGGCTTCGACGAAGAATTTAAAAGGAAACAAATTAACCGTATTTTGCGTATAACCGGGTTGCTTTCATTTGAAAATCAAAAAGCAAAGTTATTATCGATGGGGCAAAAACAACGCCTGAGTTTGGCAAGAACTATGATTCATGTCCCAAAAGTTTTAATTCTGGATGAACCCTTCAATCATCTGGACTTTGAATGGAAATTCAAACTGACGGAATGGATTTTGGAAGAACAATCCAAGCAAGGTTTTTCTATACTCTGGATTACACATGATAGTTCCGAAATTCTGAGATATTGTCATAGAACCGTCTGCTTACATGGCGGAAAGAAAATTTGTGAAGGAGCCCCGATGAAAATTTATGCTAACCCCAAGTCGAAGGCAGTGGCAGCATTGTTTGGCCCTTACATGCAATTGGGAAAAGGAAAAAAGAAAATTTTTCTGAGGCCCGGGGATGTGATCTTTGATACAAAGAAAAATTCAGGCATGGAAAAGGGAATATTGCTGAGGCAATATTTTAATGGCATTTGTCACGAGAATATCTTGTTGTCGGAGAAAGGAACCATTTATGTTGGTTATGATAACCGATGTTGGAAAGAAAATACTAAAGGATATCTTCGCATTCAGAAAAGGTATTAGACAACTAAATTAATCTACCCTGTTGTATTGAACGTATTGTATTGGAGATCTGAAATGGAATATTTATGACGTTATTTTCATTAATCGTTCTGCGGCATGCATAAGCGTGTCTTCTTTTTTGGCAAAGCAAAATCGTATTTTTTTCAAATCACGTTTGTCATGATAAAATACGGAAAGGGGAATGGCGGCCACGCCAAACTCAATGGTCAGACGCTTGCAAAATTCCGTGTCGGGTTCATCGCTGATTTCTGAATAATCGGCCAGGATAAAATAAGAACCAAGGCACTCATGAAAACGGAAAGAAGTGTGCTTCATCAACGATAAAAAGTAATCTCTTTTTTTAATGTACATGTCGGAAATTTTGTGGAAATCGGGGGTCTTTTCCAGATAGTGTGCCAGGGCATCCTGCAGAGGGTGATTTACGCAAAATACATTGAATTGGTGCACTTTTCTGAATTCTTTCATCAGGTTTTCCTTGGCGGCACAATATCCGATTTTCCATCCGGTGGCATGCAAGGTTTTTCCAAACGAACATACCTGAATGCCGCGCTCCGAAAGATGTTTGTATTTCCAAATACTTTGATGGCCCTTGGGATGAAAACAAATATGTTCATAAACCTCATCGCTTAAAACCACTAAGTTCTCATGTTTTTCCAATATGGCATCAAGCTTGCGCATATGAAATTCATCCAGGATGGAAGAGCAGGGGTTGTGCGGGTTGTTGATGATTATCATCCTGGTTTTTTCGTTCACGGTTTGCGCCACCTTATCCCAATCGGGTGTGAAGTCATTATCGCTTAATGCGATGGGAATGGGAATGCCTCCGTTCAAAGTAATGGCAGGTTCATAGCAGTCATAGGCGGGCACAAAGTAAAGTACTTCATCGCCCGGGTGCACGAAAGCCGAAATGGCTGTGAAAATGGCTTGTGTGGCTCCTGCCGTAACCGTGATTTCCGTATCATGATTGAGTGAATATCCATACTTTTCTTTGATGGTTTCGCTTATTTTTTTGCGAAGCATGGGGTGACCCGGCATGGGGCCATACTGATGGGGGCCATTTTTCATAGCCTTGGCACAAAGTTCCAATAAGGTACCGTCGGGGGAAAAATCAGGAAAGCCTTGAGAAAGGTTGATGGCATTGTATTCCTGTGCCAGCGCCGACATGACGGTGAATATGGTGGTGCCCACATGGGGCAACTTGGAGGTTGGTTCCATTGGTTAAAGTTCAGAAAAAATCCCTATCTTTGCAATTCCCTTAAAGGTCCTGTGGCCGAGTGGCTAGGCAGAGGTCTGCAAAACCTTTTACACCAGTTCGAATCTGGTCGGGACCTCAAATACTTAGAAATTTTAATCCAGTTTCAGACTCGTTGTTCCAATAACAACATCGTCGCAAGTTATTTCGATAATGTAATTTCCGGGTACAAAGTCTCCATCTTTCCCGTCGCAATTCACCACCACCTGCATTTCCTTGTTGGCATAATTTATGGATGTTTTTCCCGCATAATATCCGTGGCTGTCGTTGAATTTAAAACGATAAGATTCATCGTAGCTCTTAGCCAATTCTTTTCCGTCAGGGGTCATAATGCGAACATACACCGTTTTCTCTTCCGCTTTGGCAATTTTATTTTCTCCCAATGTAAAGCTTACTTTTATCCTGTCTGTTTTACGGGCTTTGGATGTTTCGGTTTCTTTAGTGCCTCCGCGTTTGAGTTGGTAGGCTTTTGCAACAATATTAAAGCACGTCAGAATACTCCCTTTTTTTATCGTTTGCTTAAGCTCTTCTTTTTCTTTTTCAAGCACCTGTTGTTTTTCCTTTTCTTCATCAAGTTTTTTCAATACTTTCTTTTTTTCAGCAATCAAATTCTGGTTTAAGGTATTCAATGAATCGATGGTCCTGACATAATGCTTCATGATTTCGCGCAATGTTTCGGTTTCCTTTTTCAGTTTTGCAATAACATAAGCATCACCGCGGTGTTTTTCGGCTTCTTTCAGTAATTGGTCAATGTAGGCCTTTTTTTCCTCAATTTCTTTTTGGAGTGCTGCATCGTGAGTTTGGAGTTCTTCATATTGTTTTTTTAGTGCTATCAAATCAGTTTCAACCTGATTTTTTTCAATGTAAATTTTTTCATACTTTATAATTTGCTCTACCGTTTTTTGTTTTTGCCTTAGCAGTAAAAACAGGGTAATACCATTGGATACTGCCAACAAAAGAATGATGATAAGCAAAACAAGGTTTTTTTTCGATTTAGGTTCTTCAGGAGATGTACTCATATTTTTTACGTAAAATTACAATCATTAAAAATGCACCTACAATCCTTTCTGAAAAAGTTATTCACTGCATTTGCTTCAGTTTTCTTTCCTCCTGTTTGTTCGGGTTGTAAATCCAATTTAAGCGGGTTTGAAAAATTTTTATGTTCCGAATGTTTGAATAATCTGCCTGTTTTCGAACCTGTATTGGGACATCCCATACACGGCCAGGTATTAGGTGGAAGGATGCCGCTGGAACATCTGGGTTGTTTTCTAAGATTCACAAAAGGCAGTAGAGTTCAAAACATAATGCATGGCATGAAATACGAAAATCGCAGGGAACTTGCTTTATTTCTTGGAGAGTTGTTTGGTCAGAGGCTAAAGCAGGAAGGTTTTGTTTGTGATATCCTGATACCGGTGCCTGTTCATCGTAAGAAATTAAAGGATAGGGGATATAATCAGGCGGCTTTAATTGCTTACGGTATTGGCACAGTTCTGGGAATTCCGGTTTCTGAAGGTAACCTTATCAAGAATCGTTACACTCAAACGCAAACCAAATTGAATCGTGAACAGCGAATGTTAAATCTGAAAGGTTCTTTTGAACTGAAGAATTATGAAAACTTCAAAGGCAAACACGTAGCCCTGGTAGATGATGTACTCACTACCGGTTCAACAACAGAAAATATTTGGGAGATTATGAGAGAAGTTCCGCAATTAAAAATTTCAGCACTTTATTTATGTCATGCACGTGATTAGTCGATCCTTTGCTTTTGCCAGGCATGTATTTGCACGACGTAAAAAGCATTTTTCTTGATAAAGTGCTTTAAATTTATGGTTCTCTCCGGGGATTTGACAAATCGGACACCTTTAACCCCCGCTTTTTTAAGGAATTCGGCAACGTATTTGGATTTAACGGCAAAAGCATTCCCTTCCCGCGCAAAATTTTTACCACGAATTATACCAATGATGTTCCCGCTTTGGTCCCATAATGGTCCGCCGCTGTTACCTGGATTTAATGGAAGTGAGATTTGATATAAAGAAGTGTCACCGTCGAACCCGTTCAATGCACTCAGTACTCCTTCGCCATATACTTGTTCAATTCCGGGGTAACCCAAAGTAAATATTTTTTCACCAAGAGAGGATGAGCCCTCTAAAATTGAAATATTCACTTTTTCATGAACGGATTCTTTTGGTATTTTAATAAGGGCCAAATCCAGCAAACTGTCTTTGGAAATTAATTCCGAACGTTGAAGAGAAATGTTTTGCCCCGAGACATAAATGCTGTCGGCATTTTGAACGATATGACAACCGGTCAGGATATAGCCTTCGTTGTTTAAAATAAAACCGGTTCCCTGAAAAACTGGGATCTCGGGCAGGTTATTACGGCCGAATTTTTCGTTGATTTTACTTTGAAGCGCTTTTTGAAAATATTTCAACCCGTGAATTTGCAATTTTAAATTGGTGATTTCGTGGTTTGGATTGTGGGATTTGAAAAAGAATTTCCATCCCAAAAACAAAACTGCACAAGAAGTCAAAGCAGCCACAGCAGCCACTTTTAAAAACAAACCGGCTTGTGCCATGCCCGATTTACGACCGGAAGATTTAAGTGGTACAATGCCGGAATGAAACTTTTGCTCAATTTGATTCAAAGTTTGCCTGAAATGTTGTTCGGCCTGGAAGTCCCGAAATACTTTTAGAACCAGCAGATGTTCTTCAAAGCGTGAACGAAAAGCAAGGTCGGATTGCAAGCGGGCTTCTAACAATTGTTTTTCTTCCGTACCGAGTTGCCCGTTCAGGTATCTGTCAAAGAGTTCATCTTGTATATTCATGGCGGATTATTCCTCCTTTTTGTTAAAGAAATACTTTTTTAATCTTTGAAGGCATTTGTATTTTTGTGTTTTGGCATTATCGGTATTCGTATAACCAAATTTTTCGGCTATGCTTTGCATGTCGGAATTCCTAAAGTAAAAGTCTTCCAATAATTCCTTACAGGGTTGCCCCAATTGTTCCAGTGCATCCTTCATTCTGGAAATCTGAATTTCTTTCTGACGGTTTTCTTCCAAAATCATATGGATATTTAGTACTTCCGAATCGGGAAAATCTTTTTCGACGATGTTTGAAAGCAAAGAGTTTTTCTCTTTTCTGATTTGGTTCAAGTATAATTTTTTGGCCACTGCCACAATAAAGGTTGCCGGTTTGCATTCCAAATGAAAAAGCGGATCGTTAAGTTTTCGGAACAATATCAAAAAAGCATCATGGCAAATTTCTTTTGCCCAGTCATAGGGTGCTTTTCTTTCCAGCAACCAATGCAACACCATAGGATATGCTTCCTTATACAATGCCTCCCAGTCTAAGCTCCGGTTTTTTTCGTATAGATCACGATTGCCGGGTGGATTTTGGGAAGCAAGGTTATCGGAATTAAATATTTCCAACTTCCTCTTATTTAATTTATGTAAGTCAGAACCAAAGGTAACCAAAAATGAATCAAAAGTTTCCTGATTTAAAAATAATGAATTGAATTTCAATAAGTTAAAAGTTTTTTTTAAAATACATGGTTACCTTTTTAATCTGCCAACATAAAACAACAAAAAGTCAATATGAAAAAAGTGTTTACCTTCATCGCCGTAGCCGTTGCCGCTACGTTTGTTGCTTGCGGTCCTTCTGCCGAAGAACAGGCAAAATTGGAAGCCGAGAAAAAACGTATCGAAGATTCCATAGCAGCTGCTTTGAATGCTGCTCAGAGTGCCGCTGAAGATGCAGCCCAAACCGTTGACAGTGCTGCCAAAGCCGCTGCCGAAGCTGCCTCAACAGCATCTCAGGCTGCTCAGGAAGCCACCAAAAAATAATATACTTTGGTGTGTTTTGGTTGAAAAAGCCCCATTTATTGGGGCTTTTTGTTTTTCTTTAACTTTGCGCATCATGAAAATTAAAACATCTGTTTTTGCCTGTCTTGCATTGTTGACTTTTGTTTTTATGGCATGCGGGCCTGCCGCCGAAGACAGAGAAATGATGTATGCCAGAGCGCGGGTTTTTCAGGACTCTATTGCAAATGTCATTCGTACTTCCATGGACCAAACTTATGAATTGACAAAATGGCCCTACATAAACCAAAACAATATTCAGAAAGATACAGCCAAAGTTGGCTCCGACTCATTGAAAAAATAAAATTAACTTTCTTGCCCTTTTGATTGTTATTATTGCATGATTACCACTGAAAAAGTTTTGGATGCCTTAAAAAACGTTGACGATCCCGATCTGAAAAAAGATATTGTTTCATTGGGGATGGTGAAAGATCTGAAAGTGGAGGGAAAAAAAATAACTTTTTCAGTAGAGCTTACCACTCCGGCATGTCCTTTAAAAGATGCCATTAAAAATGCTTGCCTGAATGCCATAAAATATTATGTCAGTGCTGATGCTGAGGTTGAAATTTGCATGACTGCCCGGAAAATTACAGCACCCATGGATAAAAATCAAACCACACTTAGGGATGTTAAGAATATCATTGCGGTGGCCAGTGGTAAGGGCGGTGTAGGTAAAAGTACCATAGCGGCTAACTTGGCGGTGGCCTTACACAAATTGGGGGCCAAGGTTGGCCTGGTGGATGCCGATATTTATGGCCCCTCCCAGCATATCATATTCGGTGTGCAAGACGAAGGACCGGGCTCAGCAGAATTTGAAGGCCAAAAAAAAATGGCTCCGGTTGAAAGCTACGGTGTTAAAATCAATTCCATAGGTTTTATGGCTCCCTCAGGGCAAGCTGTTGCGCTTCGCGGTCCTATGGCAAGCAAAGCTCTTTCTCAATTGTTTTTCGACACGGCATGGGGAGAACTGGATTATCTTGTAGTGGATCTTCCTCCGGGTACTGGTGATATTCATATCAGTTTGTGTACACAAATCAGGCCCGATGCGGCCATTGTCGTTTCTACTCCCCAAACCCTGGCCATCAGCGATGCTTTAAAAGGGATTTCCTTATTTCAAATACCTTCGATTAATATACCCGTCATTGGTTTGGTGGAAAATATGGCCTGGTTTACGCCTGAAGAACTACCCGATCATCGCTATTATATTTTCGGGAAGGGAGGGGTTGAAAAATTGTCTCAATCAACAGGAATACCGCTTTTGGCTCAAATTCCGCTAATCCAATCCGTTCGCGAATGTTCCGATGAAGGCCGCCCGCCGGTATTTAATGAAAAACACCCGGCTGCAATCCATTATTTGAATTTGGCCTCGGAAGTGGCACGTCGCTTATCCATATTGAATTTTGAAAATGCCGGAAAAGAAAACACCTTGCATCATGAGTCCTGAAAGAAAAAAAGAAATTTTAAATAAAGCGAACCTCGCGTTGGAGGAAATCAGGCCCTTTTTGATGCAAGATGGAGGTAATGTGGAGGTAGTGGATGTTACGGATGACTTGGTCCTTAAGGTGGAATTCAAAGGAGCGTGTTGTTCGTGCAGCATGACGGATCAAACATTTAAAAACGGTATCGAAGAAGTGATACGGAAAGCCATTCCTGAAATAAAATCCATTGATAACATAACTCAAATTAATCCTAAATCATGAAATTGGTAGACATTTTAAAAGAATCAAAAAAAACTTTATTTTCAATTGAAATACTTCCTCCTTTAAAAGGTAAAAGTATTCAAAGTATTTATGAAAGTATTGATCCTTTAATGGAATTCAAACCCGCTTTTGTGGATGTCACTTACCATCGGGAAGAATATGTTTACAAGAAAAGGCCGGGGGGGTATCTGGAAAAGGTCAGCATCCGCAAGCGTCCCGGAACTGTGGGAATATGTGCGGCCATCATGAACAAATACAATGTGGAAGCCGTCCCTCATATTATTTGCGGAGGTTTTACCAAAGAAGAAACCGAAAATGCCCTGATTGATTTAAACTTTCTTGGCATACAAAATGTGTTGGCCCTTCGTGGCGACAGTATCAAGACCGAACCCTCTTTCATACCCGAGCCCGGAGGGCATTCCTATGCCCTGGATTTGGTTAAGCAAATCAGCAACATGAATAAAGGTATTTATCTGGATGAAGAGATGAAAGATGCCACACCGACTAATTATTGCATCGGGGTGGCCGGATATCCGGAAAAACATTTTGAATGTCCTAATATGGAGTTGGATGTCTTGTTTCTAAAGCAAAAGATTGATGCTGGTGCGGAATACATCGTAACCCAAATGTTTTTCGATAATAAAAAATTTTATGATTTTGTTAAAATTTGCAGAGACCACGATATTCATGTCCCCATTATTCCGGGGTTGAAAATCTTAACCTCTAAAAAACAACTGACCTTGCTTCCGAAAGTTTTTCATATCGACATCCCCATTGAATTAAGTAAAGAAGTAATGAATTGCAAAAACGATGAAGAAGCGAAAAAAGTGGGCATAGAATGGTGTATTGCGCAAAGCAAGGATTTGATTAAAAATCAGGTTCCCTGCCTGCATTATTACACGATGGGGAATTCTGAGGCAACTCGGGCAGTGGCCAAAGCCGTTTTCTAATTTCTAATGAAACCGTATATTGGGCAAGATGGGGGGATAATCCTGATTAACAAACCCGTAGGGTGGACCAGTTTCCAACTGGTTAAAAAAATAAAAAATTTACTTGAAAAAAATTTTCGCCTTTCAGGCTTACCCAAAACCAGTTTCAAGGTGGGACATACCGGAACGCTTGATCCTTTGGCCGAAGGGCTTATGATTGTTTGTTACGGAAATCAAACCAAAAATATTTCTCATTTCTTGCAAATGGATAAAGTGTATGAGGGAATTATGGTGCTTGGAAAAACCACACCCTCATACGATTTAGAGACCCCCCCAGACAAAGTTTTCCCTACGGAACATATCACGGAAGATATTATCCGAAACGTGGCAGCGTCATTTGTCGGTGAACAATTCCAGGAACCTCCCCTCTTCAGTGCGATTAAGATTGAAGGAAAACGGGCCTATGAGTTAGCCAGGAAAGGAGAAGAAAAAAAATTAATGGCGCGTCCTGTATTTATTCACGCATTTGAAATTCAAAAAATACTCATGCCTGAAGTTTATTTCAGAATTCATTGCAGCAAAGGAACATATATACGTTCCATAGCTCGAGATTTCGGGTTGGCCTTACATTCCGGGGCTTATATTCAAAGATTAATGCGCATCAATGTGGGGCCATATAAACTGGAAGATGCATGGGATTTGGATGAGGCTGATGAAATGATTCAAAAAAATTTATCTGTTTTGAAAATTTAAAAATTCAAAAATTTTTTCTGCCATAAATTCTGCCGCTTTGCCGTTGCCGAAAACAGGCGGAAAATTTTCCGGAGGATTTTCGGTAAGGGTCTTACAGCAGAAAAAAATTTTTTCTTCATCAGCATCGGCTAGTAAGGTGCAGCCGTATTCCACAGGTTCTACCCATTCTGTTTCGGGGCGGAACACCACGCATGGTTTTTTAAAATAATAGGCTTCCTTTTGAACGCCGCCACTGTCGGTCAGCACCAATGCCGTGTTTTTTTCCAGTATGCACATTTCCAAAAAACCGGCCGGCGGGATAATCATAATCATGGGATGGCTCTGGAATTTTTTTACAGCTTCGCTCCCTTTAATTTCCATGATTTTTTTTCTTGTGCGCGGGTGAAGCGGCAACACCACTTTTATGTTCAATCCCTCAGCCACCTGCATGATACCGTTCAGGATGGCTGTCAGGCGCTCCGGATAATCCGTATTCAGGTCGCGGTGAATGGTGCAAAGCACAAACTGATTCGGCTGCAGTTCCAAATCGGCCATGATGTTGCTTGTTTTTTCAGCCAAACCGGCGTAATACAAAGAATTGTCGAGCATCAAATCCCCGCAATGATAAACTTTTGGGTTGTCGGCATGGTAAGGCGGTTCGGAATTTTCTTTAAACCCTTCATTTATCAGGTTTTTAAGCCCGGTTTTTGTGGGTGTAAATAAAAGTGTGCTGAGGTGGTCGGCCACGATGCGGTTAATTTCTTCGGGCATCGATTTATTGAAGGAACGAAGCCCCGCCTCAATATGTACCACTGGTATATGAATTTTTGAAGCGGCAACTGCTGCGGCAAGTGTGGAATTTGTATCACCATAAATGACAACGGCTCCTGGTTTTTCTTTTAAA
Organism: Bacteroidia bacterium; assembly: GCA_026415195.1. Lineage (GTDB taxonomy): Bacteria > Bacteroidota > Bacteroidia > B-17B0 > Aurantibacillaceae > JAOAHO01. Next base: position 27,751 of record JAOAHO010000002.1, on the reverse strand, counting down.
AACACTTCTTCCATACGCTCCATCATCCGTGCGGTTTGAATGGCATGGGAAGCGCTACCCACTTCCAAATTATAGTGTGGTCGGGGAATGTTCATTTGCCGGAAGAAAATGTCGCTCATGTTATCATCATAATGCTGGCCCGTGTGTACCAAAATTTCCGTGATTTTGCCTTCATAAAAATTCCGGAATGCACGGCTAAGGGCAGCCGCTTTAATGATCTGGGGTCTGGCTCCGATGATGGTCAGCACTTTATGTGGCATCAATTCCCAATTTTTATGATTTCAATTTCGACCCTGCGGTTTTTGGCTTTGCCTTCGTCAGTGGAATTGTCGGCTATGGGCTGGCTGGAACCAAAACCCTTATACGACATTTTGTTTTGTACGCCCCGCTGAATCAAATACTCAAAAACGGCACGAGCACGTTTTTCGCTGAGCTTCTGATTTTTGAACCATAATCCGCTATTGTCGGAATGCCCGTTGATTTGAATTACAAGGTCGGGGTTCTTTATCAGAAAATAAGATAATTTATTCAACTCTACGTACGACTCCGGTAGGAAATAAGATTTGCCTTCGGCAAAGAAAATATTCTTCAACGCAATCTTTTTACCTACTTTCATTTCTTCATTCACTTCCATTATGCTGTCTTTTTCAAACTTCTCCCTCAGCGAAGGCCCCACTATGACAATTTCCGGTTTCTCTTCGGCATCCTCCACCATCACCACCGACACATCGTCCACGTAATAATAGGCTTCGCGAAATCCGAATCGGATGAGGCGGATATTTTCCATGTCTTTCCTTATCACGGGATGAAAATTGCCGATGGTCATATATTTCTCACCACCGTCGGCTTTGTAAATCCCCCTGAGCAAAAACCAACGATACCCGTTGATAAGCCCTTTTTTTTTCACGACTGTATCGATCATGTTGGGTTTTGAAACAGATCCTTGCCCGGCATAGCCCCCCTTGGAAAACAATACTCCCAATGATTTTAAAGCCACATTACTCCAGTGTGCAAGCCTGAAATACACCTTCACTTCATATTTGCAGCCCCTTTTTAAGGGCTCCACAAGCTTAACCTGTAAAAATTCTTTGTATCGTTTTTGATAGCGTAGGCCGGCATAACAATCTCCCGTTTTGGCTCCACGTTCCACAGTGGTGTCTCCTTTTACGGGCTCCTGATAAAAGTCTACGGTGGCAATGCCTTGCCACGGAGTGCAAAAGCGAATATTGCTTCCTTTCCTTCGGTAATTTTCGAAACTACTGTTTGGTACGAGGTTTTTATTACTTATATGGGGAATATAATACTGGCCAAAAAGTAGCCCCCCTTGTGCCAGCAATAATACAATTCCGTAATGTAAAAATCTTAACATTCTCGTATTTGCGAAATAATGAATTTTATTTGAAACATTTTTTCATATTGAAAAATAATTATAAATTTGCCCTCCCAAATTTTTAAGCTGATGGCTAACATCAAATCGGTAATAAAAGATATTCGCAAAAACAGGGCAAGACGCGAGCATAACCGCTATTATGCAAAAACTGCCCGTACCTTTGTGAAAAGAATTCGTCTGGCTAAGGATAAAAAAACAGCTTTGGAACTTCAACCCAAAGTTTTCTCTATGCTTGATAAGTTAGCTAAAAAGAACGTTATTCATCCCAACAAAGCTGCAAACATCAAATCAAAACTCAGCAAAATTATAAATAATCTAAAGTAATTTTTGTCATATTTTTTGTTGCGGGCCCTAACAGACAAGGGCCCGTTTTTTTTTGGTTTAATTTTAATTTGCGATTGATTAAAAAATTATACCTTTGTCCGAAAATTTTTAAAAAAATGAAAAAAGATTTATCGAAATTTTTACTTCCCGCCGCTGCGCTTTTGTTATTTTCCGCTTGCGACGGATTGGGTAAAATGCTGAAAAAGCAAAAAGATATTCAATATTCCATAAATCCAAACCCGTTGGAAATGGTGGGCGACAGTGTTCAATTCAGCGCCAACGGCAAATTCAACCCTAAACTTTTTGCCAAAAAAGTAACCATGACTATTACCCCTGTATTAAAATACAGCGGAGGAGAAAAATCATTTAAGTCCATTACTTTGGTGGGCGATAAAGCCACAGGCCAAGGCCAAAAAATCAGCTATTCCAACGGAGGATCTTTCAGTTATACCTCTGAAAAAGTTGCTTTTGAACCCGGTATGCGCAATGCCAAATTGGAATTGCGTGCCGTTGGCCAGGTAAAAAAGAAAACCAAAAATTTCGATCCCGTTGAACTTGCCGACGGAACCTTGGCATCAGCCCTTTTGGTTCGCCACGACGAAAAGCCCATTTTTGCCAAAGACAATTTCCAAAAATCCTATCCTGCCAATCAAACGACGCATATCTATTATGTAATCAACCAATCGGTGGTGCGCCCTTCAGAAATGAAATCCGATGAAATGAAGGCCTTTTTCGATTTCATGAAAAAAAACCTGGGCAGCAAGTGGTATGAATTTAAAGGAATTGAGGTTTCGGCTTTTGCTTCTCCCGATGGTGAAACCGAACGCAACGAAAACCTTGCTAAGGACCGTGCAAAATCGGGTTCTGAAGCCATTATGAAAGAATTTCAAAAAAACAAAGACAAGAACCGGACTTTTGGCAAAACCAAAGACCAGTATAATGTGGTTCTGACACGCGAGGACTGGGAAGGTTTCAAGCAAATGATGGAACAATCCACCATCGCCGACAAAGACCTTATCCTGCGAGTTTTGAACATGTATAGCGACCCCTCGCAAAGAAGGAAAGAAATCAAAAATCTTTCCAAAACCTACGAGGAACTGAAAGTTAAAATCCTTCCCAAGCTCCGCCGTGCTGAAATTGTGGCTTTGGTAAACAAAGTTTCCCGCAGCGACGAACAAATTCTTTCTCTTATCAGGACCACACCCGATTCTTTATCGTTGGAAGAATTGCTCTATGGTGCCAATCTTCTGACTGACTTAAACGAAAAACTTAATGCATACAAAAACGCGGCAAATCGTTTCGGTAATGATTGGAGAACCAACAATAACCTTGGGGCCGTTTATATCCTCCAAAATAACATGAGCGAAGCCGAGAATGCCATAAAAAAAGCATCTTCCATTGCACCCAACGAATCGGCAGTGCTGAACAACCTGGGTATTATCGAAGCCAGAAAAGGAAACCGTGTGGCAGCCATGGACTATTATAAGAAAGCCGGAGGTTCTGCCGAAACAAAATACAACATGGGCATCATCAATATCCGTGACGGTAAATATTCCGATGCCGTTTCTAACTTCGGTGACTACAAAGGCCATAATAAAGCCCTTGCCCAACACCTTAGCGGAAATTCCGGTGCCGTTAAAGAAACCATTGATGCCAGCAACGAAAAAGACATGGCGCATTCTTACTACCTGAAAGCCGTTGCGGCTGCCAAGCAAGGCAATACATCCGATGCCATCAGCAACCTGAAAGCAGCCATCGAAAGGGACTCTAAATGGGCTTCTTATGCTAAAGATGATTGCGAATTCCTGAAACTCCGTTCAAATTCAGAATTCAACGCTTTAGCTAAATAATTTCTTCTTTATCATCACTTATTAAACCCGCCATCCGGCGGGTTTTTTGTTTTATACCCTTTCTTTTTCACCGGATTGCGTTACGGGTGCTGAAAAGCACAATATACAATGGCCTGTTTTTCATAATTTTGCTACCATGCAAAAGCACTCCGGAGCCCCATCCGATGAAAAAAAATGGCAACATTGGTGGGAAGTAAATCAGACGTACAAAACCACCGAAAATCCTGATAAAAAAAAATTTTATGTTTTGGACATGTTCCCGTATCCGTCGGGAGCAGGGCTTCATGTGGGGCATCCTTTGGGTTACATCGCATCCGACATTCTGGCCAGGTATAAAAGGCACTGCGGCTATGAAGTGTTGCACCCCATGGGGTTCGACAGCTTCGGGCTTCCTGCCGAACAGTATGCCATCCAAACCGGCCAACACCCTGCCCAAACTACCAAAATCAACATCCAACGCTACAAAGAACAACTCCGGAACATCGGCCTTTCCTATGACTGGAGTAGAGAGGTGCAAACCTCTTCCCCGGAATATTACAAATGGACACAATGGATTTTCATTCGCCTCTTTCATTCCTGGTATAATCCATTTTTACAAAAAGCTGAACCAATTGATACACTGATAAAAAGATTTGAGGAAAAAGGCAACGAAGGACTGGAAGAATATTGCGGGCAGCGCATCGGAAAATTTTATGCGGATGAGTGGAGAGCCTACACCGAAAAGCAGAAATCGGATGTATTAATGCATTACCGCCTTGCGTATCGGAGCGAGGGATATGTAAACTGGTGTCCGGCCCTGGGGACGGTGCTGGCCAATGATGAAGTGAAAAACGGGCTCAGCGAACGCGGAGGCCATCCGGTGGAAAAAAAGAAAATGATGCAATGGTACCTTCGGATTTCGGCTTATGCCGACCGGCTTCTTGGCGGATTGGACAGCATTGACTGGCCTGAAAGCATCAAAGAGGCACAGCGCAACTGGATTGGAAAAAGCGAAGGCGCCTTTGTGGAGTTCCCGTTGAAAAATTCCGATAAAAAAATTGAAGTTTTTACCACCCGCCCCGATACCCTTTTTGGAGTATCATTTTTAGTTCTGGCCCCCGAATATGAAAATTTGGAAAACCTTTTACCCGAAAGCCACAGGAAAGAGGTAATGCAGTTTGTTGATAAAATCCTGAAGAAATCCGAGCGTGAGCGCATGGCGGAAGCGGGGGAAGCAGAAGGAATTTTTACTGGCCTTTATGTGTTGCATCCCTTTACGGGTAAAGAATTGCCGGTATGGATTGGAGAATATGTGTTGGCGGGTTACGGCACAGGCGCCATCATGGCGGTTCCCGGTCATGATGCACGCGACCATCGCTTTGCCAAAACTTATGGTTTGCCCATCCTTCAGGTGATAAAGGGGCCCGATGTAACGGAAAAAGCTAATGAAGAAAAAACCGGTAAGCTGATGGCTTCCGATTTCATGAACGGCCTTGAAGTGCCAGAGGCCATTCGGATTTGCATCGAAAAGCTGGAAGAAAAAAAGTTGGGGCGAAGGGTCTTGCAATACAGGATGCGCGATGCCGTGTTCGGGCGCCAGCGCTATTGGGGCGAACCCATTCCGGTTTACTATGACGAGGAAGGCATTCCCCGAACCCTTCCCGAGGATGAACTCCCGCTCACCCTTCCTGAAATTGACAAATATCTTCCCACCGCCGACGGCCAGCCCCCTTTGGCCCGGGCCCAATCATGGAAATACCGCGGAAAATATACCTATGAACTCACCACCATGCCCGGATGGGCAGGAAGCAGCTGGTATTTCTTGCGGTACATGGACCCCCATAATGAAAAAAAATTTTGCGATGAAGAAAAACTAAAATACTGGAATGCGGTGGATGTGTATGTGGGCGGAAGCGAACATGCCACCGGCCATTTGCTTTACGCACGCTTCTGGACTAAATTCCTTTACGACCTGGGATACCTGAATTTTGATGAACCTTTTAAAAAGCTCATCAACCAGGGGATGATACAAGGCACGTCATGTATCGTTTATCGTGATGTAAATACTAACAAAATTGTTTCGGCCGGATTAAAGAAACAATTTGAAAATCTTCAAGCTCTTCATGTGGAAGTAGGATTGGAGAGAAACGGAGAGATTTCAGTGGAAGAATTAAAAAAATGGCGCGATGATTTTCAAAATGCGGAATTTATACTTGAAAACGGTAAGCTTATTCCCGACCACCAGGTGGAAAAGATGAGTAAGCGATGGTTTAATGTGGTTAATCCCGATGACATTTGTGCTGAATACGGCGCCGACACATTACGCATGTATGAAATGTTTCTGGGTCCGATTGAAATGAGCAAGCCCTGGAACACCAACGGAATAAGCGGAGTATATAATTTCCTGAAGAAATTCAGAAGAATCTATGAACCCGATGGAAAGATCCGGCTTTCTGAAGATGAGCCCGAAAAGGGAGAATGGAAAATTTTGCACAAGACGATTAAAAAAGTCACCGAAGATATCGAGCGCATGTCGCTGAATACCTGCGTCAGTACGTTTATGATTTGCACCAACGAACTGGCCGAGAAAAAATGCAACAAAAGAAAAATCCTGGAACCCCTGTTGGTGTTGCTTTCTCCTTTTGCCCCGCACCTGGCCGAGGAACTATGGTATTTGTGCGGCCACACCGGCAGCGTCACCTTGCAGCCCTGGCCCGTGTGGAACGAAGAATACCTTGTGGAAGAGGAATTTGACTATCCCATATCGTTCAACGGCAAAACACGTTTTAATATTCCGTTTTCATTGAAGCTCACCAAAGAAGAAATAGAAAAAGAAGTATTAACCAAAGAAGAAGTGCAAAAATACCTTTCCGGAAAAGCCCCCAAGAAAATCATCGTGGTGCCCGGGAGGATTATAAATATTGTAGTTTAATGGATGTTTTAGTTAAACAACTTAATTTCCTAAAACCTTTCAACATTTTTTAAGTATAATTAAGTAAATTGGCATAAAGGTTGCGGTTACTTTTATGTTCCGGGAACATTAATAAGAAAAATGCAGGCTATGTTCAGGCGCGTTTTGATGATAACAGGTTTGATTTCAGGAATGATGAGTATGCATGCCCAGGAGTCCTTTTTGCCTGTTCCTCCCTCGAATGGATTTTGGGCCCGTGCCGTGGTGGAGGGAAAAGATACCGTTCCGGTCTTTTACCTGGATGAAGTAGAGGTGGCATCCAATTTCATTTGGGCTTCCAAAAAACAGTATGAACGCTGGACAAGTATCAAATACAACGTAAAGGTGGTATATCCCTATGCCATCATAGCGTCGGTGAAGCTGAAGGAGTACGACCGCATATTGTCGGCCATTTCCGATGAAAAATTGAAAAAGAAATACCTGAACCTATGCGAAAAAGAACTTCGGGCACAGTTTGAAGATCAGTTAAAAGACCTAACCATCAGCCAGGGCAGGATTTTGATGAAATTAATCCATCGTGAAACCCAAAAAACCACCTACGAAATCGTGAAGGAATTGCGCGGCAGTTTTCAGGCCTCCATGTGGCAGGCCATTGCCCGCATCTTCGGCCATAACATGAAAGCCGAATATAATCCGGCCGAAGAGGACATGATGATAGAAAAAGCCGTAGCCCTGGTGGAAAGGGGTTATTTTTAATCTGATTTTACAGAGTATTTTATGTATATTAAAAAAATGCTCTGATTTCAAAATTTCCCGTATGAATCCAACGGATGTTCTTCCGCCCCTGGTAATAGATTTGTGCCTGAAGGTTTTGGGCAATGTTTTGTTGCCAACCGATTTCCCACACCCAGTTCAGGCCCGGCTGCAGGGCATTCAGCATTTCAAATCCGGCAGCGCTGTTGGCATTTCCCCTGAATCGGTTTTGGATAAAGCCCGCCCTCGATTGTATGCTTCCGTTTTTGGGCAAATTATACCGTAATTCAAAAGAAAGATCGGTGGCATAAAGCAGATCAGGTTGGGAAGTGCGGTTCTTTTTTTCGGAATAGCGGAGTGATGCGGATAGCCGGAAATCGGTGCCGGGTTGGTAAGCAATCCGAAGTTCGCTTTCCATGCTTCGGATGAAATAATTCCGCATGGGAAAAAGCAGGGAAGTGTTGTTTTTAATGCCAGCCCTTCCTTCCAGGAAGATGGTAATTTTTCTTTTAATGGTGTATCGGATTTTTGCTTCGTGCCATTCTTCATAGATTTTGTCGGAACTGAAATTAATGAGTTGTGCCGTTTGTTGTTTTTGGTGGGTGTGTTCCGCTCCGAATATCGGCGAACCGGAATTGAAAAACGTGGTGATGCGGATACGGTTGTTGGCAGCCCTGATTAAGGAGTCGTGGGGAATGCGGATTGGTAAAGCCGAGGGCGAGGATTCGGGATCCGTAAATCGGATTAACCCCCTGTAGATGCCTTGCCATTGCCAGCGTGCAACAAATTTTTTCCATTTTTTGTCGGGCTTAAGCGCCAGCGAAGGCCTGATGTTCAGGTCCACGTCCAATTGGTTTTTCAGCACGCGTATGTAGTCGTTGGTGGGGACGAAAACTCGTATAAAGCGTGCCTGATCGGGGAAGCGGGCAGGTTCGAATTCGTTCAGCTGCTTCAGCCCGTCGGCATTATAGTCTACCCAGGCATATTGTCCCTGGCCGGGCGTAACTTCCAGATAATAATACTCTTGCCGGTTTTCCAGGCCGTAGCCCGTTTCGGCAAAAACTCCTGCCGTTACCGACCGCTTCATCCACGAGGGGCGATATTCCAACCGGTTAAAGTATCCTTTCTGATCGGGTAATCGAAACAGATTTTTGTTTTTGTTAATTACTTCACGATATTGAACGGATAGCAGCAGTGGGTGTTGGGGCCATTTTTGCAATTGCAGTTCGCCCCCTGCCTGTACCGAACGGGCGCTGTCTGTCGGGAAGGGCTGCAATTGCATGTCGGTTCTATCCCGGTAAAATAATCTGATTTTTCCCGTAATGCTGTCGGCCCATTCTGCGAAGGGTTCCCATTCATGAAAGCGATAGGAAAATGCCATTCCGGGCGATGCAAGCAACGAGGACTGTGAAAAGAGGTTTTGTTCAAACTGATCTTTAATTCCTCCTTTGATTTTTCTGGTAAATTTCAATGCAAAAGAATGGGAATGCCTGTAAAAAAAATTTTTTCTTGCGGTATCGGAACTTTCAAGGTATCGGCTTTGGTGTTGAAGTTCAAAGAAGCGGTTTTGAAATTGAGCATTGGAACCCAGGCGTGTTCCACGGTAAAAGGATTTTTCCGTAAAATATTCGGCTTGCCCACTGATATCGGCTTTTGGGCTTTTGTAGCCGGTTTTAGCCAGCATGTAAGATTGCTGTTGGCGGATTCGCCCGTCGAGGGGGCGGTTCCAGTCGCGGTCGAATTCCACGCTGCGAAAGCGTTCGAAAGGCACGAAGTGACGGCTCAGGAGTTCCGTTTTCACCTGGGTTGCCCATCCATGATTTGAGTTTTTCCTGAACGGAAAAAATCCCGACCATTGCCCCATTCCGGCAAAGCCCGCATTATCGGATTTTTGATAGGGGCTGAATCGGTTAAGGTTGTTCTCGGATATGGCCCCTTGCACTTCAATGACCTGACGGGGGGTGATGCTGTGGCTCAGGCCGGCATTAAACAATGATTGCCTTTTTGGGGTAACCAGCAGCACCACCGGTTCATGGTCGCCTGATGGTATTCCGTTTACGGGGGCCACCCATTTGAAAACTCTTCCGTTGGCCGAAGATGCATCCCTGACATAATTTCCACGGCCTGCCCCAACCGGTGAAAAGGTAACTTTATAAAAAGTATCATTGGGTTGAGGGGTTGTTTTGAAAACGAAAATATCCTGGTATAAAACATTCTGATGCAGGGTGTCTTTCTTTACGTAGAGGATTTCGTCGGGATTAAATTCCGTCTTGAAAGCAGAGGGAGTAACGGCTTTCCAGAGCGAGTCGCCGATTTGGAATAAAAGTTTTTTTTGTTCCGGTGTAAGGTTTTGTTGTAGGGTTCGGTTGGGATTGTCTTGTTCACGGATGAAATTCATAAAAACGACTGTTTTTTTGAAATTCATTTCTTCGTTCCATTCCAGGAGCGAACGGGCATAGTTGCGTTCGGCGTACTGGAATTCGGCCACGATGCGTTTGTCTTTTGTGATGGGCATGCGCGCGGTGAAGCGCAGTTCGGCCGTGTTGTAATCGATGATGTAATCTTTGTCCTGCCCGCGTTCCATGAGTTGGCCGTCCACATATATACGCTCGGTACCGCTCAGGACGATGATGAATAATTCGTTTGCTGCTCCCCTCAGGCGATAGGGCCCCTGGTTGCCCTCCTGCCCGTAAAATACCATGCGTGAAAATTTTCCTTTCGATACGGCAAACGAGAGTTTGGAATATAAATTCCACTTTCCGGCCGAGTCGGAATAAAGGTTTTCACTTTGGAGGCCCTGCAGGCGTTTGAAGTATTTAAGAAAGTGATTTCTCTCATTCTGACGGCTTTGAAAGTCACCTGCCGTAAGTTTTACGAAAGGTGTTTTGGCGGTGATGTAAACGCGGTCGAATTCCTGAAGTTGGGTGGTGGTGCCGTCGGGCTGGAAAGGGATGGAATTGTCGGTGGCAGCCATTTCGATTTCAATGTCTTCGGTAAGTTTTCCGAAGACCTGCAGGTTCAGTTGTGACTGGAGTGAAGAGTTTTGGTTGTTGCCAATGCTGATGCCGCGGCTGATGGACCCGTTTTTCTGAAGCCCGTCGGAATTCTGAAAAAAGCCGCTTTCACCGGGCCTCATTACGGGGCCCTTAAAATAAGGGCTTAATTCATTCAAAGATTTTGCTTTTCCCAAAATTCCTGCAGAATCGAGCGTTTGGAATTTTTTTTTGAAAAGAATAGGGTAGGCCCTGTAACTTAATAATAATGTATCGGTTGATTTTTGAAGAATATGAATCTTATTTGTTTTTGCATTGAAATAAAAAGCAGAGTCGGGAAGCGGTTCGTGTTTTAATGTGGTGAGTTTTATTGAACCGGGCCAAATAAAAAAACTGTCGGTTAGCAGTGAATCCTTCATGGGAAGGATTGTGAGCATTCGTTCAAAAGGTTGTATTTGGGCATGAATGCTCAAAACAAAAAAAAACGAAAGAGTATATGATTTTTTAAAAATCAAAACGGAATTGTTCAATAAAACGAAATTAAAAATAGTAAATTGCCATCGTTAACATAGCATGAAAATCATAACCTACAACATTAATGGCATACGTTCTGCTTTGCAGAAGGGATTTTATTCATGGTTAAAGGCTGCACGCCCCGATGTGTTGTGCCTGCAGGAAATTAAGGCACATGAGTCGCAAATTCCGGTTTCGTTTTTCGAACAGTTGGGTTATCATTGTTATTGGTTTCCGGCAGAAAAAAAAGGTTACAGCGGTACGGCTATTCTGAGTTTATCAAGGCCCGATAAAGTGCATGTGGGTTGCGGCCATCAGGATTACGATTTTGAAGGTAGGGTAATAGCGGTGGAACTGGGGGGGTATTACATTATGAGCGTTTATCATCCCAGCGGCAGCAGCGGGCAGGAAAGGCAGGATTTTAAAATGAAATGGCTGGATTTTTTTCTGTATTATGCTTTGGCATTGAAGAAAAAACATCCGAAGCTCATATTAAGCGGAGATTACAATATTTGCCACAAGCCTATTGATATTCACGACCCCATCAGAAATGCCAAAAACAGCGGATTTCTGCCGGAAGAAAGGGCGTGGATGGATGCCTTTGTGGGAAGTGGCTTCATTGATGCATTCCGGGAGACTGACAGCAGGCCGCATCAATACACCTGGTGGAGCTATCGTGCCAATGCCCGTGCCAAAAATTTAGGTTGGCGCATTGATTATCACATGTTGAGCGAGGCATTAAAAGGACAAATCCGGCGATGTGTGATATTAAGTGAAATAAACCACAGTGATCATTGCCCCGTGCTTTTGGAAATTGAGTAAAAATTATTTGGTAATTTCGTTAACAAAAACGTAAATTTGTGAACGTCGAGAAATAATATGAGCAAATTTTTTTACTGTTTTGGAACTGTACTTTCGATTTTCTTTATTTCCTGTAATTCCGACAAAAAAGGAAATAAAATCGAATCGGGCAAAGAACTTCCCAACGGTGCATTTTACGGAGGATTTTTGCGAGTAAATGAAGTGGAAAATTTTAAAAGCCTGGAACCCGTTGCCATCAATGATTTAACCAGTTTTCATCTTGCTTCTCAGGTTTATGAAGGTCTTGTGAAATTTGACCCGCAAAACCTGCAGCATGTACCTGGTTTGGCCACTCGATGGGAATTCTCTTCTGACAATAAATCCATAACTCTTTTTTTAAGAAAAGGGGTTAAATTTCATGATGCTGATTGTTTTCCGGAAGGTAAAGGCAGGGAAGTTACCATAGAAGACGTTAAATTTTCATTGAACAACCTTTGTCGTGCCAGTTCGAACAACAATCAGTTTGAAGTAACTTTTCACAACAAGGTTGTAGGTGCCGACGAGGCCTACGAGGCTTCAAAATCCGGTAAAGTAGTGGACGTCTCCGGTATTAAGATTTTAAATGATTCCACCATTAAAATTGAGCTTATCAATCCCAGTACCGGCTTCCTTAATATATTGGCCATGCCCGGATGTTATATCTATCCGAAAGAGGCCGTGCAAAAATACGGTAATGATCTGAGGGTAAAAGCAGTGGGGACAGGTCCGTTTTTCATCGACATGGTTAAAGAAGGGGAAGTGGTGATGATGAAGAGGAATCCGAATTATTGGAAAAAAGATGAAAACGGATATGCTTTACCCTATTTGGATGGTATCAAATGGACATTCATTCATGAAAAGAAATCTGAAATCCTTAAATTCAAATCGAAAGAAATAGATTTGATTGATCGTATACCCGTGGAAATGTTTCAGGATGTAATGGGAAAGCTTGAAGAAGCCAGAAAAGGTAAAAATGAATTTCAAATTATCACCTCGCCTGCTTTCAATACTTATTTTTATGGAATAGTTTTTGGCGTTAACCCTGTGCTTGACAAGAAAGAAGTTCGCAAGGCATTTATTCATGCCATCGATCGTCAGAAAATTTCAAATTTTACCATTCAGGGCGAAGGATATCCGGCTGAATATGGATTTGTTCCCTATTCGGAAGTATTTGAAAAACAAGGTTACAATTATAAAGCAATTCCGCAGTATCCTTATGACCCTCAAAAGGCAAAAGAATATTTGAAAGCAGCCGGTTTTGAAAACGGAAAAGGTTTTCCTGAAATCACTCTGGAAATCAACTCAGGAGGCGGCGATCGTAATACTTTAGTGGCTGAGGTGGTACAAACAATGCTGAAAGAAAATCTTAATGTTAACGTTAAAATTAATATCGTGCCTATGTCAGAGCACATAACCAATGTACAGTCCGCAAAAGTGGAATTCTTCAGGTTTGGATGGGTAGCCGATTATCCGGATCCCGAGACCTTTCTGAATCAATTTTTAAGCAATTCGGTTCCCGCAACCTTACAGGAAAAATCCTATTCGAATTTTACCCGTTATAAAAATCCCAGATTTGACTCTATTTTTAATGCCGCAAACCTTCAAAACGATCCGAAATTGCGCATGGAAATGTTGAGCAAAGCCGAGGCCTTGCTTATGGAAGATGTTCCCGTTATTCCGTTATTTTATGATGAAGTATTCTATCTTGAACAAAATAACGTTCGCGGTGTGCCGGCAAATCCGATGAAATATCATGATTTTTCATTTGCCTATCTGATTCCCGAAGAAAAACTCAGTAAAAAATAGTTTCATTTATTGCCGTCTGCAAGTATATTTTCCCTCGCCTGATGCGCTGATCCTTTAAATACAAAAAAAGATCACCGTTTTCGGAAATCATGGGCATGTGGCAATTTTGAGATTTCTTTAAAAAAGGCTTAGGCAAGAAAATCATGTCGTGAATAAGTTTGTTTTGAATAAAATTTCTGATTTTTTCGTGGTCCAGTCCGGCTGAAAAGGAAAAGAGCGTGCCTTGGCCAGATTGCAAGTTAAACCCGGCTGATAATATACCGGCGGAATATCTGAGAAATTTGCTTCCTGTGGTATCAAGGTAGCATCCCAACCGGAAATGAGGGTTGTCGGAAATTACTTTTTTACCGTAGGCCCCCGTCCAAAGAATATTCTTGATAAAAATCTCATGGTATTGATTTATCCTCCACAAAAAAGCAAAACTGCCGGTCCTGTAACGGTCGAGGAATTTGTGTGCCAGAATATCGTTTTCCGTTATAAATGAAAACTGACGGATATTTAACCAGATTAAGCCGGTAAATTGTGAAGTTTGGTTATTGATAATATAAAAATTGATAGCATATCCCAAAGAGTTTTTATAAGGGGATTGGGAATGATAGATTTGGAAATTGTTGTAAAATCCGGATGAATTTGTCAACTCTCCCCAAAATCCCGACAATCCAATTGTGGCAATCCATTCAACCGAAGATTGTGGCGGACCCCACGTCATCAGATTTACATAAAAACGTTGTTCGGTTTTGAATTCAAACCTTCCTGCATTTATGAAAGCCAGGCAACGAACTCCAAACCGAATAACATGAGTTCCGGCACTGATGCTGATACCCGGAAAAATTCCAGCATGATTACCCGGCCTAAAAATGTTTTGTGCTAAGGATATTCCAATGGAAAAAAATATAACGAGGAAGTTTATTTTTTTTGCCATAAACGAAAGCAATAATCGTAAGGGTTTTTGTCATCTTTCGGTTGGCAAAGGTTTCGAATTAAAATAAAATTATTTTTTAATTCCATAATTGGGAAAAAAGTATCTGCATCCGGAAAGACAGCATCCACCCATGTCTGATGGACAAATTGTACACGGTGAATGAACAATTTATACACTTCAGCTCCGCCAATAATGAATATTTTTTTTTCTGTTTTGGTTTGGGCAAAAAAAGCATCAACATCTTGTATAACGGTTATTCCTTCCGCTTTGAAGCCCGAACGGGTCAATACCACATTTTCCCTGCCGGGCAGGGGCTTTCCGATGGATTCAAAAGTTTTTCTTCCCATCAGGACCATGTGGCCGAATGTGGTATTTTTGAAATATTTCAGGTCGGCAGGTAAGTGCCATAACAACTGATTTCCTTTGCCAATGGCCCCGTTACGGTCGGTGGCCACAATCATTTCCAAACTCATTTCGTAATTTTAGGTTGATTATCGAGGTACTTGAACTTACTACAAACATACATAAACCGCTTTGCATATCCGCACACTTTTCTGAAAGATTTCCGCCCTAAGTTCTTGAACATTGTCATACCTTCTCACTGCGAAGAACATCTCCCCATAACTTTGCAGTCGATTCATGAATGCCGGGGTAACAGGGACGACGTCAATGTTGTGGTGGTCCTCAATCATTCCGAAGATGATCTTCAGGCGGCACAATTCCATCGTGAGCAATGGGCATATCTGAATAAGGCCTCATTTGACTCTTTTAATCTTTATGTGGTTTATGCGGAGTTTCCGAAAAAAACGGCAGGGGTGGGCATGGCCAGGAAAGCGGGTATGGACGAGGTGATAAGGCATTGCACGAATTTACACATGGATTCCTGGCTGATATGTCTGGATGCCGATTGTAAAGTAGACAAAAATTACATCAAAGCACTATCGTATGTTTGCTATCGGAAAGAAGTACAAAACCTTTGCATTCATTTTGAACATCCTTATCAGGAAGAATCAAATCTGGTTTTAAAAGAAGGGATTATTGCATACGAGTTATTCTTGCGTTATTACCGACATGCACTTCATTTCACCGGCCATCCGCACGCCTATTACACCATTGGTTCATCCATGGGAACCCGGATTAAAAACTATGTTAAGTCGGGAGGGATGAACAAAAGAAAAGCCGGAGAAGATTTTTATTTTTTGGGAAAATTGTTCGTATATGGAGGCACATATGAATTAACGGAAACGACAGTTTATCCTTCTTGCCGCATAAGCCGGAGGGTTCCGTTCGGTACAGGTAATGCACAAATGAAATATTTCGCCAATCCGGATAAATCATATCCGGTTTACGACTTTGGTATTTTTGAAATGCTGAGGGAATTTTTAACCTATGTGAAAGAACAAAAAAGTATGGAAGATTTATATCAGCATCCGTTTTGGGCACATTTCTTGAGGAAAACGAAAGTAGAAAAAATCCTTCAAAATGCCAAAGAAAATGCCACTAGCGACGAAGCTTATTTTAAAAGAGTATTTCAGAATCTTGATATTTTTTTTATGCTAAAAGCCGTACATTTCCTGAGGGATTATTCCGGAACCCATTCACTGAGCCCTTTGCTTCATAATGTGAAAAAACTCACTCAAAAAGATTTCAGTTCACATGAAGAAGCATTGGAGTTTTTCAGAACTTATGACCGCTTACGACTTAGGGATTTTAATCTTTTGTCCAATTCTTAGATGCCTGGAAATATTAAGGTTTACATTTTTTATTTCTTGAACGGTAACGCCATATTTTTTGGCAATGGATTGCAAGGTTTCGCCCTTTCTGACCTTATGGATAATTTCGGAAGTTGGAGAAGAATTATATGGAACAGAGGGATTAGTTAAATCAGAAGTTGTATCCTTTTTGAGGGCTAAACCAGTGCTTAGTTCGTTTTGTTCAGGTTCCAATACGGGAACATAAATAACCAATTTTTTTCCGGGTCTTAAGCCTTTTTTACCAATGAAGTTCCAATTTTTAATGTCTTGAACACTTACTCCGTATTTTTTGGCAATAGTGCTTATTTTTTCACCTTTCATAACCACATGAACTTTGCGCTCTTCCCTGAGGGTTGTAGAACCGTTCATTTGATTTTGTGAACTGACTTTGGCATAAATTTCATTTTCATTACTTAAAAAAAGCCGGATTTTATCTTTGGGCAGGCAAAGCGAGTATCCTCCTTCCGGAATCAAGTTTTTTCTGTATTGCGGATTGAAGTAACGAATTTCATCCACCGACACATCCAGAATTTCCGAAATTTGTTGAAATGTCATAGGATATTTAACCACTACTGTGTCGATTTCAAAATAATTTTTATTTGGAATTTCGGCATATACATTATGTTCTGAAGCATAATTCATAACATAGTTGGCAGCGATGAAAGCCGGAACATAATATTGCGTTTCACGTGGCAGGTAGGGTCTGATTTCCCAATAATTTTTTTTTCCGCCGCTCCTTCGTATAGCACGGCTTATGGTTCCCGGTCCTGCATTGTAAGCTGCAAGGACCATTTGCCAATCTTTGAAAATGTCGTAAAGTTGTTTGATGTATTCTGCGGCGGCAACGGTGGATTTATATGGGTCGCAGCGTTCGTCGGTATAGGAGTTAATTTTCAGCCCGCACAATTTTCCCGTGGGATACATGAATTGCCACAAACCCATGGCTCCGGCTCTGCTTTTTGCAAAGGGAATCAGGGCACTTTCGATAATGGCTAAATGTTTGAGTTCCAAAGGAAGGTTGTATCGGTCAAAAATTTCTTCGAAAATGGGATAATATAACTGCGATACACCAAGCATGCGGCTGACGCTGTTTCTTTTTCGAATGAGATAGAGCCGGATGAACTGCCTGACATCTTCGTTATATACCAAATCGAAGGGGGTTTGGGCATCCAGCTTTGCAAGGCGTGCACGGTAAATATGATCATCGAAATCGGGAATAGAATCGGAAGGGAGGTTTTTGTTTAAGTTTTTGTTGGGCTTGAGGAATGCCTGAGGCGGAAACTGAATATTCGATAAGCTGTCCAGAAATGCTGCAAATTCATTGTCCTCCAATTGTTGGCACCAAAGGGTTTGAAATAATAAAACAGAAATTATGATGCACGCAATTTTTTTCATTTTACTTTATAAAATTATACGTCACAACGGTTAAATCGTTACAATTTAATGATTAATTTTGTTACCAGCAAACATAATTTAATAATAAATTTAAAACATCATTGAGAATAAAATACCGTAATACTACCCCCGAAGCATATTTTGAAAGAAGTTGGTTTTTTTTATTGATTTTTTATAGTTTGACCGTAGGTTGTTTGATAGGTTATTTTTTCCTTTTTAAGTATCTGGCTTTTGAACAATATTATCTGGTTATTTTACTGTTTACTCCCGTCTTTTTTTTGGCAGTGAACGCATTGTATGTTTTGTTTAATCCCTTGGTCATTGTATACAGTGACTATATGGAATTTTGTTTCTTTTTATTTTTAAAAAAAGCCTATTATTTTCAAGATATTAAAGACCTCCGTTTTATTTCGGATACCCGTCTTGAATTGATTTATCGGGATGACGAACGGGAACTGTTGCGTTTTTTTCCCATCAGACCTTCACAGAAAAAAGATTTTGTAAACGCGGTTTATAAAAAAATTTTGGAAATGGAATAATACAACTTTTACTATTTACTTTTTTTATTATATTTACGCAAATATTAATAACCTATGAGAAAAAGAAATATATTCTTTTGGGCAATTTGGTTTGGTATTTTATGTTCAATAAAAGCACAACATATACCTTTCCGTACATGTGGCACGCCACCTCCTCCGAAAGAATGGGACGAATGGTTCAATAAAGAAGTTGAAAAATTCAAAGAAAATTTAAAAAACGGTAAAGCCACGGTGGCTAACTATACCATACCGGTGATTGTGCATATTCTTCATACCGGTCAGCCTGTTGGTACTTACCCGAATATTGATTCAAATCGTGTTAAGGCTCAGATCAGAGTTCTGAATGAAGATTTTAAGGGGACGCCATATAATCCTTTAAACATTACTCATTTCAATAACCTGATTGCCAATACTGGAATTCAGTTTTGTCTGGCCGAAAAGGATCCTAACGGAAACCCTTTGCCGGAGAAAGGAATTAACCGTATCAACAGTCAAACGGCTTTCTCCGTCAATCCTGCCACTCAGAACAATATTCAAGCTTTCATCAACAATACGGTAAAGCCTGCTACCATTTGGGATCCTACAAAATACCTGAACATATGGGTAAGTGAACAAGGGCCATCGTCGGGCTTATTGGGTTATGCAACCTTTCCGGCCGGTACTTCATTACCCGGTATAACTGGCGGAGGTACAGCCACTTCCGATGGAATTTGGGTGGTAACCAACGCCTTTGGATCGAACGCGCCGGGGTATGCACCCGGACCGAATTATATGGCAAATTATGATCTTGGCCGAACAGCAACTCATGAAATTGGCCATTGGCTGGGTTTGAGGCATGTTTGGGGTGACGGAAATTGCCTGACTGATTTTTGCAATGACACCCCTCCGGCAGAAGGCCCGCATTTCGGTTGCCCTCCAACACATCCTTACCATGTAAACCAGTGTGGTGCCGGACAAAGCCCAAATGGCGAGATGACCATGAATTTTATGGATTATACTGACGACCGTTGTATGATAATGTTTACTCCGGACCAAACTGCACGTATGCAAACGGCCATGAGCCAAGGAACTTTCCGTAACCAACTGGGAACTCACGGGCTTTGCAATACCACCCCGCCATGCTCAGGAAATTCTGCACCAACGGCAAGTTTCTCGTTCAGTTCTCCCTATCCATGCTATGGATATGCATTTTCTCCCATTAATTCAACTTCTGCATGCCCAACTCCTAATTTTACATGGGTAATTACCCCAAATACTGCCACCATCAGCCCGTCTCCAAATGTTGCAGCTCCTAGCTTTTCACTGGCTTCGGGAGGGAATTATACCATTACGCTGATTGCCACCAATTCTTTGGGTACATCGTCTTACAGTATGGCCTATACGGCCACACAATGCCCCAAACCCCCTAAATGTATCGATACCCTTAGAATGATCAAAAATACCGATACGCTTCGTGTATATAATGCACCTACGAGTACTCTAATTTTAGGATGTTCCAATGCATCTCAAGCCGGATTTCTTACCGGTACCAGTTGTTATAAAGACAAGGAATTTGCACAATACTTCCCAGCCTCTTCATACAGCGATACGCCGAATCCTCAGGTCAATGCCGTATTTGTTTTATTTAATAAATCCGGAACCAAAAGCAATTCCCCTTCCACCATGTTGAAGTGTAATTTGTGGGGAGGGAATTTAATAAGCGGCCCTATTTCTTTAATTGGTCAAAAAGCAGATAGTCTAGCAAAAATTGTGCAGACAGTGGTGGGAACCTCTTCTACCATTGCTTCTCCAACGAATTATATTTCCTGGGTTGGAAATCCGAATTACACTTTTACTTCCAATGCTCTTATTATCTTCAAGTTTGTATTTAACCCTCCTGCTGCAATACCATCAAATGGATTTTTTGCCGGAGTGGAAATGCCTGCCGGAAATACCCCCGATTCCGTTCAGATTTTTTCTAATTCCTATGCAAATGCCGGTCCGAATGATTCTACGGTTTATGTAAGGATTAATAACAACACATGGTATAAGCTTAAGGATGCCCGTAACAGAAGGGTGAATTTGGCCATTATACCCCAAATTTCATGCAGACCTCCCGTAGGATTAAACGATGAATTACCGCTTTCTGAACAGGTGTTTGCTTTTCCTAATCCTAATGATGGGGAGTTTAGCATAGTGCTTGCTTTAGACAAAGCCAAAGACATCGAGCTTAAAGTGTATAATTATTTAGGACAAACCATTATGAAGAACTTTGAAAAAAATGTGATGGCCAAAAAATATGATATTAACTTAGGCGAAAACGCTAAAGGCGTTTATTTCATTGAAATTTCCGACGGACGGCAAAGAGTTATTAAGAAATTAATCGTAGAGTAGTATTTTAACAATAAATTAATCCCCGGTGGGGCTGTCTTTCCTGAGTTCCACCGGGTTTCTTTTTTTTCTGATTTTCAAATTGAGCATTTCTACCGTAAAACTGAATGCCATGGCAAAATAGATGTAACCTTTTGGGATGTGGATTTTTTCAATATGGACTCCCTCTACAATCAACAAAACGGCTATTAAGACCAAAAAGGAAAGGGCCAGTATTTTAAAAGTGGGATGCTTTTCAATAAACACGGAAATTTTTGGCGCATATATGAACATGATGGCCATGCTTACGGCAATAGCCAAAAACATGGGTAGAATATGCCGGGCCATACCGATAGCAGTAATTACGCCATCAATACTGAATACAAAGTCGATCATCAAAAGCTGAAACATTACGGAGGCAAAACCTTTCTTCAGTGATTGTCCGGCCTGTTCACCTTTTTCATTTGCACCTTCCAATTTGTTGTGAATTTCCAGGGTGCTGTTCACCAGTAAAAACATCCCCCCTCCGAACAAGATGATATCTTTCAAACTCAATGCATAGTTCCATTGATCAAACCTGAATAACTCTTTTTCAATTCCCACTAAATACATTAAAACAAAAAGCATAACCATGCGCATCCCTACCCCGGCCAGCATCCAAATTCGGGATGCTTTTCGGCTTTCTTTTTTTGAAAGGCGCGACAATACAATGGATATGAAAATCACATTATCTATTCCTAAAAGTATTTCCATCACCAAAAGCGGAAGAAAAGAAATTAAAATATCCATATCGTTTTTTTAAGACAAAAATAAAAAAGCCCTTCCATTTGGAAGGGCTGTTGAATTAGTGTGCAGGAAATTAAGAGTTTGCTTCTTCTTTTTTCTTCATACAAGCCGGCCCTTTGCACCCTTCCGTAGCGCAATTGGCACAACAGTTTTCATCGGTGCAGTTGTTTTTTTTGCACTCGGCTATGCACTCTTCCCCGCAACCTGCTTTGGCACAGCAAGGGGGAATGTCTGATTTGTTTGAGCAGGATAACAGAATAAATGCCCCTGCAAGCATGGAAATGAATGTTTTCATGGTTTGTTTTTTTTGGGGTTAATAAATTTTTTGTATTGAATTAGAAATCGGATATTAAAACTTAAATTCAAATTCTTGCCGGAGGATGAAAAAAGTCGTCGTTAAAGATGAAAGAATAATTGTCAGAAAGGGAGAGGTATTCCGATTGCTTATCGAAAACAAAATTAATGTTTAATGGGTTGGGAAGATAACACAGCGCTGCAGACAGGGAACAAGAGTGCGGAACACAGGTACAGCCATCAGTACAGCATTCCTTTTCATTATCGGGACAACAATTTTCGTCCTCTTCGCAATGATCAGTAAAAGAGTAAAAATTCTCTTTCAGGTCTTTTTTAATTTCAAAAAACAATACCCCCTGACTAAAGACAAAACTTAAAATAAGAAAAACTATTAGTATCTGCCTGGAATTTTTCAATACTTCAAAGTTATAATTTTTTTATAATATTCTTTACAATTAATGCGGATTTTTTAACAATCTTTTGATAACATGATGTCCTATGTAAATAAATGGAATCAGTAAAGCAGCCGTAATCAATTTAAAAATATATCCCATGGAAGCATTGGAAAGAAATTCATTAAAAGCCCATTTCCCGGGAACCACAAAGGCAATAAATTGTACTACAAAGGTATCAATCAGTTGGCTGACGACGGTACTTCCCGTTGCCCTCATCCAAATCCATTTACCTCCTGTGAAATTTCGTATCACCCAAAACATGTAAATATCTGCCAGTTGAGAAATGAGAAATGCCGTAATGCTCCCCACGATAATCCATTGGCTTTGCCCGAAAACGGCGCTGAACTGCTCATCCGATACGGGGCTGAATGGAACGGCCGGGATATGCAAGCCGGCTGTAAGGATGATATACACATAAACAATCAAAATAACCGTAATATAGGTTAACCTCCTGACGCCCACTTTTCCGAAATGTTCATTCATGATATCGGTCAGAAGGAATACCACCGGCCACAGAATAATACCGATGCTCTGCGTGAAGAGGCCGAAAAAACGAATGAGTTTGCCGCCGATGAGCTCGGCCACCACGGCATTGGTAATGAAAAAGCCCGAAAGAAGTATAAAAATAAAATCTTTTCTTTTTTTAATATCCATCAGGCAAGGCCAATGAAGGGTTCGGGCATAGTTGGGTTTCCTCGGATTTGCCAGATTTTATGGATGATGCGGTCGAGCAGGGCATCCGGGCAACTGGCGCCGCCTGTTATGATAATGCGTTTCACGCTTCGGCTATTCCATGGTTTTTGTATGATACCTTGTTTTCCAAGGTCAAAGCACTCGATGTAATCATTATGTATGCTTTGTGAGTCAGCAACAAAATAAACCGGAAATTTTTTTTCAAGGAGTTCTGCCAGGTGCGTGGTGTTGCTGCTGTTATATCCTCCGGCCACGATGGCCATATCGGCCTGAACATTCAGTAACTGAAGCGTGGCTTCCTGATTTTCATGCGTGGCATAACAAAGTGTATCGCGTGTGTCGGAAAAGTGTGATAAAATCTCTGATTCACCGAATTTTTTTATCATCAGCCGGCGGAAATAGTCGGCAATTTCCTGGGTCTCGGAAGCCAGCATGGTGGTTTGGTTCACCACGCCTAATTTTTGAAAATGACGGTGAATATCGAACCCCTTAGAGAATTTGCCTTTAAATTCCGATTCAAATTCTTCCTGTGATTTTTGGAGCATGATATAGGGTTCCAATCTTTGGGCTTCTTCCATGTTCAGCACGATAATGGCAGCAGGGGCATATTGCACCACACGGCTGAAAGTGGAGCGTGTTTCTTCATGGGAATATTTTCCGTGCACCACGATGGTGCAATCGGACTTGCCGATTTGTTCGGCTTTTTTCCACACGCGTTCCACAAAGGGGCAGGTGGTATTGTATTTTAAAATGTCAACTCCTTTATTCTTTAATTTTTCCAAAGTTTGAACCGGCGCTCCGAATGCAGGGATGATAACCACGTCTTCTGAGACAAGTTCATCCAAATTGAACAATGGCTTTCCGTCGGTATCTTGTAGAAATCTTACGCCATGGTTTTGAAGGTCTTGGTTTACTCCGGGATTGTGAATCATTTGCGACAGTAAAAAAACTCTTTTGCCTTTGTTTTCCTCCACGGCGCTAAATGCAATGTCGATGGCATTTTCCACACCGTAGCAAAACCCGAAGTGGCGAGGCAGGATAAATTCCAGATCGTCCAACCGAAGCAGGGCAGGCAAAGTGTCTTTTCGCTTGGGGTCGCGTTCTTTTTGAAACTGACGGACTTTATGAATAAGGGGGCTGCGGTAGAATTCCGGTACGTTAAAATTTTTCATGCCAAGTGAAGCAAAGTTAACATTTATGATTGTTTTTTGTTGCGGGGATGATAGGACAGTAAGGTTTCATGCAGGAAGCTTCTGTCGAGGTGGGAATAGATTTCGGTTGTTGTGATGCTGCTGTGCCCCAGCATTTCCTGTACCATCCGAAGGTCGGCGCCGCCCTGTACCATGTGGGTGGCAAAGCTGTGGCGAAGGATATGCGGATAGATGTTTTTTTTGATACCCGCTCTTTCCGCCAGCCCTTTCAGCACATAAAATACCATGACACGGCTGATTTTAGTTCCCCTTCTGTTAAGAAATACCACGCTTTCATAACCTTTCTTAACCTGAAAATGCGGGCGCGACTCTGTTATCCAAAGCCGCAGGGCATTCAGGGCATGCTTTCCGATGGGAACAAGCCGTTGCTTACGCCCTTTTCCCGTAACCTTTAACAGCCCTTCTTCCTGTATTATGTCGGAGATTAACAAATCACAAAGTTCCGACACTCTGAGGCCGCAACCGTAAAGTACTTCCACCATGGCCAGGTTTCGGTGGCCATCGGGCCTGCTAAGGTCGATGGCGGCTATCATTTGTTCAATTTCCCGTACTTCCAGCACTTCGGGAAGAGGCCGGCTTTGTTTTGGAAATTCAAGCAATTCGGTGGGGTTGTGGGTGATTTGATTCGTCAACAGCAAGTATTGGTAAAAAGCCCCCACTCCCGATAGAATCCTTGCTTGGGCGTTCGGGGAATAGGCCTTTCCAAGCATTTGGGAAAAATACTCCAGGTCGGAGGAGGTGGCCGTCAGGGGAGAAGAAATTTTTTCTTTAACTAAAAATGAAAGAAATTTTTTTAAATCACGCGTATAAGCATTTACCGTGTTTTCGGAATATCCTTTTTCCAGCAGTAAATAGGCCCTGAAATTTCCTATCCACGACGTGTCCTCCATTTTCACTGAAATATACTACAATTCAGCAAATCCGCCTATGGCTGGGAAGCCCCAAAATTTACATAACTTTGTTTATCATGAAAGCATCAAAGCCGAAGATTGGGATTATCAACGGACCAAACCTTAACCTGTTGGGAAAACGGGAGAGGAAAATTTACGGGGAAATACCTTTTCCTGATTATCTGGCCCGACTGAAAAAAAAATATAAAAATGTGCATTTTGAATATTTGCAAAGCAACGTGGAAGGCATTCTGATCGATGCCTTACATGACATGTCCGGTAAATGCAAAGGGATTGTCATAAACCCGGGGGGGTACTCGCACACCTCTGTGGCCATTGCCGATGCCATCAGGGCGGTGAAAGTGCCGGTGGTGGAGGTGCATATCAGTAAAATTTTTTCACGAGAAGAATACCGCCAGGTATTGATTACGGCCTCTGCCGCCGGTGGCTTTATTGCCGGGTTCGGCCTTAAATCATATGAATTGGCCATTCACTATTTGTTGGGGGAAATCGGGGAGTTGTAAATTTTATGCTCGTGGCCGTATTTTAAATTACAAAAGAAGATCAATAATCCAATTTCATAACAGGAAATTCAGAAAGTCCGTAATATTTTGAAAAAGGATTGAATATGAATGAATTGAAATTTATATCGGAACGAATAAGTTACAGCGAAAGTGAAAAAAAGTTTGTTATGGCCATCATTCCCTATCGGAATACGCTATATATGTATTTGCTGTTTTTCTGGCTGTTGGCGTGGACGGTGGCCGGGATATATATCATGTTACAATCGGTTTATATGCCCGATAAAAAATACAAGATTTTTTCATTTATTTATTTTTTCTTTTGGATATATTTTGAATGGATGGCGGTTAGGGTTTTTCATTGGAGAAAATGGGGAAAAGAGGTCTTGGTGGCAGAGAAAGGCCGGCTGATGTATGAAAAAAGAATTTTTTTTAAGGTAAAAAAAGTGTATCTGGATTTGAATTTGATCGGTGAATGCAAAGTTATACCCTTAGATGAAAAAAAATGGTCGGATTTTTTTACCACTTCCTATTGGCACATCGGGAAAGAACGTATGGAAATTTCGGCAGGGCCAAAGAAAATTTTATTCGGATATCAATTAAGTAATGATGAGGCGCTTAAGGCCTCAAAAATGATAAATCGGAGAATAAATTCTGAGCATAAAAAAAGCCCGGAAAGCCGGGCATAAATTCGTGAGAATAATTCTATTCTTTACCTTCGTTTTTGGCAGATTCGATGAATTCTTTAAAGCTTTTGATATTATATCCATCTGTGTTGGGGACAAACACATTATCAGGTATAAAGTCAGTGGATACTTCCGTAACGGTTTCAATAAATTTTATTTTTTGCCCCTGAGCATCCATTTCAAATTCGGATTGGAACGGATAGCCCTTAATTTCATCCGATCCCAGGTTGCCCCCACGGCGAGCCATAGCATAGGATTTTGGGGCTTGAATTTTATCGTTAATCCATGCAATTACCACCATATCTTTGGGAGGAGACGCCTGTTTGCTTTTTTCATTTTTTGGAGCAGGTATGGTGATTATGTATTTCACGCACTCATGCCCGGCAATCATTTTGGTCTCGTTGGTTTTTTCAATTTTGGGCTTTGGTTCTTCTTTTTTGTCTTTTGATGTATTCGCTTTTTCAATATTTTCCGGAGTATCGGACCAGCCTAATTTATTGCCCATTTGTTCCATCAATACGGTAACTTTTGCTCCGTCGAAAAATTCAGTGGTGGACGACATCATGTTAACCGTTTCGGTTTTGACTTTGTTACCTTTCATGTAAACGGTTTTTTCACTTTCGGCAAAGCCGGCATATTCATCGGGAAGCCCCTCAACTTTTACGGAGCTACGAATGGTATATTGATTTTGAGAAAAAAAGGCCTTTGTTGCCAAAATCAATATGGTTAATAATACAATCCTTTTCATAGAGTTTATTTTGTTTATTATTCACTCAAAATTAGTGCCTATTTGTGATTTAACGTGTTAAAATTTAACAAAAAAATTAAAAGAATTTACAATGAATTTACATGGTTTTTTTTCCGTTTGTTTTAAATTTACTGTTTGATATGAGAGAAGTTAAAGGTTATTTTTTGAGTTTGTTTCTTTTTTTTGCTTTAATGCAAGCTACTTATTCCCAATGTTTGTGGATAAAAAGAATTTTGGTGGATGCCTGTGTACCGGGAGGAGGATGTACCAATTCATTATCTCCTGCATGTTCCTGTGAGGGAAAAAATGAAATGCTTTTATTAAGAACCGGAACCCAAAGCATTTCTATTTCAAACATGATTTTTGATTGGCCGAATAATAATTTTTTAGGTATAGTTTTTCCTAATGCCACCACTTCGGCAATTGTCAATTCCTTACAGGCCAGCGTGATGGGTTGTGGAAAATTATTGGAACCCATAGGGGGAATTTTACCTCCAAACAGGGATGTTTTGTTTATTTTATCTACGGATATGTGTGTTACTGCAAATTCTTTTGCTAACTTGCAAGATACGCTTTATGTTATTTTTCAAAATCCGGGAAATTTTCAGGGGCATTATGCCAATGCGAATGCAACTTCTTCTTTAACACCTCGTATCACAAATTTCACCGTTACCGGTAGCCCGTCTTGTACCGGGTCGGTAAGTTATATTCCCGGTTATCTGACAAGCACAGCGGGGATATCTTATTCGGTAAATCAAAGTTACAGTTCAAATCTTTTTGATGGAGGGGCCGTGGAATATGATATTGCCGGAAACCCCACTTATACGAATATAGGGTGCAATGCACCATATACTCCGATGCAGGTTTCTGTGGCAATTTCAAGTAATACGCTTTGCGCTTCTTCCGTTGTTACACTAACCGCGAATGTTTTAAACGGAACTTACAATCAAATTACATGGTCGGGAGGGCAAGGAACTTTTGCTGCAAACGTTACTACCAATAATATCAATCAATATACACCCGGCATCAATGAATTCGGGCCCGTAACGCTTACTTGTGTGGCTACCCGAACCTGCGGAAGCATAACAGGGTCCGCACAAACCGTATTCACCTTAAATGTTTATAAAACACCAACGGTAAGTATACCAC
>JAOAHO010000030.1 GCA_026415195.1 Bacteroidia bacterium | reverse complement strand
AGATGTGTATAAGAGACAGGAATAAGGAAGTGTTCGATGCCTGCATGAAAATGGCACAGGCTCGCCTTAGTCCTCCCTCATTGGGCCAAATCGGGGCGGAGGCAGCGGTCGATACTCCGGTGGAGTATTTTATTAGGGTAAAAGAAGAATATATAGCACGCAGAAATTTTTTAGTGGAGGCCCTGAATGAAATTCCGGGGGTGTTTTGCCCTAAGCCTGCCGGTGCATTTTATGCTATGGTTCGCTTGCCGGTGGACGATGCCGACAAGTTTTGCCAGTGGTGCCTGGAGTCGTTTTCCTATCAGGGAGCTACAGTGATGATGGCTCCGGGCAGCGGATTTTATTCTGTGCCGGAATTCGGAAAACATGAAGTACGTATAGCCTATGTCTTAAAAATCGAAGACCTTAAAAATGCTGTGGAATGCCTGAAAAAAGCGTTGGAAATATATTCCGGAAGAAGGCCGTCATGAAAAAATGTTTGTTAATTTTTTTATTAACAATTTTATTTTCATGTCGTGACCAAACGCCCTATTTGACGGAGAAATCCTGGAACGGTATATCTTTCTATGAATATAAATTTTCCGATACACTTCCCGGTTTGGCCGGCTTAAAAATCCTGCCAGAGTATCAAATCATACTATTACGTGATTCATCAACGGCATCAGAAATAAAAAATTCTTTTTCCCAAAGCATTGTTCAACTATTGGAAGATTATTTTCAGATTGAACCCGAAGGGGAACCCATAACGGGATCATTGATTTATACCAACGACCCTGAAAATTTTAAATATGATGTTTTTGCAGTTTTAAAAAATAAACCTTCAACGGCCGACTCTCTTAACCATTGTAAGCTTGATGTTTTAAAATCCGACACTGTTGTTTTATTTAACCACTATGGGCCTTATCAAAATCTTTTCCTTTCTTACAATGAAATCAGGAAATGGATGAAGGAAAATAATTTTTATCAAAGCGGAGTGATGAGGGAAGTATATAGAACCAATCCCACTAAAGTAAACGACTCAACAAAATGGTTAACTCAAATATTTGTTCCCGTAAGGCCTGAAAAAAAATCAGGAAAAAATATTAACAAACAATAAAAACAAGCTGCAAGATAAAATTACCGTTACAGGCAAAGTCAGAACCCAGGCCATTACGATATTGGTAACGGTTTTCTTCTGAAGGTTTTTGAGGCCTTTTTTGGCTACCATGGTGCCCGCTATGCCGCTGGAAAGCATGTGTGTGGTGGATACCGGCAACCCTAAATAGGAAGCCATGCCGATTCCCATGGATGCCACAATTTCAGCGCTTGCACCTTGTGCATAACTCATGTGCTGCTTTCCGATTTTTTCGCCCACCGTAACCACAATGCGCTTCCATCCGATCATGGTTCCGGTTCCCAGGCAAAGTGATATTAATAAAATAACCCAGGCCGGAGCAAACTCGATTAATTTTTTTGCTTGCCTGATTTCCTTCCGCAGTTTGGAAGCATTGTTTTTTGTTATGGCGAAATTCTCACTTTTTAAAAGCTTATCGGCTGATTTTGTAATGTTTGATACGTTTTTTCTTATATCGTATCGCTTGGATTTATCCAGTTCATCAGCATATTTTTTGTCGCTTATTTCCCGGATGAAAAGTTGGTAGTGTTTTTTCACGTTATAGTAGTGGTAAAATTCATCTTTACCGAAGCTGATAGTATCGGTAGCATTCACAATATCGTGAATAGATGTAAGATTTCCTTTTATGCTTTGCAGGTTCACTTTGTTGTCCAGGGAAAACTTAAAAGGCATGACAATAATTAACACCAACATTAATATTCCTACACCTTTTTGGCCATCGTTTTGGCCATGAAAGAATGAAACCAGTCCGCATGTGCCCCACAACATCATTCTTATCCAAATCGGAGGCTTTTTTCCGGGTATGGGTTCTTTATAAACGAACTCATTTTTTACCAGGCGTTTAAAAATAAACATAATAAAAATGGCTAAAGCAAAACCGAGTAATGGAGATAGCAATAAAGAAAGGCCTGTTTCTTTTGCTTTATCCCAGTTTACGGCACTTAATCCGTAGTTTCCTGGTAAAAAATAAAAACCAATTCCAATTCCAATAATAGAACCAATGATGGTATGTGAACTGGATGCAGGTATGCCGTAATACCAGGTTCCAAAATTCCAAACAATGGCAGAAATAATCAGGGCATAGATCATCGACAAGCTTCTGACTATATTTCCGTCGATAATCTGATCTACCGGAAGAAGATTCACAATCGTCATGGCTACGGCAATGCCCCCGGTGATAACTCCAAGAAAATTCAATATTCCGGAATAAATAACGGCATAAGTGGGTTTTAAGCTGTTGGTATAAATAACGGTGGCCACAGCATTGGCCGTATCGTGAAATCCGTTAATAAATTCAAAGAAGCAAACCAAAAGAATACCCAATACAAAAAGAACAATAATCGTGGTGGAAAGGTCGTCGAACATGAGTTGGAAAGTTCCTGAAATTCAAATAAATATAGATTAAGAAAATGTTAAGTTTGAAAATCAGGTTACAAATGTTTTTGTATTAATTCGGATTTTAATATTTCCATACCTTCGCTGGCTTTTTTTCGTATGTGACGCAATTTTTGAATATGACTCAGGTTAAAATTTCCCGGATCAACCAGCCATTTTTCGGCTTCTTCAGGAACATAATGAATCAGGCTTGCCGCAGGGTATACTTGCAAGGAACTTCCAACCACCACAAACAAATCGGCATGGGATGCCTTTAGAATGGCAGGTTCCAT
This sequence comes from Bacteroidia bacterium, assembly GCA_026415195.1. Classification (GTDB taxonomy): domain Bacteria; phylum Bacteroidota; class Bacteroidia; order B-17B0; family Aurantibacillaceae; genus JAOAHO01. Next base: position 34,259 of record JAOAHO010000030.1, on the reverse strand, counting down.
CATAGGTACCATTTCACCAAACCATACCACATGCGGCCTGAGTTGATAACCTTTTTCGCACTTATCCCCGATTTTTATTTCCCAATGATTGAGCTTATATAACAAATTTTCATCCCCCGAACTTCGGGCATACATGATTTCTCCGTGAAGGTGCAAAACATTTTTGCTGCCGGCTCTTTCATGCAAATCATCAATGTTCTGGGTGATGATTTGCACATTGAAATAATTTTCCAGTTCCACGCAAACTTCATGGGCACGATTGGGAAGGGCTTCCATGATCTGCTTACGGCGCATGTTATAAAATTCGGTAACCAGAGCCGGATTTCTTTCCCATGCTTCCGGAGTGGCTACATCCTCGATGCGATAATTTTCCCAAAGCCCGCCCGAATCGCGGAAAGTTTTTAAACCGCTTTCCTCGCTTATGCCTGCGCCGGTAAATATGACCAGATTTTTCTTTTTCAATGGGACGCGTCTCGGATTCTTCTTGCAAAGTTCAAAATTTTTTCAAACAAATGGTAGCGGGTCAGCCCACCGTAAATACCATGATTCTTATTAGGGTAGACAAAATATTCAAATGGTTTTCCATAATTAACCAGGATTTTGGCTAACTCATGACTGTTTTGAATATGCACATTATCATCGGCATCCCCATGAATGAGCAATAAGCCTCCTTTATAATTTTTAGCATAATACATCGGAGTATTTTTTTCATAGCCCTCTTTATTTTCCGAAGGTTTTCGCATATAGCGTTCGGTGTAGATATTGTCATAAAATTTCCAATTCGTTACCGGAGCCACGGCCACTGCCCCGGCAAAATAATCGGCTCCTTTTGTAATGAGTAAAGTTGCCATAAACCCCCCGTAACTCCATCCCTGAAACATGATTTTTTTTGGATTAACATAAGGTAATGATGCCAGATATTTTGCAGCATCAATCTGGTCGTCCGACTCCGGACCGCCCAGCTTAAGGTAAGTAGAATGCTTAAATTCCCGTCCCCTGCCCATGGTGCCGCGTCCGTCCATACAAAAAACAATAAACCCTTCCTGGCATAATAAATAGTGCCACGAAATTTTCAAGCCTTCCCAACTGTCATTAACTTCATTACTGCCCGGACCATTATAGGCATACATATACACCGGGTACTTTTTGTTTGGATCAAAACCTGTCGGTTTCATGATCCATGCATTTAGTTCCATTCCCAGGCGATTTTTGATTTTTATGAATTCCTTTTTGGGAAGGTCAAACTTGGATAGAAATTTTCTTAAATCCGCATTGTCTTCCAGAAGTTTAATTTTTTTCCCATCGGAGGCACATAATTCATACTTTGGCGGAAGATTGGCACTGGAGTGGGAAAGTACGAAATATTTCATACCGGCATAAAATTCGGCATCGTTAAAACCGTCTTCGGTGCTAAGTCGTTTTTTGTCGGTACCGTTGAATTTGATACTATAGATATCGCGACGGTGAGCTCCATTCTCGGTAGATTGATAGAATAAAATGTTCTTCTTTTCATCAATGCCGTAAATTTTCATGACATCAAAATTTCCCCAGGTAATCGGACTTGTTTTGCCCGATTTAAATTCATAAAAATAAATGTGTTGGTAATTATTCCTTTCACTGGGGAAGATAAACCCGTTTTTCAAAAAGTAAACATTGTCAGGAACATCCACGTAGGTATCGGATGAATCCGTATATAAAACTTTGCCATTTTGTTGTTCATCGTAGAAGATATATTCCAGTTTGTTTTGCCTTCTGTTAAGGCGAAGCAGACAGAATCCGTTATGATGAACGGGGCGAAAAATTCGGGGCAAGTAAATGTCTTTTTCATCACCGATGGAAGGGGTAAAAGTTTTATTTGTAGTTAAATCAAAAACATGGAATGTAACCAAAGAATTGTCTTCACCGGCTTTGGGATATTTGAAAGTATAGGGCACCGGGTAGAGCGAGTCATGATAGTAATATAGGGTAAATTCTTTAACCTTACTTTCGTCAAATCGAATGAAAGCCAAACGGTTTGACGCTGCATTCCATTCAAAATAATCGGGTTTTCCGAATTCTTCTTCATAAACCCAATCGCCCCAGCCGTTCTTGATTTCGTTTATTTTGCCATCCAAAGTTATGCGGATTTCTTTTTCCTCATTTAAAAAGAAAATGTACAAATCATTATCTTTCACATATGCAATTTTTTTACTGTCCGGTGAAAATTTGGCCAACATGATGTTGTGATCACCGGGTATTTTGAACATTTTTTTTCTTTGTAAGGAAAAAACATAAGCGTTGTATTTTTGTGAGTATCTGTATATATGTTGATGATCGGTTTTAAAAAGAATATATTGTTCATCAGGTGAGAATTGAAAATCGTTGATGTTTATTTCTTTTCCTTGAAAGTATAAATCTTTTTTTGACACCAGCGGGATGGCGTTTTTTTTAGTGTCATTGACGGGAATTTTGACAATGCCAGCAGAGGCACTATCATCGCAGATTTGAAAATAATGTTCTCCATCGTTTGATACATATACGTTTTCAGGCGATTTTGGATGGAAACTATAATTAATCCAAATATCCTGAAGGGTAATTTTTTTATTTTGACAAGGAGCAAAAACAAAAGAGAGAATTAAGGTAGAGCAAATAATTTTTTTCATCATAAGGGATATGATTTAACTCAAAGATAAGGAGTATTTACTCAATTGAATTTGTGTTTTAATAATTCATGGCAAAGATGAATTTTTTTCCTTATTTTAGTCAAAAAAAAATTATGACGACGTATAAAGCCGTTGTGGTGGACGATGAAGAAAACAGCCGGAAAAATACCATTCACATGCTGCAGCAATATTGCCCTGAAATTGAAGTGGTGGGCGAGGCCGGAAGCGGCATGGAAGGCAAAAAAATGATATTGGAAAAAAAGCCCGATGTGGTTTTTTTGGACATCAATATGCCCGGCATGAGCGGCTTTGAAATGCTGGAAGGTATTTATGAGCGTGAATTTTGCGTTATATTTGTGACAGCCTATTCCGATTATGGCATTAATGCAGTGAAAGCGGGTGCGCTTGATTACTTAATGAAGCCGTTAATTCTATCTGAACTGCAAGGAGCCGTTAAAAAAGTAATAGATTACTATCAGAAAAAACCTAAGCGCGTTCCCGATGCGAATAATGAAAATAAAAACGTTATAGTCATAAACCATAATAAGGGTTTTACCTTACTGGAATTCAAAGACATCATCTGGATTGAAGCAAATGATAATTACTCAAATTTTTATCTGACCGAAAACAGAAAGATCATGGCAAGTAAAACTTTAAAAGAATTTGAAAATATACTTCCTAAAAATCAGTTTTTTCGGGTACATCGTTCTGCCTTAATCAACATGCAACACGTGAAGGAATACATTCATTCAGAAGGTGCCGTCATTATGTCGAATTCAGAACATATCAGTGTCAGTAAAAACAAAATTAACGAATTCAACGACTTCATTAAATCCAGGAGCCTATCTCCTCGTTCATGATCTATAGAAATATTTTTATTTTTTCTTTTTTTTTATTTTACGGGAGTTTTTTTACTGCTCAGAATTTTCCGGTTCATTACAGGATATTTAATCAGGAAAACGGCTTAACTAAGAATAACATACTTCAGATAATCCCTTTTGAAAACGGAAAGGTAGGATTACTGACGGAAGATGCTCTTTTTGTTCATGATGGGTACATGATGGAAAAGTGGATCAGTTCCGATCAAACCGGAGCACCACTTTCTTATCTTTATTTTAATAACAGTAAAATATATGTCCTGACTAAAAACAAGGGAATTTTTATTTACGATTCATCGGGTAAAACATTATTGAAGAGAATCCCCATGGATCAAAATCAGAATGCAAACCAATTGCTTGTGCACGAAGGGTATATTTTTTTATTGATTAGCAAGGTACGGCTACTGGTTATCGATGAAAAAGAAGGTGTACCCTTGGATTTTCCGGAAATGAATAACATCCGCCCCGCCACCATGAAATGTTTTTCCGGGAAGCTATGGGTAGGGCATGATAAAGGACTTTTAATTTTTGAAAACAAACATTTCAGGAAAATCCAAAAGGTCGAATTAGCGGTAGATTTTATTCATCCTTCCGCTGACACGGCTTTTATCTGTTCGGGAGAAAAAATTTTTATTTTGAAAAATGAAGTTTTAAGGCCCTTTGTTCACGTAAAATTTCCCGGTAAGGGGGGGATATTCCTTCCGGGCGGAGAAAGGGAAATTTTATTTTTAAACTTCGATCGAATGCAAAGATTCTGGCTTGTTCCTTCACCTGGTGACGAATTGTTTTTGTTTCATCCTGAGCGGTGCATTTCCATTCATGCTTCCAATGCTTTGCCAACATCTTTTATTACTGATGTACAAATTGATGCTCTTGGTAACTTATGGTTGGGCACTTTCGACGTGGGAGCTATCAGCATTCGGGAACCGGTTTTTGAAGCAGTCAGTATTAGTAAAAACAGTAAAAACATTATTCCTGAACATTTATATTTCGACGGCTTGTCACTTTTCATTTCCAGTTCCAACGGATTTTTTGAATATAATCCTCTAACGCGTGAACTCCATACTGTTGTTGAACCCGATCCCGTTTTTCAGTATGCCTGCGGTCCTTGTGTCGAACATTTAGGAAATTTGTACCTACCCACTCTTGCCATGCTTTCGGGAAGCAAATCAAAAATCATTACTAAGCGCGGTAAGCAAATTGTAACAGTTCCTGCTAAGAAAATATTTTTAATCGATAATGAATTTTATGCAACCGATGTCTATGAGAATATCCTGCACTGGAATTCCGATTTTACTAAACCTTTGGATACGCTATTCAGTTTAGCCGATTTCAGGATCAGGGTCAATGCCTTAAAAAAAATAAATCAGGATTTCTATGTCCTGACCAACAAAGGAATTTACATTAAAGAACAAAAACAATGGAAGGTATGGCCCGGAACACAAAATTTTCATTGTCTTGAATTAATCGAAAGTAAAAACGAGAAAATTCTTATTCATCAGGGTGGAGTGATGAAAATTTTATCTGATCATACCCTGTTGCCATTAATAAATCAGGATGGGGTGTTATCTTACGCAAAAAATGGCAATAAAATATATCTGGCTGGTTCGTTTGGGGTTTTGGAAGCCGATTCTGCATTTAAAATTCTTCACAAGTACAATCGTTTTCATGGTTTGCTCAGTCAAACCATCAGGCATCTGATTTTTAGTAAGGGTTTTGTTTTCATTGCCGGAGCAAACGGAATTCAATATTCCGATCTCAAGAAATTAAAAGATAAAGTAACTCCGTTGAGCATCAACAGAATTCTGATTGGCGACTCTTTGCAAGAATTCGGAAGAAAAATATATGTAAAAAAAGACCAGACATTGAAAATATTGGTAACGTGCCCGGAATTTTTTTTTCCTGAATTAAGAGAATTTTATTACACCGTAAATGACGGCAATGTTCAAAAATCCAATCAACCCACCATTGTTTTGAATGAGTTAAAAGGGGGGCATTCAAAAATAAAAATATGGGCTACGGAATCTTCGGAGGTTTTTCTTGAAATCGAGAAAGAAAAAAAATTCATCGAGACTCCTTTTTTCTGGGCTTCCCTCGGAATTCTGGTATTGGGGATTTCCGGAACCATTACCTGGTTGTTGTATGGCAGAATCAGAAGGAAAGTAAAACAGAAGCTTGAGGAAGAAAGAAGCATGAATTTACTTAAGCATCAGGCCATGAATGCACTCCTTAGCCCTCATTTCATTTTTAATTCCCTTACCTCCATTCAACATTACATCAATTCCAATAATCCATTAAAGGCAAGTGAGTATTTAGCCAAGTTTTCACGTCTCATCCGTATGATCATAGAACGCGCAGCCGATCCGGATATTCCCCTGAATATTGAGATTCAAAGGTTGCGGTTCTACCTTGATCTGGAGAAAGAACGCTTTTCCGGTAAATTTGACTATGTATTGGAAGCCGATGATGCTTTGTTGGAGTTGAATCCTTCCCTTCCCAACATGATTGTCCAGCCCTATGCGGAAAATGCTATACTTCATGGTATTTTACCCAAAGGGGAAGGAGGATTGCTGAAGATTTTTTTCAGAAAAGAAGGTAATTTTATTAAGATAATAGTTGAAGATAACGGGGTAGGGTTGTCGCAAAGTAAAAATGCGGAAAAGCGCGGCCACAAAAGCATCGCCACCGCCACCATCAAAAATATTCTTGAACTCAATGCACGCCTGAAGAATCTGAGGCAGGAAGTGCACATGGAAGAACTGAAAAATGATGCGGGGCTGCCAGCCGGCACAAGGGTAACCATTACCTTGGAGATGCCATAAAATTCTTTACGGAATTTTAAAAAATCTTTATATTTGCACCTGCAAGCGGAAATAGCTCAGTTGGTAGAGCATAACCTTGCCAAGGTTAAGGTCGCGGGTTCGAGCCCCGTTTTCCGCTCTAAACGTTAAATACGGCCTTCGCGGCCTTATTTTTTTAATGATTATTTCCCCTCTTGCCTGGGTGGTGGAATTGGTAGACACGCAGGACTTAAAATCCTGTGGACCTAAAAAGTCCGTACGGGTTCAAGTCCCGTCCCGGGTACTCAATTTCAACTTTCATCCTATCCTGTAGCCCAAAACCGTAATATCGTCGGTTTGTTCTGCATTCTGCATCCAGTTGTTTAAACTGTATTCCAGAAAAGAGTGTTGCTCAACAGCCGAAAAATTTTTTGCTTCCTTCAGAATTTCCAAAAAATTTTTTCTGTTTAGTTTTTTGTTGTTGGGCCCGCCGAATTGATCGGCATATCCATCTGTGAATAAATACAGCATATCTCCTTTGTTTATATCATATTCCAGGTTAAAATAATCTTTCTGATAACCCGAGAAACCAACGGAGAATTTCGAACCCTGCAAAAGGATTGTTTTCTCACGGCAGAACAGCAAACCATATCTGGATGCCCCGGAGAATTTTAACCTTCGCCTTTTCCGGTCGATGAAAGCCACGGCCACGTCCATGCCGTCCATGCAGGTCTCATCGTGAAATGAATTTAGAGCACGATAAAAATAATTCTCCGCATCGAACAAAAGGTCAGAGGGGTTATCCGGAAGTTTGCCAAAAGCTTCATGAAAAAAACTGTGTGCCAAAAACGACATCATGCTCCCTGGTATGCCATGCCCCGTACAATCGGCCACCACTAATATATCCGTATCTCCCTTTTGTTCTACCCGATAATAATCACCGCTTAAAATATCCTTTGGTTTATAGAAAACAAAGCTTTCAGGGTTTATGAACCGGATGTTTTCTTCCGATTGTAAGATTTGCCCCTGAAGGCGCTCGGCATACCGGATGCTTTCAAAAATATTTTTGTTTTTTTCATTCAGGGCTTCCACCTGTTGTTTGATAAGGCGTTCCGATTTTTTAATATCGGTAATGTCTTGCCCCAGGCATAGCACCATGCCGTCCTCCAGCAACGACACATCCCAGCGCATATACTTAGTATTGCCGGGTGTAAGCAAAAGTTCCGTTTCGAAATACAAACCTTCGCCATCCGAGCATAAAAGCTTGGTGTATAGATTATTTTTAATTTCAGCGCGCTGGAAAGGATTTTTAATCAACTTTATCCATGCGTCACCTTCCAGTTCCGTAATGGATTTTCCAAGGAATTGCAACAGCCCTTTGCTGGCAAATTCCAGTTGCCCCCAGCGGTTCACAATCAGGCAAATCATCCGCGGGTGCGAGAGCATATTTACGGCAAACACCGATTTGGTTTTCATAATTTTTTAAATTAGAAAAACTGGATGTTAAGGAGAAAAAATTAAATCAAGCGCCACATGCAGTGGCATGGATTTTGACGATAGAATAAATATGATATAGCCCTAATCAACAATGCAAAACTACATATTTCCGGGCAAGTAAAAAAACATAAATGTTAAGTTTTCGGAAAAAGATTATTAAGGCATTTAAAATGCATAAATTTGAGTTATGAAGTTATTATCATTTTTCCTTACACTAAGTTTCGCTTTGGCTCAGAACATTAAGGAATTAAGCATTGGTTCTGAAATTCCTTTATCCACACAAACTTTAAAGGAAGTATCGGGATCAAGTATTTCTTTGAAAGATGCTGCATCAGGCAAAAAAGGTCTTTTGGTTTTGTTTTCCTGTAATACCTGCCCTTATGTGAAATTATACGAGAACCGAATAAAAAAAATCATTGAATTTGTAAACAAAAACAATATCGGCATTATTGTATTGAACAGCAATGAGGCCCAGCGCAATGATGAAGACAGCTTCGAAGCCATGAAAAAATATCAGACAGAACATTTGCCCGGTGTTCCTTATGCCGTAGATGAAAAATCCAGATTGGCAGATGCGTTTGGGGCTACCCGAACTCCGCAGGCATTTCTTTTTGATGCAAACGGAAAATTAATTTACAAGGGAGCCATTGACGATAACGTAAAAGATGAAACTCAGGTTAAAAATGCCTTCCTTATCAAAGCCATGGAAGCCCTGCTGGCAGGAAAGAAGCCCGAGACACAAGAAACAAAGTCCATAGGTTGCACCATTAAAAGATTGGAATGAAAGATTTAATCTGGACCATCATCGGCATTTGGTTTGCCTACAGGATTTTCCGTTTTTTTGACAGAAGCAATAAGGAAAATATCGAACATGCCAAAAGCCATCGCCCTTCTCAACCTTCCGAAAAAGTGAATGAAAGCTTGTCGGACAAAGGGGAATACATCGAATTCGAGGAAGTTAAAGATTAGTTTTATTGATTTTTTAACTTCCCGTAATCCCTTGATAAATTTAAAAACTTGCTTTTTAAAATGATGGCAAATGCTGTTTTTTTAGCATAAATTTACCATGCAAATAATTTTGTGATATGAAAGTCGGAGTGGTGGTATTTCCGGGTTCGAATTGCGATGAAGACATGGCTTATGTTTTTCGCGACATTCTTAAATTACCCACCGTAAAACTGTGGCACAAGAATCGGGATTTGGAGGGCTGTACGCACATCATCCTGCCCGGGGGTTTTTCCTACGGAGATTACCTTCGTAGCGGCGCCATTGCCCGTTTTTCACCCATCATGGAATCGGTGGCCGAACATGCAGGAAAAGGCGGGTTTGTGTTGGGGGTATGCAACGGATTTCAGATCTTATGCGAAGCGGGTTTATTGCCGGGTGTGCTTTTGCATAACGACAGCAGAAAATTCATATGCGATAATGTTTTCATCAAACCGGTCAATTTGAATACACAGCTAACATGTGCCATCTCCGATAAAAACGTTTTGAAAATTCCCATAGCCCATGGTGAAGGAAAATTTTATGCACCTGAAGAAATGATGAAGGAGATTCTTGACAACAATCAGGTTATCTTCAAATATTGCGATGCGGGCGGAAATGTTACACATGAGGCGAATCCGAACGGTTCGTTGCATAATATTGCCGGAATATGCAACAAAAACCGCAATGTATTTGGCATGATGCCACATCCGGAAAGGGCCGCCGATGCCGAACTTTTTAACGAAGATGGACTTTTTATTTTTGAAAGCATATTGAAATCCGTCCACGGCGAACTCCTGGTTTGATGAAGAGGATTTTATTTTTGTGCTACATTTTTTTTTGCTTTCCTGTTCCTGCTCAGTGGACTTATGAAAAACTGCTTGCTGAAGCGGAAGCGCGTAACCTTAATTTCAGAATTTCCAGAAACAACCTATCGATTTCAAAATCAAATTTGCTGCAGGCAAAAGGGAACTTTTTGCCTACATTGAACCTGGGGGCCTCGCACACTTATAATTTCGGTAAGACCATCGACCGTTTTACCAACACTTTTGCAAACCGAAATGTGTTGTCGCAGAATTTTTTCATCGGTTCAAATTGGGTGTTATTTAACGGGATGTCGCGTTATCACCAATTAAGGGCTATGCATTATTCCTACTTATCGGAGGAAGCTGCCTACCGCAATGCCCTGCTGGATTTACGCATGAATGTGGGAACGGCTTACCTGAATGCTTTATTGGCAAAGGAAAACCTTAACATTGCTCAAAGCCAGCGGAACCTGACGGAATTTCAATTGAAAAGAATGAAAAGCATGGTAGAGGCCGGTACATTAGCAAAGGCAGCGCTGGCCGACTTGCAGGCTCAAATGGAAAACGAAAACCTGAACGTGTTGAATGCGGAAAACAACTTGCGATTGCAAATGCTTACGCTTAAGCAAATTTGCGGCCTGGATAACGAGAAAGAGTTTGAGGTGGCTCCGCCGGATTTGAATACTGATTTAAGCAAAATGGAAAAATGGATGGAAGCCAATCCGGACGAGGTTTTTCAAAAAATAAGTGCCCGTCATCCGGCCCTTCAAAGTGCCGAGTATGCCGAAAAGGCATCGGAAATGGCAAGGAAAGCTGCTCAGGGCGCTAAATTTCCCGTAATCAGTTTGAATGGCGCTGTGGGAACCGGATATTCCGGCCTGGCATCGGAAGTAACGTCCATAAGCGTGGCCGGTTTTGATACCGTGGGTTTTACTTCCGGAGGCCAGTTTGTATTTGTGCCCAAACTTGATTATCAAACACGAACCAAACCGTTTTTCGATCAATATAAAGAAAACGTGAATAAAAGTTTCGGAATCACACTCACTGTGCCGCTGTTCAATAATTTCCAAACGCACACGGCTGCCGAACAAAGCAAAATCAGGATGGAAAATGCCCGATTAAACAAGGAACTTGCCGTTCAAAACCTTAAAAGAACCGTGGAACAAAATGTTCGCCAGTTTCAGGCGGCCTATTTGCGCTATAAGGGAACCATAAAAAACGAAGAAGCGGCCGAAATTTCATTCAAGATGAATGAAGAACGCCTGAACAACGGTGCTGCAAATATGCAGGATTATCTTCAGGCAAAAAACCGCCTTTCCGTGGCAAAATTTCAAAAGGCCCAGGCGCTTTATGAAGCCCTGTTTCGGTTGACCCTGCTGGAACTTATGCTTCAGCATCCCTGATGCAAATTCGAAAAAAAACTTTACCTTTGCCCAAATTTTAAATCGGGATGTAGCGCAGCCTGGTTAGCGCACACGTCTGGGGGGCGTGAGGTCGCTGGTTCAAATCCAGTCATCCCGACTTTTTTTATCCACTGCAATTTATTTCTCCCATTTTCGTTTTCTACTTATGAAATTTCTTTCATGCCTCTTGTTTATAATTTTAATTGGGGCATGTCAAATCTATAATAAAAAAGACCATAGAGGGTACCGTCATGGAAAATGGAGGTTTTATTACGACAATCAAAACAAATGCCTTCAAAGTTGCGGAAAATTTAATCACGGAAATCCGGTTGGCCGATGGAAATATTATACATCGGATGGCATTCTTTACATGAAAGAAAAATATCTGAAAAATAAAAGAATTTACATACAATTATTCGATTCGGCAGGAAGAAAAGTTAAATCGGGATTTGCCAGGATAGATGAAAAAGATTCACGCATGCATTATTATTGGTACGGAAAATGGAAAATCTATGATGAAAGAGGAAAAATTTTTAAATATATAATTTATGATCAGGGATTGCCACAGGACTCCATTCTGAATTGATGTACCGGTGTTTTAAGGGATTAAATCATAAAAAAAAATCTTAATCATCCTTTATCGGATATTTTTATTATTTTTGCCACAAAGTGGCATTTGATAAAAAGCATATTCTCCGGAAATTTTCAATTATCCTTTCGGGTATATTTTTCTTGTCTCTTTTGCCGCATTCCACTTTGCATCACCTGTTTTCATCGCATAACCTTAAAGACGACCTGCATTGTGCGCTTCACCATAAAGACATGGGCGTGCATATTGAGGAATCAGTTGCAGATTGTCCGATCTTATCTTTTAAAGCACAAACCTTTTTCCTGACGTTTCTCTTCTTCGGACTCTCGGTTTTTTCCGTCCGACCGTTTTTTACCGTTAATCTCAAATTATCTTATTCCTCGGTTTCAGTTACCTCCTGCAAAGGGCGTGCCCCTCCTTATCTGTCCTGATAAAATTCTTCATTCAATTATTTTTTTAATGTCTGTAAAAAGCATTACATATTTGCTTTGCTTTGCACTTTGTTGCGGCATGCTGTGGCCGCAATGTCCGGGTATTATCTTCGGAAAAGTTACCGATCGCCATAGTAAGGAAGAACTCGGGGATGCCGATGTTATCCTGCTTCCTGAAAACATCACCCAAAAAACCGATCCTCATGGTGAATTTCGGTTCACGAACGTTTGCTACGGAAAAAAACAAATCCTCATCCGCCATAGGATCTGCCCTGACACAACCTTGAATCTTGAATTTCAAAAGGATATCAAATTAAAGATTAACCTTAATCATTACTATAATGAATTGAATGAAATTCCTGTCAGCGAAAAGTTGCCGGAATTCAGGCACATTACCGTATCCGACAATATGGAAGGAAATAAAATGGATGAAGCGCGCGGGACGGATTTGGCCGATATAATTCGTAAGATACCCGGAGTAAGTGTATTGCAGACAGGGCCTACCGTTTCTAAGCCCATGATTCACGGCATGCATGGCTACAGGGTACTGATTGTCAACCATGGCATCAGGCACGAAGCCCAGCAATGGGGAAGCGAACATGCCCCGGAAATGGATCCTTTTGTTTATGATCGTACGGAAGTCATAAAAGGTGCCGGAACCATTCGTTATGGCAGCGATGCCGTGGCGGGGGTTATTGCTTCCGCCCCTTCCGAATTGCCCGACACAACAGGCCTGCATGGCGAGGTCTTTACGGTGGCCCAAACTAACGGCAGGGGAGGGCAAATGTCGGGAAAATTACAGGGAAATTTTAATTTTTTAAAGGGTTTAAGTTGGAGGATACAGGGAAGCATCAAGCACCTGGGCGACAGAAGAGCCCCGTCCTATTACATCACCAATACCGGAAGCCGGGAATGGAATGGCGCCTACGAATTGCAATACCGATTGAAAAACTCACGTTTTAATGTTTTTTATACCCAATTCAACAGCAGGATTGGTATTTTCACCGGCGCGCACATCGGTAACCTCACCGACCTTCAAAACATACTCCATGGCCTTTCAACGCCATACACATCCGAGGCATTTTCTTATGAAATAAAAAGGCCCATGCAAAAAATAAGCCATGAAATGGTGAAAGCGGCATTCGGTTCCAATCTCGGGAAAAGATGGATCCTGAACGTTCATTATGCTTTTCAGTACAATGCCCGAAGCGAGTTTGACAAGCATACTTCATTCAATAATAAAAATGCTGAAGTTCCCGATATGGATTACAGGGTGCAAACTTCCCAGTCGGAATGTTCACTGGAGCATCTTTTAATGAAAGGGTTTAAAGGGAAGGGAGGGGTGCAGTTTTTGCATCAGATCAATAATTCATTCGGAAGGTTTTTTATTCCGAATTACGTCCGCAGGGATATAGGTTTTTTCCTGACCGAATCCTATTCCCTTCCTCACTGGAAATTTGAAGGGGGAATACGCTACGATTACCGTTTTCTTCAATCATTTTATTATCTGAACAATGAAATCCAAAAGCCGGTAAGAACCTTTGATAACCTGGCATTTCAGGCATCGGTGAACTATGAACCATTTTCTTTTCTGAACATAGTGTTGCAGGGCGGTAATGCCTGGAGGGCGCCCGGGCCCAACGAACTTTATTCCAACGGGCTTCATCACGGCGTGGGCGGTTATGAGAAGGGAAATCCCGATCTTAAAAAGGAATCCGGGTTGAACGGAAATGCATTTTTTGAACTGAACCTGCAAAACGTTTATATTAAATCAGGGTATTTTATTCACGATTTTTCTAATTTCATTTACCTGCAGCCCACGGGTAATTATGTGCTGAGCATACAAGGGGCATTTCCGGAATTTGAATACAGGCAATCGGCCGTCAGGATACAAGGTGTGGAGTGCAGTTGGCTATGGAGTTTTAATTCACGGTTTGAATTTCATCAAAACGCAACATTGTTGCGTGCTGTTCATACTAAAACGAAAAAATATTTGATCTACATGCCTGCTGACAGGATTTTTTCTTCATTCAGGTTCTATTTTTTCAAAACGCAATTGAAAGAAATGTGGGCAGAAATTCAGCATTCCTGGATTGACAAGCAAGCCCGTGTACCCATGAATGAAGATTTTGCCCCGCCACCGGCCGGTTATCAGTTGTGGAATTTGCAGGCGGGAATTAGATTACTGAAACAAAAATATTTATCGGGCATGATGCTGATGTTGGAAATTCAAAATTTGCTTGATGTTGCTTACAGGGATTACTTAGACCGTTTTCGGTATTTTACTGACCTGCCGGGCAGAAATTTTGTACTCAAATTAAAAATACCTTTTAACATAAAAAAAATGCACATATGAAAAAAATGACTTTAATAGTATCAGTTATCCTTATTTGGATGTGGTCTTGTAAAAAAGACAAGCACCTGAAGCCCGTGCCGCCTCCGAATAATAACCTTCCGGAATTGATAACCGGAATTCGATTGGTTTTTAAGGATTCTGTCAATCCGACAAGCATTTCCTATGCCCTTTTTGCAGACCCTGATGGGCCCGGAGGAAATAACCCTACGGTGAAAGACAGTGTATTGTTGTTGAAAAACAAAACCTATTTGGTTTCTGTTCAACTTATGGATCACACTAAAAACCCCGTAGATACCTTAACCGATCAAATTTGGAACGAGCGGAATGAACATCAGTTTTTCTATCACTTTCAGGGTGTGAGCATACAATTTTATTATATGGATAAAGATGATAATCATCTGCCGGTGGGCATTTCCACAAAGTGGAAGACGGGCAATTCAAGCGGTATTGGAAGTGTTAGGGTGATATTAAAACATCAGGCGGGGGGTATCAAAAATGGCACGGAACCTCCTGGCGAGACCGACGTGGATGTAACTTTTCCTATGGCAATAAAATAATCCGAATATGAAAAGAAAAGTTGTTTGTTGTTTATTGGCTTTCACGTTATGGTTATGGATATTCTGTTCTTGCAACAAAACCAAGCGAAATGCCAACCGTTTGGACGGACAGCGATGGTTGGTAAAGGAACTTTCGGTGGATGGGGTGAACGTCGCCGTTCTGCCTGAGCTTAAATTTTCAGAGTGCGAGATTTACAAGGAAGATTGCAAGGGTACCTGGTATTATGGCAATACGGGGCATGCAAAGTTCTTTTGGCAAATCCGAAATAATGGTAAAACATTAATTATCAGTAATCAGGCAGGCCACGCACACACGATGGAAGACATTATGGCCGCCCAGCAATGCATTGATTTCGGCGGGGAATATGAGGTGTTGGAATGCAAGAGAAATAGCTTTTCGGCCCGAACCCAATCTGCCCATGCATATCCGGGTAAAAAGGTGGTATTAAAGATGGAAAGAAAAAATTAACAAAAATTTAAACGCAACATTGTTGTATTTAAAAAATTACATTATATTTGCTATCAAAAAACTATGAGAAATTCGTTATTGTTTTTATCTATCGTTGCAGTTTTTGCATTAGGTACTGCTTCATGCAAAAAAACTTACGAATGCCATTGTGAAGGCCCCGGCGTTCATCAACATTTTGACATTAAAGCAAAAAAGAAATCGGATGCTGAGTCGGAGTGTAAGAAAAAACAAATCGGGGCTTATACCAAATGTGAATTGGAGTCATAGGTTATTTTTTTAATTTATCAATTGTCTGTGTGGTGGAATAACCTTCAATGTAGGGAATTATGACCACGCTTCCCCCTTTTTTTTCCACAATATCTTTTCCCACCACCTTATCGGGTGTGTAATCGCCTCCTTTTACCAAAATGTCCGGTTGAATTTTTCGGATAAGTTCCAGCGGTGTATCTTCTTCAAATAAAATAACATAATCAACAAAAGATAGGGAAGCCAAAAGCAATGCCCTGTCTTCTTCTTTGTTTATCGGCCTTTCGGACCCTTTATTCAGTTTTCTTACGGAATTGTCGGAATTCAAACCCACCATCAGGCAGTGCCCAAGCCCCCTTGCCTCGGCTAAATAAAAAACATGGCCCTTATGAAGGATATCGAAGCAACCGTTTGTGAAGACCACCTTTTTTCCAAAAATGTTATAGGAGCGGACAAGGCGGGCTGCTTCATCTGCCTGAATGATTTTTTTATTCAGATGTTCCCTAAAACTCATTTTTTTTTGGAATTTATGATCGGCAACAACATTAAAGAAATCAGTCCGGAGATTAAAATTAGCAAAAATTGGCTGCCCCATGCCATCCAGGGCATGGCAAAAGCCGAAGCCCTGTCGGTTCCGTAAATGTTCATCAGAATTCCGGCCAGCATCAGAGGATAAGCCCCCAGCCCTCCGGGCGAGAACATGACGGCAAAGGTTCCAATCAAAAGCAAAACAAGGGCTTCTTTATGCCCCAATTCGCATGTTCCTTCAAAGGCCAGCATACAAAAATAGAGGGAATAAAAATAGCACAGCCAAATTCCCAGGCCAATGCCAAAAAAACGGAAAGGATACTTTAATTTTTTTACGGATGTAATTCCTTCGGCAAAACCCCGTATCACAGAAGTGAATTTATTTCCCAAAACAGATTTTATTTTTTTTCTGAAATAATACAAGATGGATAAAACCAATCCTAATGCCATAATGCCCGGGATTAACTTCGGTAAGGTATTTGAGTGTTCCGAAAATTTCGTAATCACGAACCTTTTCAGCAATTCAAGGTAGGTGGGGGCATCCACCAATAGCGCCAATGAAAATAAGAACAAAAAAATAATACTGTCGGTCATCCTTTCCAGTATGACGGTGCCAAAGCCTTTTTCAACCGGCACTTTGTCGTATTTGTATGCAAGCGTACAGCGTGAAATTTCCCCGAGCCTCGGTATGCCATAATTTATCAGGTAAGCCGATAAAACATACATAAAACTGTTGCTCACCGGAATTTTGTGTCCTATGGGTTCCAGCAGGTCATTCCAACGGTAAGCCCTCAAATAGTGGCTCAAAAGGGATATGGCCATGGAAATGACCACCCAAAAATAATTGGCCTTCAAAAATGCATTTTTCAGTTCGCCCCAAACCGGCCTCACATTCAACCAAGAAAGCCAAACCATTAGCACACCGATACCAAAAAAAATTAAAGTTTGTATCGGAGAGGGCTTGTTTTGCTTCACTTTTATTCGATATTCTCTAATCGGTTCGTTTCCGGGTTCGGAAAGATCAATTTAGGCCTGTGTGAGGCCGATTCTTTCTCATCAATCAATCCGTATGCCAGAACCAATACAATATCGCCCGGCCTGACTTTCAAAGCAGCGGGGCCATTCATGCAAACTATACCGCTTCCTCGTTTACCTTTGATGGCATAGGTAATAAGACGTTCACCATTATTTTTATTTAACACGTGTACCTGTTCGTTTTCTATAATACCGGCAGCTTCCATCAGTTCTTCATCCAACGTTATGCTGCCGATGTAATCAATTTCGGCCTGCGTAACCCTTAATCCGTGAATTTTTGATTTTAGTACATGTATCAACATCGCGGCAAAATTACGCTTTTTATTTCAGCCCCAGGCGCATTTGCCACACCCCCCAAAGGGCTTCGTTGAAAATCTTAAAACTCATTTTACTTTCTCCTAACAATCGGTCCACAAAAGTGATGGGGATTTCTTTTATACTGAAACCAAGGCGATATGCTTTATATTTCATTTCTATCTGAAAAGCATAACCCTTAAAGCGGATTTCATCCAAATTCAGCTTTTCAAGTACTTTTCTTTTGTAACAAACAAAGCCTGCCGTGGAATCTTTCACATGAAACCATAAAATAAACCTGACATACCACGATGCCATGTAGGATAGAAAAATCCTTTTGAAATCCCAGTTTTTTACATCGCCTCCTTTTACATAGCGCGATCCAACAGATACATCAAAACCTTCTTCCCTGCAGGCTTTTAAAAGCCTGAGCAAGTCGTCGGGATTGTGGCTGAAATCACAATCCATTTCAAAAATATATTGATAGTTTTTTTTTAAAGCCCAACGAAATCCATGGATATAGGCCTTACCCAAACCGTCCTTGCTGTTCCTGACCTCCAGGTGCAGCTTATCGGGAAATTCCGATTGTAATTGTTGAACAATCGCTGCTGTGCCGTCGGGGGAATTGTCATCCACGATAAGTATATGAAATTGTTCAGGTAGGGAAAAAACTTTTCTGATCATCTTCTCAACGTTCTCTTTTTCATTATAGGTAGGTATGATGACCAAAAATTCCGACATCTTTTATGATGGAACAAAAATAAAGAGTTAAGCTGATTTAAATGAAAAAATAATGAGTTGATAAGCAGTAGAAAAGAATTACTTGTTAAAGAAAATGAAGAAGATTTTTTTAAATGATTATAACAGTTCAGGTTCAGAATTATTGATTTTCAGATGTTCAGCGCCGGCAGATTTAAGCAATTGCCTGAAATCAATAGATGTAATGTTTTTCTTTAAAGTTAATTGAACCCCATGGAATTCCCCGGTGGTTTTTCCCCAATTGATGCTTTGAATGGTGGGGTTCTTTTTCAATTGATTAAAAATATCCATGGCTTGTTTTTTATCCCCTTTGATTTCAAAAAATATCGAAAGGTTTTTTTGAAAATAAGCATCAAGGTTTGAAGCATCCGGATGTTTGATGCAAATGGTTTTGTTAGGGATATGGGTATATACCCCGAAACTTAAAAGGGTAAATGTTAATATTGCAATGATGGTATTTTTCATTGTTTTTTTTTACAAATTTAACTTCTTTAATAAAAGAAAATGTTCCATTCACTCATTCAACGAAGCCCTTTAAAAAAATTTAAGAGGATTTCACGGCATTCACGTTCCATAATCCCTCCTTTAATTTCCGTTTTCGGATGTAGGATATTTGTACCAAATTTGCTGAATCCCCTTTTTTCATCCTTTGCGCCAAATATCAAACTTTTCAATTGTGCCCAATGAAGCGCCCCTGCACACATGACACAAGGTTCCAGGGTAACATACAAATCACATTCATTCAGGTATTTTCCCCCTAAATGATGGGTAGCCATGGTGATTAATTGCATTTCAGCATGAGCGGTGGGGTCATTCAGTTTTTCAACCATATTGTATGCCCTGGCAATGATTTTCCCCTCGCACACCACCACTCCGCCCACGGGCACTTCACCCTCCAATGCTGCTTTTTGAGCTTCTTTTAATGCCTCCGACATAAAAAACTCATGGGAACTTTCCATCAGAATCGAATTTCATGAACAATAAATAAGCGATCACAATCTTCAGTAACCATCACAAAGCGGTATTTCGACTTAATTGTGGGTTCAATCACGTATTTCCTGCAGGGCTTCAGCCGTGTCTGGCTCTTCTCGAAATTCACTTTCCAGTCGCCGCATTTGAAGGCATATCTGAAGTAGTGCACGGGAATGCGCAGGGAATCAAGGATTTTCTTTGCTCCCGGTGAGAAGTGGAATTCCTGCATACTTAATTCATAAAGCTTTACGTCGGATATTCCCGAACAAGTCCGAAATCCAAAGAAAAAAAACACCAAGAACGTACCCATGATGAAACCAATTCCGTAAAGTTTAAGGCGATGAAGTAAGCTCATTTTTTTTGATAAAATTTCATGGGATTGAATTCTTCCTGATTAAAGCGCTTTTCTTCTTTAATGTTCTGATATATCTCGAAGGCAGGCGGCTGCAGATTGCAATTCCAGGTATTGTTCGACTCGTCAATATCCGCAGTTTCTCGGTATGGGTCAATGATGATGGCTTTTACTTTTTTCTTTTTATAGTATGTTTTTACAAAAGTATGTTCATTTTTTCTCCACACATATTCATGTTCTTTTTCAAGATCCATGGTTCCGTCGGAATAAATCCATTGAATGAATATGGGCATGGGAAGCCCTCCTTTGTTTTTGAAAGTGATCTCATACAAATAACCATCTTTATATTTGAAAGGTTCCTTTGAATCAAAAGGAAGCAATACCGGTTTGGTACTGAAGCCGGCAAAGATTTTTTGGTAGTTTTTGTAGGAGTAATAAAAGTCACGTAATGAAGTATCTTTTTCCACCAACGGTATAATTCCTTCTTCGCGGTTGCGCAATAAGCTGATATGATGAATGTTGGGAATTCTTCCGGGAACAAAAGCACTGTCGGTTTTTTCCAGTTTTCTTTCCCCTTTCTCAACACGATAACAACGTACGGTATCGATGGCAATATCTACCGGTTCAATATCATAAAACCAACCGCGCCAAAACCAATCCAAATCGTAGCCGCTGGCATCTTCCATAGTCCTGAAAAAATCGGCCGGTTCGGGGTGTTTGAATGCCCAACGCCTGCAATAAGTTTTAAAGGCAAAATCGAAAAGCTTTCGGCCCATGATGCTTTCTCTAAGGATATTTAATGCGGTTGCAGGTTTACTGTAAGCATTGTGACCAAAGTGAATAATGTTTTCGCTGTTGGTCATGATGGGTTCCAGAAATTCTTTTGGCAACCTCATATAGTCTGTAATTTTGAATGCCGGCCCGCGGGCATTCGGATAGTTCTCATCCCATTCCATTTCGGTCAGATATTGGACGAACGTGTTCAGTCCTTCATCCATCCATGACCACTGGCGTTCGTCGCTGTTTATGATCATGGGGAAAAAATTGTGTCCCACTTCGTGGATGATCACGCCGATCATGCCGTTTTTCAGGGCTTCAGAGTATGTTCCGTCTTTCCTTGTCCTTCCGTAGTTAAAGCTGATCATCGGATATTCCATTCCGCTGGATGCTTCGCAACTGATGGCCACCGGATAGGGATAATCGATGGTGTATTTGGAGTAGGTTTTGATGGTGTGGGCCACCACTTTCGTGGAGTATTTTCTGTATAAGCCGTACGCTTCTTTCGGATAAAAACTCATACACATCACATTTCTGTTCCCCAACCGGACGGCCATGGCATCCCAGATGAATTTTCTTGAAGAACCAAAAGCAAAATCCCTGACATTTTTTGCCACGAACTTCCAGGTTTTGGGAGCCTTTAATGCATCTTTTCTTTTTTCTTTTTCTTTTGCCTCGTCCAGGGTGATGATTTCCACAACCGATTCTTTGTTTTTGGCGTCTAAATACCTTTGGTATTGTGTGGGGTTGAGTAAAGATGGAAGGTTCATACATTCACCGGTTGCGCATACGGCGTGGTCAGAGGGAACGGTGATGTTTACGGTAAAATTTCCGAACGTCAGTGCAAATTCACCGCGGCCGGTGAATTGTTTGTGTTGCCATCCCTGAAAATCGGAATAGACGCACATGCGCGGATACCATTGCGTCACCATGTAAACATCATTGCTGTCTTCCGGAAAGAATTCATAGCCGCACCTGCCCCCGATGGTAAGCCTATCCACCATTCGGAATTGCCACGAAATTTCAAAGGTGTAGGTAGATTTTGGTTTTAATGGACGGGGAAGATCAATGCGCATCATGGTGTGATGTATGGTATAAGGAAGCGGATTTCCCTGAGCGTCTTTCACCTCCAGAATCTGTACTCCGTACCCTTTCAAACGTTCTTTAAGTTGAAGCGCCTCAAGAAAATTTTCCTGTGCATAACCGGGAGGAATGCGTATTTCATCAATTTGTGCATAAGGATTGTCGGGATGGTGTTGGTTTTCATCTAATTGAAGCCACAAATAATCCAAGGCATCGGGTGATTGGTTAAAATAAATAATTCTTTCTTTGCCCTTGATCATGCGTTCTTTTTCATCCAGGGTAACATCAATGATATAATCTGCCCGTTGCTGCCAGTATGCATGGCCGGGCGCTCCGGAAGCATTTCGGAAAGAGTTGGGGGTTGGGAGTATGAAACCCAACTGTTCGAATTTATTGCCGTGGTTTGATGCAGGGTTGTTTTTTATGTTTTGGGCAAGGGCAAAATGAAAACAACATATTAAAATAGCGCCCCGGTGTAGATTCATTCATCACAAAAGTAAGTAATTTGAAGGATTTGTCAGATGCGTACAAAAATCAGGTAAAGCGATGATATCAAAATCAGGCAGAAAAAAATGGTTTTCACTTTTTTTATCTCAGAACCGAAAATCAGGCCCATTAAAAGAAAAATTCCCAACGTACAAAACGCTACGGCCAATTGCCCAAATTCCACGCCAAGGTTGAACAGTAACAATATTTTCCAAAACTGGGCATCGTCGCGCATCAACTCCTGAATTCCGTAAGCAAAGCCAAGTCCGTGTATGAGCCCGAAAGAAAATATAAAGAGGTAAAACATGCCGTGTAGTTGTATGGATGCTTTGGTAAAATGCAGGGAATAAAGGGCATGAAGGGCCCCGGCGGTAATCGTGAGGGCTATCAGTATTTCCGTAGTTCTGGAGTGGATGGGTGTGCCGAAGGAATGTGCCATGAAGATGGATACCATATGGCCTATAGTGAAGCAAGTAAGCATTAAGAAAATTTGGCTCCATCGGCAACAAGGAACTGCCAGAATTAAAAGCGAAACGAAAATCAAGTGATCAAAAGATTCCAAATTGATTATATGCCTAATTCCTAATGAAAACCACTCCATGTATCGCCCGATTAACTAAATTTGACCTATATGATTTTTAATTTGCAAAAATATGTATGGATTTTTTGCTTTTTATATTTTGGAATAACAAATCATGCTTTGAAAAGTTTACATCCCTTCTATTTCGGATGGTTGGATATGTTCATTCAAGGCAACCGTGCCCACATTGTGATGAAGTTTTTTGTTAACGACTTAGAGTCCTGCTTGAGGAAATACCATCCTGATGTAGATATACTGCATGATGAATATGAAAAGTTGCATCCTGTTTTAAATACCTATGTCAAAACAAAATTTTTTGTGTTGTATGATCTCAATAAGCAGGCAGAACTTAGCCCGGTAAGCTACAAATCCGACGGTGAAGTGTTTTTGATCTTTTTAGGTGCACGTTTTGATGCCGAACCGAAGTCTTTGAAAATAAGATGCAGCATGCTTTTCGACGGTATCCCTTCCCAAACGAACATTGTCAAAATTCACTATCAACAGAAAAATCAAACTTTTTTTCTTAATTATACTGAGCCTGAAAAAAGCGTTATTTTGAATTGAAAATCAAAAACTTAATTAACATTACGTTGTTTAATTAAATTTTTTCTTTTCTAAAATCTAACATTTTGTTAAGATAAATTTAGCAGAAAATAATGGTGCATGAATTCTGCTGAAATCACCTTAGAATTGCGACAAATCATAGAATCTGATTTGCAGCTAAGAAAAGAATACGAGTCGCTAAGAAAAGCTATGAATCAATACAGGAACCAGCTGATTGCAAGTGAAGAAATTTGCAAAAGGCAGGAAGTGAATATTGAGGTACTTAAAACCAAATTGGAAAATCAGGGCAAAGAGCTGAGTTCCTACAAAAAAGAAGTGGAAGCATTTCGTGAGTTGCGCGATACGTTCCGCCAGCAGCTAAATGGCAAAGATGCGGAAATACAGCAACTCCAAAAACAATGTTCCGATTTGGAAGAAAAATTAAAAAACCTTGAAAGTGCCTATCTTGCAGAGCGGGAAAAATTAGCGGAAGAATTCGGTCAGAAGTGGAATTCACTGAATGCGGAATGGGAAGCTAAATTACAGGAAAAAGAACGTGAAGCCTATGGAATCAGGGCTAAAGTGGAATCTGAGTATTTAGAAAGAATCAGAAATTTTGAAAGTATTTTGGGGCGCATAAGTGCCGAAAAAGACAATGAATGGTCGAAAAAACTGAATGAACTGCAGCAGGAAAACCAATTCAAAATTGAAAACCTGCGCCAAGAGTATGAAAATATATTGGCAGCAAAGCAATCCCAATGGGAAGCAGAAAATTTGGCCATTCAAAAAAAATTGAATTCGGAAATTGAAAACAAACAAAAAGAATTGGAGGAATTGCAGGCCGAATTCAGCTTTTCTAAAGAGGAGTTGATTCGGGAATTTCAGCAACAAATTTCAGAAAAGCAAAATGAAATTGAAGACCTCCAGGTTCGGATAAACGAATTACAGGAACAAATAAGTTCCGAACGACAAGCCAAAGGTGAGTCGGAAAATTCATTGAGAAAAGAATTGCAAGAACTTACGGAAAAGTATAACCGCATTTCCGATGAATTTAAAGAAATATATGATCGGAAAATTTATGAATTGGAAGCGATTCATGCTTCGGAAATGGAATGCCTCAGACAACAGCATGAAGAACATAACCAGACATTGATTCGTGAATATGAAGAAAAACTTTCGCATTTAGTCTATCATGCCCAAATTCAAAAAGATGGTTTGGCAAAAGAAGCCGAAGCAAAAGCTCGTGAATTGGAACAGATTAATTCTGAATTAAATGAAAGAGATCTCATTATTCAAGGACTTAAAGGGGAGTTGGATAGAATTAAGTCGGAAATGGAAAGTTTGCAGGCACGCAACAACGAACTGGCAAGCCTGCACTCAGGAACTTTATTTGAAATAGAGGAAAGGGTGGCCAGGGTCAGGGAGGAATATGAAAAACTGATCTCTGATAAGGAACAACAAATTGCCTCGCTCCATGAAGGCCAGGAAAAGATGGCTGAAGTGATTGAAGCTATCC
The DNA here is from genome assembly GCA_026415195.1 of Bacteroidia bacterium. Taxonomy (GTDB): domain Bacteria; phylum Bacteroidota; class Bacteroidia; order B-17B0; family Aurantibacillaceae; genus JAOAHO01. The sequence continues at coordinate 9,696 of JAOAHO010000030.1, read as the reverse complement.
TGAATGAATCCAATCAAAAAGATTTCCGTATTTCCGAACTAAGCGAAAGAATTATTGCGCGCGACCGTGAACTGGCTGAACTTAAAAATTCTATCGAAGAATTTTCTTACAAAGCAGAGTCCGAGAAAAAGGAATTACAAAGACAACTGGATTCCAAAAATTCGGAACTGGAAACTCTGGAAGCCAGGATCGCTGAAAAATACAGGGAACTGCTTACCGAAAAAAATAATGAATATCTGAAGTTAATAACTGAAAACGAGAATCTTATCAGGGAAATCGGAGAATGGGAAGAGAAATATCAACATCAGAGTTCGGAACTTCAATTAATGCGTGCGGAATATGAAGAATTGGTGTCCAAAACCGAAGGAAGGATTAATGAGTGGAAAGAATTATTGGATAATAAATCTTTTGAAATAACTCAACTCCAGGCAAACATTGCGGGGCTGAATGCCACATTAAAAAGTTATGAAGGACAAATCAGTACATTGCAGGAAAAAGTTTTGTCTTTGTCGGGGTTGGAGCCTGAAATTATTGCTTTACGTACTGAAAAAGAAAAATTCGAACAGTTGTATCTCGATTTGCAATCGGAATTCATGGGGTTGAATAAAACAAATAAGACCCTGTTAAAGGAAAATGAAGAATTAAAATCTGAAATTGAAAAACTCCACACCAACAATAAAAAAATACGTTCGGAAGAGGAAGAAAAATTCATCAGAAAATTATTCCGTCAGATTGATGAACTGAATTCGGAAAAATTGAATTTACTGGAAGAAAAAGAAAAACTTGCCGACCAATTGTTGAAAATGAATGAAATTCTTGAAAATTTATCGCAAAATATTGATATTCAACAAATTGACACAAAACATCTGAACGATCACCGAAAAAATGTTATCTTAGCAGCACAAAACAAACCTTCAAACGAGGGTTTGAAAGATAAAATTAACGAACTATTGTATGAAATAGACAAGTGCATACAATTGTTGGGTTAAGTTATCGCTAAAATCTGCCCTGAATTATGAGCCGGGTTGAGCATATAGAAATTGCGGGAAAAAAGTTACCGGTCAGGGTGGATGAGTCAAGCCGAGATAACTTAATGGAGGCAGTTCGATTAATCAATGAAAAAATGGCAGAGTTTGAAAAAAGCTATGCCATAAAAGATAAATCGGAACTATTAGCCATGGTTACCTTGTATCTGGTGTCGATCATGGCAAAAAAAGAAAGCGAACTGAGGGAAGAACTGAAAGTGTTCCAAAAGATGTTTGAAGAAATCAAAGGAATGCTTCAGTGGCACAAGGAAGAAGTGCTTAAAATCCAATCCACTCCTGATCCCGACAATTCTAATCCCTGACTTGTTTGTTTCATACATGTAAAAAACGTAAACATGTATGGAAGCACAAACCTGGTGGATCATTATTGTTGCGGCCACTGCCGTGATTGGAGTATTGGTGGGTTTTTTTATCGGGAACAGCCGTATCAATGCATCGGCAAAAAAAGAACGTGAACTTAAGCTGAAAGAAGCCGAGGTAAAAGCCGAGGCCATTAAGCAGGAAAAAATCCAGCAAGCCAAAGAAAAATTTCTGGCCCTGAAGGCCGAGCACGAAAAGCATATTCAGGAAAGTAACCGGCAAATTCAGTTATTGGAAAACAAAGCCAAACAAAAAGAAATTGAATTGAACAGGAAGTTCGAGGAGTTGGGGCGAAAAGAAAAAGAAGTTCAGCAATTGCAGCAAAAATATGAACAAAGTCTGGAAATAATTCAATCGCGCCGTGAAGAATTGGAAAAGCAACATCGCCATCAGGTGGAATTGTTGGAAAAAATCAGCGGCTTGAAGGCCGAGGAAGCCAGGCAACAGTTAATTGAATCCATACGCGAGGAAGCCCGCCTTCAGGCTCAGGCTTATGTGAAAGAAATTATGGACGAGGCCAAACTGACGGCCAACAAAGAAGCCAAGAAAATCATCATTCAATCCATTCAACGACTGGCCACCGAAGTGGCCGTTGAAAATGCCATAACGGTTTTTCATATTGAAGGCGACGAAACCAAAGGCCGCATTATTGGCCGGGAAGGGCGTAATATCAAAGCATTGGAAGCCGCCACCGGCGTGGAAATCATCATCGACGACACCCCCGATGCCATAACCCTAAGTTGCTTTGATCCCGTACGTCGCGAAATTTGCCGCCTGGCACTACACCAACTTGTTACCGACGGACGTATTCACCCTGCACGCATTGAAGAAGTGGTGGAGAAAACCCGTAAAATGATTGAAGAAGAGATATTCGAGACAGGCAAACGCACCTGCATTGATTTGGGAATACATGGCCTGCATCCGGAACTGATGCGTCTGGTGGGTAAAATGAAATATCGTTCATCGTATGGCCAGAACCTTTTGCAACACAGCCGCGAGGTGGCCAATCTGTGTGCCATCATGGCTTCCGAACTCGGATTAAACCCCAAGATAGCAAAGCGTGCAGGATTGTTACACGACATCGGAAAAGTGCCCGATGAAGAGCCAGAATTGCCGCATGCCATTTTGGGTATGAAGTGGGCCGAGAAATATAAGGAAAAACCCGAGGTGTGCAATGCCATAGGCGCACATCACGACGAAATAGAAATGACTTCCCTTTACGCCCCCATTGTGCAAGTGTGCGATGCCATCAGCGGTGCCCGTCCGGGTGCCCGCCGGGAAATCGCCGAACAATACATGAAGCGGATAAAAGAACTGGAAGCCTTGGCCATGAATTATGACGGGGTTGAAAAATCCTATGCCATTCAGGCCGGAAGGGAATTGCGTGTTATTGTTAACACGGAAAAAATCTCTGACCAACGTGCCGATGAACTGGCATTTGAAATTTCACAGCGCATCCAGAACGAAATGACCTATCCCGGTCAAGTGAGGGTAACTGTTATCCGTGAAAAAAGGGCCACAAGTATAGCACGCTAACGGTTAATTTGTAATCATTGCTTCTATTTCAACCAAAAAAATTAAATTTGCAGGCTTATTTTTAATTCATTCATTATATGTCGGAAGAAGTTAAAAACACTCATGAGGATTTAAATGTAACCACCGGTGCCGAGCCGGTAACCGATGAAATTAAATCCGAATCAGCCAAACCTAAATTCAAGCTGGGCGAGGGGTTCGAATGGCTGGAAGTGTATTATCAGAAAAACAAAAAAGCAATCCAATATATCGGGGGGGGAATTATTGCTATTGCAGCAGGTGTGGTTTATTTTTTCATGATGTATTTGCCTGAGAAAGAAAAAGAAGCTTCTAATGAAATCTTTTGGGCACAACAGTATTTCGAAAAAGACAGCTTTCAGGTGGCATTGAAAGGGGGGAAAATGGTGCTTTCTGCCGACGGGCAAAAGTCCATGATGGGCTTCGAACAAATCATGGATGAATATTCCCTAACCAAAACCGGCAAGTTGGCTGCTTATTATGCCGGAGTATGCCATTTGCGTTTGGGCAATTTTGAAAGAGCCATCGAATGCCTGAAGAAATATTCCCTTAATGATGAATTTGTGGGGCCCATGGCCATCGGACTTTGTGGTGATGCATCCATGGAATTGGGAAAAACCGACGACGCTATTGCCTATTACTTGAAAGCAGCCGATAAAAAGCGTAACGATTTTACTTCTCCTTTTTTTCTTAAAAAAGCTGCTTTTGCCTGTGAATTAAAAAAAGATTACAACCGGGCACTTGAACTTTATGAACAAATTGAAAAAGAGTATTATGGCACGGAAATAGGCAAAGAAATTGAAAAAGAAATTGCCAGGGTAAAAACATTGGCTAATCTTTGGTAAGCTTCCTGTATTATGGCCATTTCCGGTAAACGCCTGAACCTTTCCCAACCTGAATTTAAAAAAAAAATATCCGGTGGAAATTATAGAGTGGCTGTTGTTTGTTCACGTTGGAATAGTGAAATTACAAAATCATTGCTGAAAGGAGCCGTTGAAGAACTTCAAAAAAGCAATGTAAAAAAAGAAAATATTTTGATTTCCGAAGTTCCCGGCAGTTTCGAATTGCCCTTGGCAGCTTCATGGCATGCTTCTGATCCGACAGTGGACGGGGTCATTTGCCTGGGTTGTCTTATCAAAGGAGACACTCCGCATTTTGATTACATTGCTCAGGCCACTGCTGCCGGCATCATGGACGTAAGCCTGCAATACCAAAAACCCGTTGTGTTCGGAGTCATCACCACTTTGAATATTGAACAGGCCCGTGAAAGGGCGGGCGGAAGTCATGGAAACAAAGGAGTGGAAGCGGCCCTTACCTGCCTTCACATGATTGAACTAAAAAAATCCATCTGATTCTTATGTTATACAGAAGCATTAAATTCGGAACGGATGGCTGGCGAGCCATCATCGGTAAGGATTACAATTGTGAAAACCTCATACGGGTCAGTTCGGCCGTAGCTGCATACATCAAACAAAAAAATCTTACACCCAGGGTGGTCTTGGGCCATGATTGCCGCTTTAACGGAGAAATCTTTGCCGAAACCGTAGCAAAAACACTTTTGGAGCATGATATTGAGGTTATTCAGGCCAAGGGATTTGTTACCACCCCTATGCTTTCGCTGGGAACCAGAAATTACGGGGCTTCTTTGGGTATCATTTTAACCGCAAGCCACAATCCCCCGTCCTGGCACGGATACAAAATCAAAGCATCTTTCGGAGGCCCGCTCAGCCCCGAGGAAATTTCAGTGATAGAAAAAATGATTCCCGAAAATCCGCCTTTTGATACGGATACCCTGTCACTTCAAAAATTCAAAGAATCCGGAAAATGGAAAGAGGCCGACCTGGAGCAAGATTATTTCAACCTGGTTCATGAAAAATTCGACCTGGCAGCCATTAAAAATTCCGGTTTGCGCCTGGCCTACGACAGCATGTTTGGGGCAGGACAGAAAATCATGAAAAGATTGTTTCCTGAAATCCATCATTTGCATTCTGATCACAATCCGGGTTTTCATGGACAAGCTCCTGAACCCATTCACAAAAACCTGAAAGAATTTTCCGACTTCATCAGGAACAACGGTAATATTGACTGCGGCTTGGTCACCGACGGCGATGCCGACCGCATCGGGCTTTATAACGGGCGGGGCGAATTTGTGGACTCGCACCACATCATGTTACTCTTAATACATTATCTTGCCAAATACAAAGGGCTGAAAGGCAAAGTAGCCACAGCTTTCAGCTCTACCAATAAAATTGCGAAAATCTGCCAACACTATGGTTTGCCTTTGGATGTGGTGAAAATCGGGTTCAAATACATTGCCGGTATCATGGTGAAGGAACCTGTGCTGATGGGAGGAGAAGAAAGCGGCGGCATTGCCATTATGGGCCACATTCCCGAACGCGACGGCATCTGGATGGGACTGACGCTTTGGGAATTTATGGCCAAGACCGGAAAAAATCTCGACGATTTGATTAAGGAAATTTATGAAATTACCGGGCCATTCTCTTTTGCACGAAACGACGTACATTTAGAAGAGTCAAAGAAAAAAGAAATTTTAAAAAATTGTGAGCAACAAAAATATACCTCTTTTGGTAAGTATAAAGTTATTCGGATGGAAGATTTGGACGGTTTTAAGTTTCATTTCGACGAGAATTCCTGGGTCATGCTCCGGGCCAGCGGTACGGAACCCTTACTCAGGATATATGCCGAAGCCGAGAATAAGGAAAAAGTTCAGGATATTCTGAACGAGACGGCCAAAGAAATTTTTTAGGTTTTACCGCGCTTTTCCTACATCTAAAATTACGCTGTTTTGCCTTGTTGTAAGGCATTGCCTTGGTTAATTAAATTTTAATATCTATGCCCTTTGGGCGGTTGTTTTTATATATCTTTGCCGAAATTTTAAGGTATGGCAAATGAATTAGGTGATAAGAACCCGGATTTTTTCCTGAATGAAATCGGACTTGAAAATGTTGAAAACGCATATTGGAATTTATATCCTTCCGAACTTATAGAAGATACCTTGCGCCTTGGTGAGGGTGTTCTTACCGATACCGGAGCACTGGCCATCAATACCGGAGAATTTACTGGGCGTTCCCCCAAAGATAAATTCGTGGTGAAAGATAAAAAAACTGAAAACTCCGTTTGGTGGGGCGATGTAAATAATGAATTTGATGAAAATAAATTCGACATTCTTTACAACCGCATGGCGGCCTATCTTTCAGGAAAAGATATTTGGGTTCGGGATGCCTATGTATGTGCCTCGCCCAAGTATCGCCTGAATTTAAGAGTGGTGAATGAATTGCCATGGGGAAATTTGTTTTCATATAACCTTTTTCTCAGGCCCGGCAGGGATGAAATCAGAACCTTTAAGCATGATTGGTTAATCATCAATGCCCCCGGATTTCATGCTAAGCCTGAAATTGATGGAACGCGGCAACACAATTTCGCCATCATCAACTTTACCAGAAAAATTATCCTGATAGGTGGCACGGGTTATACCGGCGAAATCAAAAAATCGGTATTCACCGTGTTGAATTATATTTTGCCTTATGAAAAGAGGGTCCTGAGCATGCATTGTTCGGCCAATATCGGAAAAAACAACGACACGGCCATCTTCTTCGGATTGTCGGGCACAGGAAAAACCACTCTTTCAGCAGATCCTGAACGAAAGCTTATTGGGGACGATGAACACGGTTGGAGTGATGATGAAATATTCAATTTTGAAGGGGGATGCTATGCCAAATGTGTGAATTTAAGCAAAGAAAAGGAACCCCAGATTTACAATGCCATTAAATTTGGAGCGTTGCTGGAAAATGTAGGTTTTTACGAAGGTACTACCACCGTGAACTATGGAGATATTGACATTACGGAAAATACCCGCGTCAGTTATCCATCTCATTACATTGAAAATGCCGTTAGTCCTTCGGTGGGCCCTATACCGAAAAATATCTTTTTTCTTACCTGCGACGCTTTCGGGGTTCTTCCGCCCATTTCAAGGCTTACCAAAGAACAAGCCATGTATCATTTCATTTCCGGTTACACGGCCAAAGTAGCCGGTACGGAAATGGGAATCACGGAACCCCAAACTACTTTTAGTGCCTGCTTTGGCAAAGCATTTTTACCATTACATCCGGGAAAATATGCCGAGCTTTTAGGGGAAAAACTTGAAAAACACGATGTTCAGGTGTGGTTGGTGAATACCGGTTGGGTGAGCGGAGGATATGGCGAGGGAAGTCGCATTAATCTAACCTACACCAGGGCGCTCATAAATGCTGCTCTTAACGGAAAATTAAAAGATGTGAATTATGCGGTATCGCCTTATTTTAATCTGAAATTTCCGACGGAATGCCCCGGAGTTCCCTCCGAAATTTTGAACCCCGAAAAGGCATGGAAAAACAAGGAAAAATTCCACGAGGTATGTAAAAATCTGGCTAAAAAATTTATTGATAATTTTAGGCAATATGAATCGGGAGTAAGTAAGGAGATTTTATCGGCGGCACCATGTATTGAAAACCTTAAAGCGGCCATTTGATGAGCTACATTCACACCATAAGGGCACGTCAGATCCTTGACTCGCGTGGGAATCCCACCGTAGAGGTGGATGTGATTACGGAAAACGGAACCGTGGGCAGGGCGGCCGTTCCGTCCGGTGCCAGTACGGGTACTCATGAAGCAGTGGAATTGCGCGACGGGGATAAAGGAACTTATCTTGGAAAAGGGGTATTGAAAGCGATAAATAATGTTAACACCACCATTAACGAAAACCTTAAAGGATATTACATATTCAATCAAAAAGCCATTGATCAGGCACTACTCAATCTTGATGGCACCGAAAACAAATCATCTCTTGGAGCCAATGCAATACTGGGGGTTTCGTTGGCTTGTGCAAAGGCTGCTGCCGAGGAAAGCCGATTACCCTTGTATCGTTATGTGGGCGGATTAAATACGCATTTGCTTCCTGTTCCATTAATGAACATACTGAACGGTGGAGCCCATGCCGATAACGGAATTGATTTTCAGGAATTCATGATCATGCCTGTTGGGGCAGATACATTTTCCGATGCTCTTAGGATGGGTACAGAAATTTTTCATCATCTGAAGCAGGTTTTAAAATCAAAAGGATATTCGACCAATGTGGGTGATGAAGGCGGCTTTGCACCCGATTTCAAAAACAATGAAGATGCCATCCTGGCAGTTTTGCAAGCCATTGAAAAAGCAGGATACAAGCCCGGAGAACAGGTTTATATTGCACTGGATGCTGCAACATCGGAGTTGTGGGACGAGAAAAAGAAAAAATATATATTTAAAAAATCCGACGGCAGGGAACTGACTTCAGCCGAGATGGTAGGATTCTGGGAGGAATGGTGCAGGAAATATCCCATTCTTTCCATAGAAGATGGTTGTGCCGAATCGGACTGGGAAGGATGGGCTTTGCTAACTCAGCAATTGGGTAATGAAGTACAACTGGTGGGCGATGATTTGTTTGTAACGAATATAAAATTCCTTCAGAAAGGAATTGAAGAAGGATGTGCCAATTCTATTTTGATCAAAGTAAATCAAATAGGAACGTTAACCGAAACCATTCAGGCTGTGGAAATGGCACATCGTAACGGATATACATCCATAATGAGCCATCGCAGCGGCGAGACGGAAGATTATACTATTGCCGATCTTTCCGTGGCATTGGGATGCGGACAAATCAAAACCGGTTCGGCAAGCCGGTCCGACCGCATGGCAAAGTATAATCAGTTATTGCGTATTGAAGAACAATTGGGAGATTTGGCTGTTTACAATGGACCTTTTCACCCCTACCTCAAATCGTATTGAACTATGGATAAGTTGAAAGAAAAATTCAAACAAAAAGCCGACGAGCTTTCCGTCCTGGTTAAAAAGATTATTAAAGAATACGGTGACATGAAATGGGGGGAATACACCGTGGCACAAATTTACCAGGGAATGCGCGGAATGACGGGACTGGTAACCGAGACCTCAAGGCTCGATCCGAACGAGGGCATTCGGTTCCGGGGATATTCCATCCCTGAACTGAGAAAGCTTCTTCCAAAAGCCCCCGGAGGTACCGAACCTTTGCCTGAAGGAATTTTTTACTTAATGTTGATTGGCGAACTACCCACTCAGGAAGATGTGCAGTTCATTACCACGGAATGGGTTAAAAGAAATAATGTTCCTAAGCATGTGTTTGATGTGATAGAAGAATTGCCGATTGATACGCATCCCATGACACAATTCATAACCGGGATACTTGCCATGCAAACGGAAAGTTTGTTTGCCAAAGCCTATGCCAAGGGAATCAGTAAAAAAGATTATTGGGATTATGTTTATGAAGACAGCATGAACCTGATTGCCCGGCTTCCGAGGGTGGCGGCTTATATTTACCGAAGAAAGTACAAAAATGGTGTACATATTGAACCTGATCATAAACTTGACTGGGCAGCGAATTTTGCCCATATGCTGGGGTGGGAATCCTTCGATATGAAGCGGCTGATGCGCCTTTACCTGACTATTCATGCCGATCATGAGGGGGGGAATGTTTCTGCACATGCCACACATTTGGTAGGCTCTGCACTTTCCGATCCTTACCTCTCATTTGCTGCCGGCATGACGGGTTTAGCGGGCCCATTACACGGTTTGGCCAACCAGGAGGTTTTGGTCTGGATTATGGAATTGAAGGAGTCACTTGGTGGTGGTCTTCCAACCAAAGAACAAATTGCCGACTATATCAAGA
>JAOAHO010000029.1:36711-37114 GCA_026415195.1 Bacteroidia bacterium | reverse complement strand
GAATAAGCATCGGCTTCATTCAGCTTATCCTGGATTTCCCTGATGCGCTGTTCCACTTTTTTAAGTTCTTTGGCATCCACGCCTTTCGATTTATATTGGTGTTCTTTTTCGCTCAGCAGTTCGTCTTCTTTCTTTTCATATTCTTTGATGCCATTTTTTTTCTCCACTTCAAGCCTTGAAAATTCCTCTTCCCTGCGATTCCTGATATCATCCATTCTTTCCTGATGGTGCAGGGTGATTTTTTCCATCTGTTCGTTAAAAGTTTGCAGAATAAGGTTTTTCTTCTTGTTCAATATAGTAAGCTCTTCCTCCAATACGTTGAATTTTTGCCGGTTGCCTTTCAGGGCGCTTTCGGTTTCTTCTTCTGCCTTTTTCAACCATACTTCTTTTTCGGCTTGTAATT
>JAOAHO010000029.1:0-36701 GCA_026415195.1 Bacteroidia bacterium | reverse complement strand
ACCATTGAGTATCAATGATTTACCCATCTTACCTTACACATCTTACACATTTTCAGGGAGTAATCCAGTTTTTTTTGAGTTGGGGGAAGATGCAATGCATTGCATATGCAAACGTGTATTTTTTTTTTTTTTTTCCCCGCCATTTCAAGTGCATAGAGCAGGGCTTTCAGTTCATCTTTTTCATAAGCCAGGTCTTTTCCGAATTTATCGGCCAGCAGGAGTTTTTCCTGATGATGTTGTTCCTGAGCTTGTTGCAGGTGCATTTCCAGGTCGCGTATGGTTTGTTTGGCCTCTTGAATTTCAAGTTGAATACGTTCAATCGAGCGGATGGCGGGTTCCACAGCTTCCAGATTCAGCTTAAGGCCAAAAAGCGTTTGGTTATCTGTTCCGATGAACTCAGGTTGCAGATCGGTGCGGAAGAGCAATTCTTCGTGAATAACTTTTCCGATGGTATCTTTCCATCCCGGAACATTTTTTTCCAGATATCCGTATAAGGCATCTGCATGCGAAGCCAGCTTTTCTTCGTGTTGGCGAATGATTTCTTTTTTTGCGTTAATTTCCTTTTCGGTTTCCGTGATTAGCTGTTGAAGTTTTTGATTGAGTTTGTATTCATCATTTTCCCAGTCTTTTTGCAGCGATTCGATTTTGGCTTGCTTGATGGCCGCTTCGCTTTTATTTTTGTAGATAATACCTCTGATTTCCTGCAGTTGGGCTTCCAGGGCGCGCAGTTCATTATCAAAATAACGGGTACCTTTGATGACTTTCTGTTCGCTTTGAAGTTGGTTTAGTTCTATTTGTTTTTCGGTGATTTGAGCATTGATTTGTTCCAGATCGGCATCTTTTTTTCTTTTGATCTCTTCTTCCTGGCGCTGGAACTCGTTTTTTTGGATGAGCAGCAACTCGTTAAAATGATTATGCACTTCTGCCAGCCGTGCATCCATGCGGTTGATGAAAGCCTGCTTGTCGTTGCGGATTTGTTCCTGAAGCGAAGAATATTTCACTTCCAGGTTGGCCACATCACCCGTTAGGGCTTCCAGTTCCCTCCGGGCCATGTTTAATTCAATTTGCAGCTTTTCTTTTTCCTGATGTTTTTCAAGTGCGGCTTCGATATTTTTTTCGGAATATTCCTTCAGGCGTTTGTTGGCTTCACGTATGGTACCGTCCAGGTAGCCGATTTCCTGCCTTATTTCATTTCTTTTTTCTTCGATGGCATTTTTTTCTTCTTCAAACTTATCGGAAAGAGCCTCCAGTTCCGCTTCTTTCTTCTTTACTTCTTCCAACACCAAATCGTTCTGTTTTTCGGCATGGCGGATGGTGCTCCCCAGGTTTTCGGCAGCATCCATTTGCTGGCCCTTCAGGATTTGTATACGGTCGAATTTCTCTTCAATCAGCTTAATAAGTTGTTGGGTTTCCTGCTTTTGAAATGTTTCGATGTCGGTGTATTTTTCATTGAACTGGCGCAGCTGACGTTCAATCTGATCCAATGGAATGGAAATGTTTTCCGTGTTGAGTGAATTGGCAATAAAATCTTTAATGAAGCGCGAGTCGATGCTGCTGCGCGAACTTAAAAACACATTGGTAATGGATTTCGGGATATTCTGGTATTTTTCATTTCCTTTCAGCAGGTAGAATTTGGAGAGCAATTTGTCGGTTTCGGTGCCGTAAATGATGTTACGGTAGCGTTCGAAGGTGTCAATCTGATGGCTGACGAATATGCCGCGTTTTTCCAGGCCTGCCACAATTTCTTTCACCTTCATGGCTTCGTCGTCTTTGAAAAAAAAGTCAGGGTTATAAGGTGCGTCTACAAATCGATAAACAAGTTTATTATGACGATACACCATCACAAAAAAAGGTTTTTCTTCCGTTGACACTTCATAGACAATGTATGAATTTTCGTATCGGAAGTAATGTTCTTCAAACGATTTTTGTGAGGCACTAATGCCAAGCCCGCGGCTGTTGGCCGAATAGAAAAACAAGATGGCGCGTTGCAGGGTGGTTTTCCCGTAGTTGTTGGTTCCCACAAAGCAGGTGTGGCCGTTCAATTCAATATCGGCATATTTTACGTTGGCGATATTGATTTCCACAATCCTGTTGAGCATTCTGACTTTTTCCATAAAAAAAGGAATTTTAATTATAAATGATACCAGAATTGTCTGTGTTGTTTTCAGTGTCTTCGTAAATGGAAATGGCATTCATAACCTCCAGCAGGTAGTTGTAAGCATCCAGCACTTTATAGGTTTCGGAATCTTCATCTTCCAGTTCAAGGAAGGAATCGCGTGCCAATAGTTCACAAATTTCCCGCACCTTATTCACCAGGGTTTCGGATCGGTAGAGCGGAATTTTTTGAAGTTTTTGCTTAAGGCGGACGTTGGCAATACACTCCTCGGCAATTTCTGAAGGCCTGATGCGGGCACCAATGGTGATTTTGTTATCCATGCTGGCAAATAAATCTATGATGTCCACATAACGTTCAAAAGTTTCGAGCTTTTTTTCGATGACGCTGTTCGGTTCGTTAATTTTGGAAAAGTAGAAATAATTACTTCCGCGTTCGATGTTATACCGGATTACGTTAAAGTAATTCTGAAGTTTTTCGAAGTTTTCGGGTTGGTTTATGATGTCATAGAGCCGGCCCATGTTATCTTTGGTGCCGTTGCTGGAAATGAAGTGCCCACGCGCCATGATGGCAAAGATTTCGTGGGTTTGTTTGGGCAGTCCGTAGTCGTTGATGAAGTCCATAAGCGTTACCAATTAACGGTTAATGGTTGTCTTTTTTGAATTTTGGCAGGAAGGATAACGGTGTATTTTAACTTCCTTTTTTCTCCGTTATATTCGTATTCGTAAGGAGCAAGGGTGTATTGAAATTCCAGCTTTTTCTCATGTTCCATGGCAATCTCCACAAAAAGGGAAAGGCGGTCTTCAAATGTAATTTCTCCTGCCGATTTTGGAAATTTGGTTTCCATGATAAATAGGAAAAGATCTTTTTGGTTTTGAGCAAGGAACTTGTCCACCAAATTTGAGACATCCAGCTTAATCTGCCGGTCAATGAGTTTTTCTTTGAAATTATCGGGGAGTTTGCCGGCAAGGCCGCGCAGCATCATGCGGCTGATTTTATATTTCTCCGCAAATTTTTTACTGAGAGCGTGCCCTTCGTCGGTATAAAGGAAATCCACCGCGATACGGGTCCTGGGGCCGCGTATTCCGTTTAAGCGCAGGGGCTTCAAGCCTTCCACCACCTGCCTGAAATTTGTTCGGAAATACAAATTGCCCTGGTCTTTGATTTCTTTGAGCTGTTGTACTTTAACGTAAACGTCGAGTTGATATTGGATTTTATTGATGAAATCGGTGATGTCGGTTTGAATTTCAATCAGATAGTCCATGTTTTCGATGAGTCCGGCTTTCAGCATCAGGATGATGTTGTACAGTTCGGCATCGTTCGAAAGCATGAAAATTTTCCTGCATTCTTCCAGAATTTCTTCGGTATTCTTGATGAAGTCGAGGATGAGGTCGCGCTTTTCGCGGTAGGCCTCGAGCTTTTGAAGTTTGATGCGGAAATTGGCTTCGTTTTTGTAGGTTTCGTCAACGTTTTTTTGCAGTTTGATGATTTCCCTTGAAATGGTAGAGTGAATGCGCTTAAGATATTTTTTAATGCCGCGCAGAAAGCGGATTTCATGCACTTCCTGATAGTATCGCATTTGGCGGCGCAACTCACTGAGCAAGTCCTGAATGAGCCCCGGGGTTACTTCTCCGATTTCCATGAAATCCTCAAAAAGGGCAATCACGGCATCATTCAGGAACACCATGCCTTCATATTCATAAATCAGTTCCAGCGAAATCAGCTTTTGGTATTGTTCTGTTGAAATCGAAGTGGCAGCCACCAATTGATTAGCACTAATGTTATCACGGTGTGCAAACAAATATTCCACCACTTCACGGTTAACGTAAAGTTGAGTTAAAATATCATGAATGTTGACTTGTAAAGCCATGTTAAAACTTAAAAGTAAGTTTTTGGCATAAGTTGCCGGGAAAAGGTTATTAACAAAAAAGCAGCAGAAATTAACCGTAATGCCCTTACTTATTCTGTAAGGAAAACGGCATTTTTACCGTCGTTATAAATTTCTTTTTTGAAGTATCGGGCAAGGAAATGTTGCCGGTAATAATTAATGTCGTTGGTAACCAAATAAACATTTTTAAATACCGAACCCAATTTAATTAAAAATTTTTTTTCATCCTTGAAAACTTCATTGAATTCCGTCCATCCTTTTCGTTCAAGAAAGTATAATGAAATCGAGGGAGAGAGGTCGGGTATGCAAATAACTTTTCTTGGACCGTAAACTTTATCCAAACTATCCATTACGGGTTTTAGTTTTTTCCAGCCATTGAAAATATTAGATTTATAGTCATCGTTATATATCCAACCATAAAAATCTTTTTCCGTTTTGGTTTTTAAAAAATATAAATTATCCGTACTGATATTGTAGTCCATCCTTACGTGTTCGGAAGAATATGCCACATTGTAAAACAATAAAAGTAACATGGAAATTTTTCCAAGTTTTACAAGCATTTTATCCTTATGAACAAATTTTTTTGCGCTTAAAGCGAAAACAAAATTAATGTAAAGGGTGTAGTAAAAAAGCATATAATAGTAGTCATGTTCTTTGAAAACAAACCAAAGGCTGAAATATGCGAAAGATCCTAAGTGGGCAAAAATAAAGATCAGGCGAAAAAGAAAATCGTTTTTTTGAAATACAAGGAGGTTAAAAATAAAAATAAAAACCGCGAAAAGGAATCCCGGCCATGATAAGAATCTCAGCATTGTGGTGGCAGTGATGGTTGAAGCGGTGTCGTAAAAATCCTCATAGGTCAACGACCAAACAGGGAAAAATTCCGAAAGGGTGGCAATGCCGTTATGTCCGTAGAATTTGTTGTATGCATTGGCTAAAAGGATCCATATAACCGTTAAAACAATGATTACTGCATTGGAATAAAGATAATGACTTAAATAGGGATTGTTTTTGAAATAATCTTTTCTTCGGTAATATAAGCCAAGCAAGGAAAAAAACAAAGTAAAATTAAGGATGACGGGAAATACTTTTAGCAAAGATGCAGCCAGGGAAAATATGGTAAAATAAATCAGGTTTTTCCGACAGTGTAAATGAAGATGTGATTTTAAAAAATAATACATGGCGCTGAATGCCAGAAAAAACGCCGGTAAATCCATCATAAAATTGAATGCATAATAAACCAAAACGGGAGTGGAGAAAAAAAATAAAGAAAAAAAACATCTTAATAATAAATTTTCCGTGTATAACGATACGGTGAGCAAAATGTGGTATAATCCGATAAAAAATAAAAGAAACGTCGTAATCCTTGCGATGCCTATCTCCCAGCCGAAAAGTTTCATTATTAAACTGTCTGTATAATATTTTAAGGGAAATTCGGCAACGACATTTCCGGATGTTAAATTTTGTGCAATTAAATTTGATGTTCCGGGTAAAAAGAAATTACCATTCTCAAAATAATGCTTTGTAAAAGACAAGCACATGGTTTGACGCCACAGGTGCATCCATCCGGGGGGCTTGTTATAAATCACATGGTATTGGTATATCAGGCAGAGCAATAAGACCAAAAGAACAAAAAGGGATTTTTGAAATCTATCCAAAAACATTAAAATGTTATGGTTTGCAATAATACGCAAAAATTAATTTTGTTAATACGAAGTAAATTAAGGAAGGTGCATATAAATGAAATTATGAACAGGGATTTACAGTAAAGATATCTCATTTATCCCATACAAATTGTCAAGTGGTTTTTATCTGTCGTTTAATCAAATTTTATGTAACATTGTACATGATGGTTTTAAGAAATAAAATTATCATCGCCGCATTTTTTTCGTTATTGTTTTTTTTATTTGTTGATTGCCGGAAACCTAAATACCTGTCCGTTCAAAACATTAAATTATTTTTGAATACAGGCAAATCAGAAAACGATACGTTAATGGAATGGGAAGCAGATTTAAGCTATGCTGCGGTAAAAGGGATTGAAATTCCTTCGGAAAATCAGGTAAAAGGCGGCAAGTTTGTGTTTTCTTTTGAAATTAGGTCCCCCAAACCCGATACCATATGTTATGCGCTGATCTGGCACAACTCCTCTTATGCCTGGCCTGAGGTAGGATTTGAAGATAAAACCGGTGAAAATTTTTATGGAGGAATAAATACCGATACTACCACGGTCTTTAAGGAAATATATGTTTCGTCAGAAAAAACGGAAGTGACCGATAGTTTTAAAATCGTCGGTAATCCCAGAAATGAAAGAATTTATTATGGCAAAAAAAACTTATATATAAGTCCCGGTCATGTTGAAATTGAAAAAACCATTCAAAAAATTAAAAGCATCAAAGAATGGTATGAACAGGTAAAAGTAAAAGCAAGAAAAGAAAGAAGAAGCATTCAAAGACAACTATTCCTCGACGCCTTATGGGATATTAATTATAATACGGATAAAGAATCCGTCATGAACAGAAGGGAACGCAGAAATCCGAGAATGGGGATTTATGAAATGATTCTGGTGGTAATGCCAAAACAAATTTTAAGAAATTATCCGGAAGAAAGCAAAAATCTGGGAGTTAAAAATAAGAATGGAAAATATGAAAATATTTTTTATTTTTGGAAAAAAAATAAGGATAAAGATGTTTTGGTTCATTCCATTAAACCAAAAATAAGGGTATGGGCAAAATATGATCCGAAAACGGGAATTTTTATTGATACGACCGTTTTCAAGGATTTCGGCAAGCAATTTTGGAGCAGGCAGTGTAACGCGTCTGAAGAACAGTACAGGAAAGCCCATTTTGTTCAATATTTGCATTATTTGAACCCGCAATTTCCCATTCATAATATTTCCGATATTGAAAACACCCTTGACAGTTCATTTACACCTGAAGATTACAAGCGAAATCTTCGAAAAGCCCAAAAAATAAAATCCAGAATCAATGCATCCAATACTTGTTTACCTTGTCAGACAGTCGGAACCGATGACTCAATCAATGGCTGGGTAATGTATAATCCCGGATCAGCTAAGTATAAACCGCAAAAACAAAATGTCGGCCTGATGGGCAGGATAGGATTTACTTACGGTAAATGGACCGCAAAAATCAAGTTCAGCCCCATCTTAAACAAACACCGCATATGGAATGGTCTGACTTTGGCATTCTGGTTATTATCTCCTGAAAATATTTATTTTAATAACAGAAGAGAATGTTGTTGTGGTAAGGGATATATTCCCAAGTCGGAGCCCGATGAGGAAAGTTCTTTCCGGAAATCCGTAAAACAATTAAGTTATTCGGAGATTGATTTTGAAATTCTAAAAGAGTCAAAATATTGGCCTCCCACTTCATATCCCGGCAAACAAGTTCCCGATAAGGGGAATGATAAGGAAAATGAAATCATGGTTTGCTGTACCAATTGGGATATGGCTTGTATGGATCCGCCGGAATTTTTTTGGGGTGCAAAGGAATGGAATATCGGGGGAACGAATTTTGTTGCTCATCGTTGGAACCCATGGTATAAGGCTGTTACATCAAAGATACCCGTGGACCATGATGAAATTTTTTCAAAAGAATATTATTATTTTCAAATCGAATGGCTGCCCGATAAAATTTTTTGGAGAATCGGGCCTGAAAAAAACAAACTCCGTACCATTTGTGTCATGAATGATCATTTCACTTCCATTCCCGACAATCAAATGTTCCCGATTATTACGCAGGAATGGCATCACCAGGATTGGTGGCCCACTGCGCCATATAAACAGAATGCCATTCCTTGTCCGTCGCAAAACCTGAAATGCATAATTTACGAACTGACGGTGGAATAAAATTATTTAAAGCTGTAACTAATACCTGCCATAAATCTCCCCATTGATAACAATTTCCCTGTTTCATGATGTTGTAATAGAGTTTTTTGAAATTGAAAATGAAAGCCAAACTTTCGATAGAATAAATCAAAACCCGGCCCAAGCATCCATTCATTCATGGAGGTCCCTTTCTCGTGTTTTCCGTTAATATATAAACCCGGCGTGTATTCATAATAACCCGCCAGTGAAGGCATGAATTTTATGGCTTTGTAGTTAATCTTATAAAACAAAGAATGGTGTATGGTAAAGCTGTTTCCTAATTTTTCATTGTAATAATTCTTGCCGTTGATTTTGTAATTAACCGTGGCTTGAACTCCCGCATTCCGGTATTCCGTCAAAAAAGTTTGAATAAAAAAAACATCAACGCTTCCCGTTCCGGGTTGCAACAAAAGCGGATATCTATTTCCCAAATTATCTTTGGCATAATAATTCCCTGAGGGTATTTTAATTCCCATGCCGGCCATCCAACGGAAATGAAATTTTTTTTCGGGCTTTGGGGTTATAATATGATACATAAAAAATACGGATGGATCCGACAACCCGAAATGGGAGGTTTGAACGGTGTCGGTTTTTGATTTGATTTGGCTGAACGGCAGTAATCCGTTGATTTCAAGGCGCGGCAACGCAAACACACGCGCCCTCAGTTCAAAAATTTTAAAGCTTTCAAAATCGTGCGAAGAATATGTAATCATACTGTCGGGGCCGTGATTATGGCCACCGTGTGCAATTTTATAGGCACCACCGGGAAAAAAGCTAAATTTACGATGATGTTCCCTGTATCCGTTAAATACCCTGTATCGATGCAGTAAGGAAATTTGATGAAAAGTTTCGAACGGAATAATTCCCATAAAGCAACCGCACACATCACAGGCAAATGATGTGAATAAGGTGCTCCAAAAAAGCAATAAGTTCCAGAAAATTTTCATACCGACATAAAAAAGAAGGGGCCGTTCATGCCCCTCCGTTTGGAATAAAAAAATCAGTGGATGTGATCAAAGAAAAACATAGTGGCGTAATTGTCGGCAATTTTTTTGGAGTTGGCTCCCGGCATATGGACTTTGGGCATGGTGGAAAAGTTGATGTCGTGCACGGAACTGAAAAGGGAGTCCACCCTGCAAAGGATATGAATTGTAGGTGTGGAAGTGCCGACATTGGCTGCATGATTGCCGAAGGGAAGGGTTATGATACGCTGGGCTTTGTTCGCACCCGAAAAACCGCCTATATGATACACGATTGATTTGTCGGGAGAAGAAGACACCGAAGAATGGCCTTCCGCTTTAAGGAAAATATATCCTGTATTCCAACTCCAGAACATGCCGTTGGAGGGGGAAAGGGCTCCGGTTTGGGCTCCCGAGACATTTCGGGCCGAGTCGACGCCTAACATGAACGACGCAGATTTGTATGCCCCGGATGGGACATTCTCCAATGTGATTTTATTGCCACCGTTTGCCTTATAATCCACAATAAAATAGGTCTCGGGCAGTTCCACCAAGGAGTTGTCGGTTTTGGTAAGCTTTACATTGCTTACATAATGTTTAAAAACTCCCAGCTTAAAGCCCTGCCCCAAGGAGTTGGCATATTTCATCGTGTCAAATTGAAAGGCCTGGCCGTTCATCACGGCGTCAAATTCCATAACTATTTTTCCCGTGGCCGGAGGATTATTGTTGTTGTTATTATTGTCATGGTTGTGATTGTCTTTTGGATCTTTTTTACATGCGGTTGCCAACAACAAAACAGCGCACATGTATTTTAAAATATTTTTTTTCATATGTTTTTTATTTTTTTATGGTTAATAAATTTTAAGCAGCAACAATGATGCCCATGCTGCCGGGCAGAAGAGATTTAATTATGAAAAAATTAAAAATTAAGTATTAAATAATCAAAATCGGGTGGTTTGAAAAGCTTAGAAAGGAAACCTTTAAGTAAAGAACATGAAAAATTAAAAAAATGACAAGTATCGGTTGCAAAAAGATTAAGAATCCCCAAACCATTCAATGGCAAGGCAAACGATTCGGTTTTTGAATTAAGGGAAGAAGGAACGGATGATGATTTTTTTTCCATCGGTACATCATCGGTTTTTTTCATCCAATCGTTCAATCGGCATGATCCTTTACAACAGGTACGGGGCTTTTTCTTATTTATGCAGAGGTTTTTGGAAATAAAATCTTTGTTTTTTAAGTAATAGAAAAAAGTAGCTCCTTTAAGGCATAATTGAGAACAATAAATCACTATTAAAATGATGGAAGTAAATCGCAAGAAACGTTTTTTTGCCAGAGACATTGAGGTTAGGCAAAATTACGGTAAAATAAGTTTTTCTTATTGATGAAGTTCATATTTTTTTACAAGTTCATAAAATTCCCGATGTAATTTTCCGCGAATGTGTATTTTATTTATTTTGTCGTTTTCCGCGGAGGGATGCACACGGTTGCTTAGGAATACAAATACCAGTTCATTTTCAGGGTCGGCCCAGGCAAAAGTGCCTGTGAATCCGCTGTGCCCAAAGCTGGAAGGCGAACATAGCGAGTGTACGGGGTTGTTTTTTGCAGGGTCGGGTTCGGGTTTGTCGAAGCATAGGCCGCGCCGGCATACTTCCGGAAAAGCATAGGAAGTATATTTTCTTACGATGGTTGAATCAAAAATTACTTTTCCTTCGGGCGTTTTACCGTAATTCATGAAGATTTGCATCATTCTACCGACATCTTCGGCTTTACCGAACAGCCCTGCATGCCCTGCCACTCCTCCCAAAAGCGCTGCCCCCGGATCATGCACAAACCCGTGCACCAATTGCTTTCGGAAAATCTTATCTTCTTCTGTTGGCACTATAAAGCTCATACTGAATTTTCTGTAAGGCAAGTAACACAATGTTACGCCGCATTCCCGGAAAATACTGTCACTGAAATCTTTTAAGCTTTTTCCTGTGATTCGTTCTATTATTTCTTTGAGGTAATAATATCCCAAATCACTGTATAAATATTTCCCGTATTCCTCCGGTTTGCTTTCATTAATCCTCTGGTAAATACTGTCTTTCATTGAAGGAATCGTAAACAGGTTTTTAGCAACGCGAACGGAATATTTGTTATTCATTTTTTTTGAGTAATATCCCGGTTTGTATTGATGTGTTTTTTTCTTCAGTGTTCTGAGGTAGAACGGAATCCATGCTTGTAACCCTGCCCGATGTGCCAATACCATTTTAAGCGGCAAGGTATCTTTTCCCGTACCTTTGAGTTCCGGTAAATAATCACCCAGCGTTTTTCCTTCCACCGAGAACCTTTTTTGTTTTTCCAGCACCATCAGGCAGGCGGCAGTAGAAAGGATTTTGGTCAAACTGGCAAGGTCATAAGCCATATCATTGTGAATGCGAGGTGCATTTTCTTCATAGGTGGCGGCGCCGTAGGATTTGGAAAATATTTTTTTTCCTTTGTGAATGGCCAGGACCTGGCATCCGGGAAAAGCCCGCTCACTGATGGCATGATTAACAATGCTGTCAATTTTATAAAAAATATTTTTTTCATTTACCTGCCTATTCATAGAAGTAATAATTCCTTCACCTGATTTAAACACACGGGTGCTTACCGGTAATTTTCCGGCAATGCCAATGTTGCCCATCAAAGCCAGCGCTTCTGCCTTTTGCATGTAAGCCGTGTTTTCGTAACCGATAAATAAATCCGGAATAATTTCTGTGTTCAGGGAATTCAGAAAATAAGGGCTACCGTTAAGGAACACTATGGGCTTATAAACTTTTATCAAAGTGTCAAGGAGTTTTAATCCGACATCGCTTATACCGAAATGATTTTTCGGACTATTTCCTAATTCCGATATGATAAACACGTAACAAGTACCGGTATCAGGTTTGCCGATTTTTTCAAATGCGTAATTTCTGTCGGACTTGTAAAGGATATTTATATGCTGTACATCGGCATAGCGGGCCAGTGTTGATTGTAAGGTGTTTTTTTCCTCTCTTGTTTTGGTAAGCGATACCAAGCAAATTTTTTTTTGTTTTAAAGGTAAGGTGCGGCTTTGCTTAAGCAAGGTCAGGGCCTGATTGTTTAATTGTTGGATGAAATCAGATATTTCTTTTCCGTTTAAATCTTTATGAAGGTTTAACGTGGGTATGGTATCGCGCACAAATTTTCTTGCGTATGCTTTTGCCATCAAAACCTTTTTACATTTCAGGTTCAGCATTTCAATAGTAATTTCACCACCGGCTAAAGCGCGTTCCAAGCTATCAATGGCCCGCGTGGGATTTTCACAAAAAAGCAAAATATCGTTGCCTGCTTTGAAGGCCAACACTTCCGCTCTTCCGGGCGGGTGAAATTTTGCCAGCCCTTTCATGTTGATGGCATCGGTAATGATTAAACCCTTGAATGACATTTCTTTCACCAGGATTCCTTCTACAATTTTTTTTGAAACAGAAGCCGGAGTGTTTTTCGAACTGTCGAGGGCTGGAACGAAAAGATGACCTACCATTACTGAAGCAGGGCTGAATTTTATCAATTCACGAAAGGTAAAAAGTTCCAGAGAGTCGAGGCGTTTTTTATCATGGGGAATGAGGGGAAGGTCGAGATGCGAGTCGGTGTCGGTATCCCCATGGCCCGGAAAATGCTTGATGCAGGCAAGCACACCCTGATCCTGCATGCCCCGCAGAATTAGGGAAGCTTTATTCACCACCTGAATTTTATCTTCTCCAAAGCTCCTGAGTCCGATGACGGGATTTTGCGGATTATTGTTAATGTCGGCCACCGGTGTAAAGTTCAAATGGATTCCTGTTTTTTTACACTCCATGGCCATGTATTTCCCCATCTGATAGATCAGGCTGTCGTTCTGAATGGCGCCCAGCACCATGGCTTTCGGAAACCGAAGGGTGCTGTCGAGGCGCATGCTCAGGCCCCATTCTCCGTCTATGGCGTGAAGCAATGGAACTCCGGAAATGGAATTAAAATAATTAATCCACTTTAATTGCCTTACCGGGCCGCCTTGCATCCATATAATTCCCCCGATTTTTTCTTTTCTTATGGCATCTGCCACTTCGCGCGTATGCTTAATGTCTTTGTTGCTGTATGCCGGAATCATGAGCAATTGAGCAAATTTTTCACGAGTACTGAGGGTGTTCAAAACCGAGTCGGCCCAACGTTCGGTATGAGGGGTATGAAATATGGCTTTTTCCTGTCCGAAAGCAAGAAGAATTAAAAAATTAAAAAAAAAGATTTTTAAAAATCGTGCTTCCAATCATGCAAAAATTATCATTAAGTAAATAATTCACAATAAATTATTGTTTAAGTTTCAACAAAAGCCCGTCAATTTTGATTTGCCGAAAAAAAAAGATGATGGATTTGCAGTATTTTATATTTTTCATATCTTTACAAAATGCGTATGAAAAAAAATATAGTCATTATAATCTTTTTTTCAATCGGAATACTCAGGGGACAAACCCTTACGTATGCAGATGACATTGCACCGATCATTAATGCAAAATGCGCCTATTGTCATTATCAGGGGGGAATTGCACCTTTTGCCCTGACATCTTATACCTCTGTTTTTGCTCATAAAAGCTCTATTTTATATGATGTACAGAACAATATTATGCCGCCTTGGCCCCCGGACACAACATATTCCCGTTTTGTAGGAGAACGAATCCTTACACTTTCAGAAAAAAATAAAATCATTAGTTGGATACAACAGGGCGCTCCAAGTGGAAATTTAAACCTTGCACCCCCTACGCCCACATTCTCCGGTGGTTACCAGCTTCAGGGAACTCCCGACCTTATAGTTAAAATTCCTCCCTTAACCAGTTCTGCTTCAACCCAGGATCAATATGTGTGTATTTCAGTTGCTACCGGCTTAAGCCAGGATAGATATATTAAAGCTTTTGAAATTGTTCCCGGTAACAAATCAATCGTTCACCACGTATTGCTTGGAGCCGATACATCACAACAAATGCCTCCGGGGATCTATCCTAATTGTACATCTTCGGGTAAAATTGGTTTAGGGGGGTATGTTCCCGGTCAGGGACCTGTTGTTTTCCCATCCACAGGTCAACATAAAATGGGAATGCTTCTCCCAAAAAATTCCAAAATAATCTTTCAAATGCATTATCCCGCCGGCAGCTTTGGTCAGTGGGACTCCACTCAGGTAAGATTTTACTTTTACCCCGTAAATGAAACTAATGTGCGGGTAATGTATGTTGTACCACTCCTTCAAAATTGGCAACTGGCTATTCAACCTAATACCATAATCACATATACAAATAAGTGTCAACCTAACGGACAATTTGTAAATTGTCAGTTCCTATTTCCTGTATCAGTTTTTGGTACTTTCCCTCATTCGCATCTTTTATGTAAAAACCTGGTTAATTATGCATTTAGCGGAACAGATACCGTCAAACTGATTCGAATAAACAGATGGGATTTCCATTGGCAGGGATTTTATACTTTTAAAAAAATGAAGAAAGTTCCCGCAGGATACAAATGGGTTGCTTCACATACCTATGATAATACCTCTTCAAACCCCAATAATCCGAACAACCCTCCACAGTTGGTTACATCCGGTGAAGCCACAACCGATGAAATGCTTTTCGACTCGTTTTACCTGACTTTTTATCAAAACGGAGATGAAAATATCAATATTGACAGTTTGATTACCGTATCCGTAAATGAAATAAATGCTTCACGCAATCAGACTTCATCGGTTAAAATTTATCCTAACCCTGCCAAAGAATTGGTGTTTATTGAAAGAGATTTAAACTCCGATGCATCAGTTTTTGTTTATGATATTATGGGTAAGTTGAAAACTCAAATTTTACTTGATAGGAACAATACCATTGTTCCCATAAATGTAACGGAATGGGAAAACGGAATTTATTTTATTCAATTCAGAACCAATAACCAAGTTAAAACACACAAGTTCATCAAGGAGTAGTATGTTCAAAGTTTTCTCTTTCCTTCTGACTTTTTTTTTTCTAAACATACATGCACAGGTGTTTCCTTACTGGAAAGTACAATTGATAAAGCACCTGAAGCCTGATACTTATTTTGCCGGTTGCTGGGGATGGTATGATCCCGTTAAAAACAGGGAATATGCCATTTCTACCTCTAAAAAAGGAACATGGTTTGTGGATATCACTAACCCGCAGAATGCTTATATAGCCGACTCTGTCATTGGTATTCCCATCAACACCTGGAGGGAAGTCAAAAATTACAAACACTATTGTTATATCATCAGCGATGATTATTTGAACACTTTTCAAATTGTGGATATGTCCTATTTGCCCGACTCCGTGCATGTGATTGCATCCCCCCATTTGGGAGTTTTGCGCAAAGGCCATACTCTTTGGGTGGACGGTCATTACTTGTATGTGGGCGGCCCCACTGACAATACCGGTACACTAAGAAATATGGGAGTATTTAATTTACATCCTGATCCTAAAAATCCACAATTCCTACGTTGGTTAAGTGATGATTATCCCTCCATTAACTATGTACACGACATGTTTGTAAGGAACGATACAGTTTATGCTTCTGCCGGATTTCAGGGGCTATTTGTTTATAAGTATGACACGCTTTTAAATAAGTTTTTTCAATTGGGTTCATTCACCAGCTATTTGGATAACGGCTATAATCACAGCAGCGCGCTGACGAAAGACGGCAAAACATTGGTATTTATGGATGAAGTCCCTGCCGGGCTTAGCATTAAAATAACGGATGTCAGTAACCTTTCAAATATTCAAGTATTAAACTACTTAAAACCATACAATTACAGTGGTTTTATAGCGCATAATCCTTTTATATTAGGCAATAATTACCTGATTGCATCTTGTTATCAGGATGGAACTTTGATCTACGACATTTCAAATCCCTCCAATCCTGTTTTGAAAGGATTTTTTGATACTTACCCTCAGGGAGGGGCACATCAGGGTGGGGCATATATGAGCGGGTATAACGGGAATTGGGGATCATATCCTTTTTTTCCCAGTGGCCTGATATTGTCCAACGACATGAAAAACGGAATTTTCATACTTAAAGCAGACAGCGCGTTTATGAGTGTAAAGGAAAATCAGAAAAATATTCCATCCGATATCGCTTATTTTCCTAATCCTGTTCATGATAAGCTTCACATCACCTTGAATGCCGATGAATTAAGCCAAATCCGGGCCAATGATATTTTGGGCACAACGGTTGTTAATCTTAATTTTCAATCATCGCCTTTTGGTACTTCAGTCGATTTTCCGGATCTGCCGGGCGGAATTTATTTTCTTTCTCTTCAAAAAAAAGATCGTACCCAATATCGTATTAAAATTGTCCATGAAAAATGATCAGAATTCAAGGGGTATTGCTTTTCTTGTTGAACCTTATTTATTTATTCGGGCAAACGTATGGCGTTGCTTACGACACACTTACGTTCATTCATAATAGCCAATTAATAAAATACTCCACGGCCGGCGGCCTTAATTCGTCCCTTTTTTATGATGGTGATTTTAATCAGGACGGAAAAAAAGATTTTGTCATTTTTGAACTTGGCGGACCGAATAAATTCGGGGCATATAAATGCTTCCTTAACAAAGGCACGGCTTCGCAACCGAAATATGAATATGATTACCGGCTGAGCAGGTCGTTTCCGCTCACGCAAAATTGGGCCGTCATCACCGATTACAACTCCGATGGAAAGCCTGATTTATTTGTAAGCGTAACGGCCGGTATCAGGGCATTCAAAAACCTGGGATATCAGAACGGCGAGATTATGTGGAAATTGGAGAAAAATATGCTCATGGCCATTTATGCGGGACCAACGAATACCCTTCTTTCCAATATTTATGCTTCCGGATTTGGCTATCCTGCCATCTATGATCTGGATGGGGACGGAGATTTGGATTTGCTGTCATTTGGCCCCACCGGAAATTTTTTGGATGCGTTTAAGAATATCAGCAAAGAAACATACAATCATACCGATTCATTGGTTTTTCAGCATTGGGATTATTGTTGGGGGAAATTTTCGGAATACAATTGTTATGCCGGTTTGAATGCCTGCCGGTCAGGTGGTGATGGTTTGTTGTCCAAACGCCATGCCGGTGCTGCTTTGGTGGCTTACGACCATGACGGAAATTCCACACCTGATTTGTTGTTGCACGATATCGGGTGTAATTCTGCCATGTTTTTGCTCAACGGAGGCAATGTCTCCACTCCTTTGATTACCGACACTACCGTTATGTTTCCGAATTATCCTGTAAAAAATAGTACACGCAGGCTCAGAATGTTTGCCGGATGTAAAAGTACACTGGCCGATATCAACGGCGACGGTAAAAAAGAACTTCTGGTAACTCCTTCCATTGCAGAGTTTGAAAATAAATGGAGCGTATGGAGATACAACAATATTTCAACCACCCCCACCGTGAATTGGCAATTTTCCGATTCAGCTTTCATACAATCGCAAATGGTGGATGCGGGTTTTATGGCACGGCCTGTCTTGATCGACCTTGATGCCGACGGAAAGAAAGACCTCTTGATAGGAACCCACGGCACATATTCGAATGGGATTAGAGTACCTTATATACATTATTATCGTAACGTCGGTTCGGTTTCAGCCCCTGTTTTCAGTCTTGTGTCATCCAATTTTCTCAACCTGGCCACAGCTTTTTCCTCTACAGTCAGCACAAGCATTTATGTATGTCCCGGCGACATTGATACAGACGGCGATGATGATTTGATTTTAAGCGTGGGCGGAAGGATCATCCATTGGTATGAAAACACTGCAGGGGCGGGTATGCCCTGTAATTTTTCCCAACTTCACCTGAACCCCTTCGGCATTCAATCCAGCTTCGACCAAAATTACCAACCTTTTGTATTTGATTATGACAATGACAACAAACCCGATCTTATTTTAGGGCTGATAAGTGGAAAATTTTTATTTTTTAAAAATACTACTACCTCCGGTATGCCCACATTTTCCCAGGTGCCTAATGCTTTTCCGCAAACCGAAGCCGATGGAGATTATTTTGTTTACGGAAATAACGGTTATTCCTGCCCCTATATTTGGAAAGAAAACAATCAAATTTTTATGCTGGCGGGAAATACAACCGGTAAGATTTATCGTTACCAAATGCCATCCATGGTTACGGCTTCGGCAACGCTTATCGATTCTTCTTTTGCATTTGTTTATACAGGTACCTATTCCACCCCTTGGTATGAAGATATTAATGGTGATGGAAAAAGAGATCTGTTAGTGGGAAATTCCGCAGGCGGAATAACTTTTTTTTCATCCCTCTCTCCTTTTGTTGGGATTAAGGAAGAAGATAAATCAAATAGAGAATTTTTTAAAATTTTTCCAAATCCGGCTCATGATGAAATTTTACTGGAATTGGACGAACCCAATGCAAAAGTTTATTTTACCGGTGTTGACGGAAAAATTTTCAATCCTGATTACCTTTTTCAAAACGGAAAATATCATATCAAAACCAATTTCCTGCCCGATGGTTTTTATATTTTAAATTTAGTAACGGAAAGCGGTATTTATCATCGTGCATGCATCGTAAGGCATCCATAGTGATTGTTCTGATTTTGGCCTTAGTATCTTGCAAAAAAGACAAAGGGAAACCAGAAGATTGGAACGGATATCCTTTTGATGTGGGGAGAATTTTAATTACCCGTTGTGCCACTTCCGGATGTCACGACAGTAAAAGTTATCAGGCAGCCGGGAACCTGGATTTAAGTTCATGGGATAAGCTGTTTTCCGGAACCTCAGCCGGAATGCCCGTTATTCCTTATAGTCCGGAATTTTCTTATCTGATGTATTTTATCAATTCTTATCCGGATTTAGGTTTGATGCAGGAACCCCGAATGCCCTTAAATGACCCCCCCTTATCGAGGGAAGAAGTGAATATCATACGCCATTGGATTGAACAAGGCGCCCCTGATGCCCATGGCCGGATTTACGGTTCAAATGTGAAAAACAAAGTTTATGTGGTAAATCAGGGATGTGATGTTGTAACGATTTTGAATGCCGATGATGGCAAGCCGATTCGATATATAAAAGTGGGCAGGGAAGAGGGGGTTGTGGAATCGCCCCATTATGTGATGGTGTCTCCGGACGAAAAATACTGGTATGTTTTGTTTTTGAATGCCAATGTGGTTCAGAAATTCAGGGTATCCGACAATGCCCATGTGGCCGATATTCCATTGTCGCCAAAAGCGGCCGGTTGGAATAATACCGATATGAAGGACTGGAATACATTTTGCATTTCATCCGACGGGAAAAAGGGATATGCCGTTGCCTGGACTTCCCTAGGGGCCGTCTCGGCCGTGGATTTGGAAAAACACAAATTGCTGCACTATTATCCTGCCCTGCCCGAACCCCATGGTATTTGCCTGAACAAAACCGAAGACACCCTCATCATAACAGCCGAAAAAGGAAATTTTATTTCCTTGCTGGATACCTCATTTCAATTTAAGTACGACATTTCCCTACAACCGGGTTTTCCTCCTTCAATCAATAACCAAATTAATATTCATGAAGCATCTTTAAATCCTTTGAATAAAGATGAGGTTTGGCTTACATGCCAGCAATCGGACGACATCAGAATTTTTAATTTAAAAACACATACCCTGCAAATTATCCCCGTTTCCGACTATCCTCAAACATTCAGTTGGTCTAATATAACCGGTAAGTGTTACGTCAGTTCTCCTTATGATAACACCACATTTCCCGGACAACAAGGATGTCTTTCCATTGTGGATGGGCAGACCAAGCAGGTTCAAAAAGTACATCATGTTCCCCAAGGCCACGGAATATTTGTTTCGGATAAATCCAAAAAAATTTTTTCTGCATCACGGAATATCGGGGGCGCTGCATATCCACCGCACCATACCACCAACTGCACCGGAAAAAACGGCTACCTCACTTGGTTTGATCTATTGACGCTACAGCCATCGGGAAAAAAAGTGGAACTTAGCGTTGATCCTTATTTCATTCATGGCAACTGATGACGCTGATAAAACTGTTCGGGTGATGGTATTGGTGGACGGGGAGTGTGCGCTTTGCCATCGCTTTGTCAGATGGATAGTGAAAAATGAAAAAAAGCCCTCCGGCATTTTTTTTGCTTCTTTGCAATCCTGCGGGATTGGGGATCCTGAAAGTGTTTGGTTAATTAAGGATAACAGGGTATATAAAAAATCCGATGTGCTGATCCAACTCAGGCCTTACTTAAAAAAATCGCTTTCGGTTCAACTTATGGCCTTGAAGTGGATCCCGGCATGTTGCAGAAATCCAATATATGATTTAGTTGCACGATACCGATATCGTTGGTTTGGCAAGGCCGAAGAACATTGTATTATAGAAGATAAGGCGTTAACGGATCGCTGGTTGAAAAATATACCTGAAGAAATAAGGCGTATTATTCAATGACTTCAAGTATTTGCAGGGATTGCTGCACTTGTAGTTTATCCGTCATGACTTGAATGGCTTTTTTTCCCGGAACGCCCATTCCTTTTGAAAAATCATTCACAAACATCCTTACGTGCTTCCAAATAATTTCGTCATCCATCTCCACGGCATGTTGCTTCATGAACGGCATTACTTCTTCAGGGTGATTTTCGGCATAGACAATGCTCTGCAAGATCCATCCGGGCATTTCTTTTTTTATGTTATCGCCTAAAGTTTTTTTTATACCTATTCCACCCAGGGGAATAGGGGATTTTGTCTGGTCTTCCCACGACTTACCTAAATCATTAATCAGGAAAAGCCCCTTTTCTTTGTAAGTAAAACGGCTTTCGTGTATCAGAACCCCGGCCGCATTTGGATGTTCGGAAAGATAGGGGGCTATCTTATCATACCTAAGAAAAATTTTATTGTTTTTGTAATCCGGATATAGTGCTCTGAAAAGAAAATGAGCCGTAGTGTGTTCACCCGGTAGGACAACTTCATTAAGGTTTTGAACGGAAATATTTTTTGTTTTTGACACCAGTAACGGCCCGTTTCCAAATCCCATGGCGCCTCCGGTGCTGCAGGCATCATAAGTATGGGCTAAATTGACCAAAGCATGAAAGCTCAGTTTGCAAATATCGGGCGGATTTTCAAATGCCAGGCGGTTCAATTCTTCCACGTCCTTAAAAATTACATCAAATCGTACTCTGCAGGCAGGAATTTTGTTGTGGATAAGGGCATAAAAGATATAAGTATCGTTAGGGCAGGGAGAAAGGGCAAGCTTAAGCAAAGTCATGTCGGATGATTTTTTGGGCTATGGTATTAAGATTTTCAACGGCTTCGTTTATTTTCCATTTGGATTTGTTGCGTTTTTCAATTTTATTTGATACGGCTCTGATTTGCAGTACGGTTTTGCGGTGTGAATTGCCCATAAAAAATGCTGCTCCTTCCATGCTTTCAACCGATACCGAAGGAAATAGTTCTTTGGCTTTTTTTATGGAAAGTTCATTTCCGTGAATTTTCTGAACCGTTATCCCTTCCGCCTTTGGCAAGGCCTCCAGAAAATCGGGCAACACATGAGAAATTTTTTCGGAAAAAGAAGTTTGAATTCCAATATTCAGGCCATCTGCCGGAATAAAAGCATCACCGTCTTCAGCGCCTAATTCATAAAAAAAATCTTTTTGCACTCTTACCATATTACCGGATTCAAAATCATCTGAAAAAGTTCCGGCTATGCCCATTTGAAAGGCCAAATCGAAATCCATGGAAAATAATTTACCCATTGTTAAGCAGGTGTTCGGAATTCCCGCTCCGCTGATGTTTAAGTAAATGTTCGGATTATGACGGTGAATATACAACAAATCACTATGGGGGATGAACTCATGTAGTATTGGGCTTGCTTCTTCGGATGTAGGGTAAACCAAAATTATTTTCGGCATTTTTTTACGAATTTACAGATTAAACACATTTGCTCAAGCCGAAATCCCTTAAATTTACCTCGTGATTTACCTGACACGGCACGAACATTTCAATGCCGCTCATAAATTGTATAATCCGGCGTGGACCAAAGAAAAAAATGAAGAAATGTTCGGAAAATGTGCCAACGAAAATTGGCATGGGCATAATTTTGAATTAATTGTAACGGTGAAAGGCGAAATTAATCCCGATACGGGCTATTTTATTAATGTTAAAGACCTAAGCAAAATTATTCAGGAACACATCATTGAAAAGCTGGATCATAAAAATCTTAATCTGGATGTCCCTTTTTTAAAAGGAGTAATGCCCACCACCGAAAATCTTGCCATTGCCATATGGAATGAACTCAGCAAGCATTTACCGAAAGAAGCACAATTGCATTCTGTTAAAATTTACGAAACACCTCGGATATGCGTCGAATATTTCGGCTGAGAATAAAAATTTTGCTTAACTTTAAACATTCGATACTTAAATCTGTTTAAATCTCCGGAGTGCTTGGTCGGCAAACTTCCGATACAGATCCGGAATAAAAAAGCAAAATATAGAAAATAAAACAAATACTCATTCACCGCGGTTTTCCGTCTATAGGAAAGAGCACTTCAATGCGGCACATCGCTTATACAATCCTGCCTGGAGTGATGAGAAAAACTTTTCCATCTTTGGGAAATGTTCATGGCCTCATTATCATGGCCACAATTATGAATTGGTGGTTTGTGTGACCGGACCATTGGACGCAGAAACCGGCATGGTGATGGACTTGAAATCGCTCAGTGAGATTATTTATAATTATGTTATTGAACCTTTCGATCACAAAAATCTGAACCTTGATGTGCCCGATTTTCATAATCTGATCACCTCGGCAGAAAATATTGCCATGGTGATTTATAACCGAATCCGCCCGCATATCCCGGAACATTTGGATATGTATGTTGAACTCTACGAAACCCCCAGAAATTATGTCCGCTATCCTGTCTGAAAAACAAAAGGAAATTCTTTTGGAAGAACTTGAAAACCTGAATGATGAACATTTTTCGGGTAATCCGCAAACACCCCTTCGTCCGGATGCTTTCGAGTTGTCGGATGAAGAAAAAATTCACCTCATCCGCAAACATATCGAATCGGTGCTTCATATCCTGGGAATGGATCTGAACGACGACTCTCTGAAAGATACGCCCTTACGTGTGGCCAAAATGTTCGTGAAAGAATTCTTTTACGGCTTAAATCCGGAAAACAAACCCAAAGTCAAATTATTCAAAAACACCTATAAATATGGTGAAATGCTGATTGAAAAAAACATTTCATTCTATTCCGTTTGCGAACATCATTTGGTGCCCATCGTGGGAAAAGCCCATGTTGCTTATATTTCATCAGGAAAGGTAATTGGGCTGAGCAAACTCAATCGTATTGTTCAATATTACGCTTCCAGGCCCCAGGTTCAGGAGCGCATGACCATGCAAATCGGGAATGAATTTAAAGATCTCCTTAAAACCGAAGACGTGGCTGTCATATTGGATGCCAAGCACCTGTGCGTTTCGATGCGGGGAATTAAAGATGATACTTCATCCACCGTAACTTCATTTTTCTCGGGAAAATTTAAGGAAGATAAAACACGTAAGGAGTTTTTGAAATTATCGGGATATTGATCAACAGATATTTGTAAACGCTTTTTTTAAACAATATCTTTCAGTCCTTTCTTGCATTTTTCTCAAAAATCTTCACTATTTTCAACCTATGAAAAGAAATTTCATTCTTATATTTTCATTTTTCTTGTTATTTCATATAAAAAGTCAGCAAAAACTCATCCCCGTAAAGGTGATTCTGTGTAAATCACCCGATACACTACGTGGCGATTTAAAAGTGAATTCAAAAAAAATGCATGAACTTTATAAAAAAATTATTTTCAAACCGGCTACAGGCCCGCAAAAGATGTTCAGACCCGGACAGGCATGCCAGTTTTTCCTGGAAGGGAGGAAATTCGTGAGTATGGAATTTGAAGGCCAGCCATCCGAATTCCTCGAGGTATTGGCCGAGGGCAAAGTGCTTTTTTACAAAGGATATGCCGAGTTCGTTAATGTGAATGAAGTAACTTACGAACCCATCTATTATCTTGCAGATGCCAACGGAAATCTTGAAGAAGTAGACGAGAAAAAATTTGCCAAGCAAATAAAACAACGTGTGGGTAAAGATGCGCCCGACATAAAGGAATTGGAAGCCATCAAACAATTCGACGAAAAAGCCATTGCACTTTGGTTGCAAAAGTATAATTCCCGTTAATATCCCATGCTGACCAAAGACACCGACAAAAAGCTTTTCCTTTTGGATGCATTTGCACTGATTTATCGATCTTATTTTGCTTTTAGTAAAAACCCGAGGATCACATCTAAAGGGTTGAACACCTCTGCCATATTCGGATTTTGCAATACGCTTCTGCAGGTATTAAAAGACGAAAAACCCTCACACATGGCCGTAGTATTTGATACGGAAGAACCCACACACCGACACATGGAATTTGAAGCGTATAAGGCACATCGTGATGAGATACCTGAAGACATATTGCTCTCATTACCTTATATTGACCGCATTATTGAGGCCCTGAATATTAGTGCCATTCGGATTCCCGGCTATGAAGCCGACGATGTGATTGGCGCTTTGGCAAAAAAAGCCGAAAACCAAGGTTTTGAAGTATATATGATGACCCCCGATAAGGATTTCGGCCAACTGGTGGATGATCATATCCATATTTACAAACCCTCGCGAATGGGTGACGGAGCTGAGGTTCTGGGTGTGAATGAAATACTCCAAAAATGGGAAATTCAAAATGTTTCTCAGGTAATCGATATTTTGGGTTTGATGGGTGATTCTTCCGACAATATTCCGGGAATTCCCGGAGTGGGCGAGAAAACTGCCAAACAGCTCATTAAGGAATTCGGCACCCTGGAGGCCGTTTTGGACAATGCAGATAAATTAAAAGGTAAATTGAAGGAAAAAGTGGAAAATGCCAAAAAACTTGCCTTACAATCCAAACGCCTGGCCACCATCATGACCGATATTCCCATAGACATTCCATTAGAAAACCTGCAGATAAAACCGCACGATAAGGACAAACTGCTGGCATTGTTCAAAGAGTTGGAATTCCGTCAATTAGCCCAACGGTTGCTGGGCGAGGAAATAAAACCACCATCTCCGTCTCAAAATTTTCAGATTTCATTGTTCGGCACACCTGAAGATAATGTGGAGGAAGCGCTTCCGAAGAAATGGTTAACGCTTCAGGATGTGGATGTTCGGTATGAATGGATAAAATCTTCCGATCAACTTCAATCCTGGATTGAAAAAATTAAATCAAACAAACTGTTTTCTTTCGATACCGAGTCCACGTCTTTAAACCCTTTTGAAGCCGAAATGGTAGCGGCAAGCTTCAGTGTTTGCCCTTTCGAAGCAGGATATATACATTTTAAAAACGATGAAGAAGCCCGTTCTTTTTTGAAAGCATTTGATACAGTTTTCTCCGATCCGGATATTACCATCATTGGCCAAAACCTGAAATATGATTTGCATGTCCTTGGAAATTACGGGATGGATGTTAGGTGTAAAATCACCGATACCATGGTGGAGCATTTTATATTGAAACCGGATGCAAGACATGGAATGAACGAACTTTCCAGGTACTACCTTAATTATGATCCGATTTCCATTGAATCGCTCATCGGCCCGAAGGGAAAAAATCAGGGGAACATGAAATCCTTGCCGGCTGAAGCCATATTTCATTATGCCGCCGAAGATGCCGATGTAACTTTTCGTTTGCACAAGGTGTTTGAAGAAAAACTGATTTCGGAAAATATGCAATCCTTGTTGATGGACGTAGAGGCCCCGCTGGTAAAAGTGTTGTACTCCATGGAGCGTGAAGGATTCAGGATTGATACGGAATATTTGAAAACACTGGAATCAGATTTTAAAAATGATATTATTGCATTGGAAGATGAAATTTATGCTTCAGCAGGACTAAAGTTCAACATTTCCTCTCCGAAGCAGGTGGGCGAAGTTTTGTTTGATGTTTTGAAGATTAGTGAAGAAGCAAAAAAGACAAAGAAAACAGGTCAATATGCCACCGGAGAAGATGTTTTGATGAAATTAAGAAACAAGCATCCGGTGGTGGAAAAAATCCTAACATACAGGGAATTACAAAAATTACTGAGCACCTACGTGACGGCCCTTCCTGAAATGATAAATCCAAAAACAGGAAAAGTCCATACCACGTTTAATCAGGTGGTGGCCGTCACGGGCCGCCTGAGCAGCGATCATCCCAACCTTCAGAACATTCCCGTACGGACCGAAAGGGGGCGCCAAATCCGCAAGGCATTTATTTCTCGAAATGAAGATTATGTGTTATTAAGCGCTGATTATTCTCAGATTGAACTCCGGATTGTGGCTTCCATTAGCGGGGATGAAGCCATGTGTGAGGCGTTCAATTCGGGAAAAGATATCCATACGGCCACGGCAGCCCGTGTTTATGGTATTACGGAAGATGCCGTCACCAAAGAAATGCGCTATAAGGCCAAAAGCGTAAACTTCGGCATCATCTACGGGCAAGGGGCTTTCGGTTTGGCTGAAAATCTGGGCATTTCCAGAACGGAAGCAAAGCAACTGATCGACAATTATTTTATGCAGTATCCCGGCATACGAAAATACATGGATGATCAGATTGCATTTGCCCGTTCGCACGGATACGTGAAAACCTTGTTGGGCCGCAGAAGATACCTCCCGGATATTCATTCCCAAAACCAGGCCGTGAGGGGCTTTGCTGAACGCAATGCCATCAATGCCCCCATCCAGGGCACTGCAGCCGACATGATAAAAAAAGCCATGGTGGCCATCCATAACAGAATGAAATCGTCCAAAATGAAATCGGCCATGATATTGCAGGTGCACGATGAATTGGTGTTTGATGCTTATCGGCCTGAACTGGAAGAACTGAAGCAATTGGTAAAAGAGGAAATGGAAAAAGCATTGCCGCTGAATGTGCCGGTGGTGGTGGAAACCGGTGTGGGGCAAAATTGGCTGGAAGCACATTAAAATACTATGAAAGAACCATATAAACATTTCGAAACCATTTCCATCCGCACACAGGCGGAAAGGTCGCAAAATCGGGAGCACAGTGTGCCCCTTTACCTGACTTCTTCATTTGTTTTTGATGATGCCGAGCAGGCAAGGGCACTCTTTGCCGATGAAATTCCCGGAAATATTTATTCCCGGTTTTCGAATCCGAACACGCAGGAGCTTATTGATAAGATGTGCCTGCTGGAACATACGGAAGACGGCATCGCCACGGCCACCGGTATGGCAGCCGTGTTTTCTTCCATGGCCGCCCTTTTGAAATCGGGCGATCATATTGTGGCTTCCCGTTCCGTGTTCGGATCCACCCATCAATTGTTTACAAAAATTTTTCCTGCCTGGGGAATACATACCACCTACGTTGGCCTTGGTAATCCCGGGGAATGGAAAGAAGCCATCAGGCCGAATACGAAAATGTTTTACCTGGAAACTCCATCGAATCCCGGCCTTGAGTTAGGTGATTTGGAAGCGATATGTGAAATGGCAAGGCAACTTCATATCATCGTGAACGTGGACAATTGCTTTGCTACGCCTTATCTTCAAACCCCGGCTGATTTTGGTGCGGATTTGGTGGTGCATAGCGCCACAAAATTCCTGGACGGACAGGGCAGGGTACTGGGCGGGCTGGTTTTGGGAAAAAAAGAACTCATCCAGCAAGTGCGGTATTTCACACGCCACACCGGGCCCTCTATGTCGCCTTTCAATGCATGGGTGATTTCAAAAAGTTTGGAAACGCTGGCTGTACGTATGGATAGGCATTGTGAAAATGCCTTATTCATTTATGAGCGTTTGAAAAATCATCAAAAAATTAATAAAATACTCTATCCGGGTTCCCCCGGCCATCCGCAATACGCCATAGCCCTCAGGCAAATGAAAAAAGGAGGGGCCATGATCGCTTTTGATTTAAAAGGCGGATATGAATCGGGTAAAAAATTTTTAAACTGCCTTCAATGGATTTCCCATACGGCCAATCTGGGCGACTCCCGAACCATTGCCACCCATCCGGCTTCCACCACTCATTCGAAATTAACCGAAGAAGAACGGCAAGCCGTGGGAATTATGCCGGGATTGATCCGCATTTCATGCGGATTGGAACATAAGGAAGATATACTTGAAGATATCCTTCAGGCCCTAAACCGGATTTAATTATGCCGCTCATATTAAGTGTTAACGGTAAAACTCCCCAATTCGGAAAAGGTACGCGGATTGCCCCCAACGCAACGGTATGCGGCGATGTCATTACCGGCGATGATTGCAGTATTTGGTTTAATGCCGTAATCAGGGGGGATGTGAATTACATACGTTTGGGGCATCGCGTTAACATCCAGGATGGGGCAGTGCTGCATTGCACCTATCAAAGAACTACTTTGGAAATCGGCGATGATGTTTCGGTGGGGCATAATGCCATTGTGCATGGGGCCAAAGTGGAATCCAAAGTACTGATAGGAATGGGAGCCATTGTGATGGATGGTTGTGTGATTGGGTCGGGAAGCATCATAGCCGCAGGCGCTGTTTTGACGGAAGGAACCGTGGTGCCGTCGGGAAGTATATTTGCCGGGGTTCCCGCAAAAAAAATCAAAGATATTTCACCGGAATTATTTAAAGAGGAAGTGGAGCGCATTGCCCGGAATTACATAATGTATTCCTCCTGGTTTGATAGTGATTTTTTGATTATTGAATAAATGAGGATAGCGTTGTTCACTGATGGCATAAGCCCTTATGTATTGGGGGGTATGCAAAAGCACTCTTATTATGTTTGCAAATATTTGGCAGCATCCGGAATTCATGTGGACCTATACCACTTCAATCAAAGCACATACGATATACATCAATTGGAATTTTTCACTAAAGAAGAGAAAAAAAATATTACCAATATAGTCCTCACTTTCCCGACTCCTCCGCCATTTCCCGGTCATTACATTTATGCTTCATGGATTTACTCGCGGATGATTTTTGAAGAATTCATCAAGCGCGGGCCGGTGGATTTTATTTATGCAAAGGGATTTACGGCGTGGTATTTGCTCAATCATAAAAACAAACTTCCTTTTGCATGCCCCAAAGTGGGGGTGAAATTGCACGGGATGAATATGTATCAAAAATCGTTTGGAATCAAAGATTATGTTATTCAACGCATGATGCGATGGCCATCGGATGATATCCTGAAAAAAGCGGATTACATTTTCAGTTATGGAGGAAAAATCACCGACATCATCAAAAATAGGGGAATACCCAGGGATAGGATCATAGAAATTCCAACAGGCATTACTTCCGGCCAATTAAACAAGCCCAATGAATACTTCCCCCCTTTGAAATTTCTTTTTGTGGGAAGGTATGACCCGATAAAAGCCATCGAAGAAATCTACGACAGCATTCAGGCCATAATGGATTTAAATTTTGAATTTCATTTTATTGGACCTTTTCCCGAAAACAAAAAATTACATCAAGGCAAAATTGTTTATCACGGTGAACTGAGGGATATGTCCAGGATTAATGCCATCATGGATCAATGCCATGTATTGGTGTGCACCAGTTACAGCGAGGGTATGCCCAATGCCGTTTTGGAAGGGATGAGCAGGGGGATGGCCGTATTTGCCACCGACACCGGGGCTATGGCGAAGCTGGTGGACGGCTCCAACGGTTGGTTGATTCCCGAGCCCCGCATGGAAATTATGATTCAAAAAATGCGTGAGATTATCCTGACACCTCCTGAAGAAATTCAGCAAAAAAGAATGGCGTCGTATGAAAAGGTGAAAAAGGAATTTTTGTGGGAAGGTATTTCGGAAAAATTAATAAAAGCGGTCAGGGATATTGCCGCGGGGCGTGCTTAGGTAACCGAATCACAAAATTGGAGTACTTTATTAATAAAGGTATCCCAAGAAAAATTTTTCCTGAATGTTTCTATGTTTTTTCTGAATGGAGCTTCAAGTTGCTTTTCAAAGTAGTAAGTGATTTGTTTTTTTAAATCTTCCGTATTTGGTTCGCACAGCAATCCGCACTCTCCATGCGGAATTATTTCCGGCAGCCCGCCCACATTGGTGGCGATAACCGGCAGCCCGTAAAAATAACTCACCATGCTGACACCGCTGTTGGTGGCGTTAAGATAGGGCTGAACACATACGTTGGCCGAGCAGAAATAATAATGTATTTCATCATCCGGCACAAACCTTCCGTAAAGCACCAAATGCCCTTCTTTTTCCAACATACTCAGTGCCGGTTCATAGTTCTGGCGATCATCATAAAAATCGCCCGCCACCAGTATCAAGACCTCGGGAAATGAATGGATAAGTTCCCGTGCTGCATCCAGCAACAAATGAAGGCCTTTATACTTACGGATTAGCCCGAAAAACAAAATCACTTTTTTATCGGGAGGAATGCCCAGCCGCTTTCGGGCTTCTTCCATGGAAACAGGACGGGGATATGTTTCATATAACGGATGATAAACTTTGATATGGGGCTTTTCGGGAAAGTTTATCTTCAAATCGTGCTCTACTTTTCCGCTCATGCAAATAACCCCGTGTAAGGAACCGATAAAATATCGGGTAAGGATTTTGTCGCCCCATCTTTTTTCGTGCGGGATGATGTTATCGGCAATGGCAAATACGCGCATGTGTTTTCTGACAAGGCGGGCAATGGTGCCTAATGCCGGGGCAAAGTAGGGAAGCCAGTAACGGATGATCACGATATCGGCTTTGGATTTTCTGAGGTAACGCGCCGTCCTGAACCAGGAAATGGGGTTAAGTGTATGAATCAGTGAATGTATGGGGCAGGAAGGTTTTTCCCGGCTGAAATCATATTGTGATGTTCCGGGAAAGAGAAAAGACGGATACTGAAAGGAAAATGAAATAATTTCTGCCTTGTGCCCTTTCCCGGAAAGTTCAAGGCAAAAGTTTTCGTTCAGAAGGGCAGGCCCTCCGCGCAACGGATAACCGGGGCCCAGGATGGCAATATGTCTTTTATTCTTTTCCAATTTTGTCGAGATCGCCGGCAACGGCCACGGTGAAATGGTCGGGATTTAAATATTTTTTGGCAAGCGCTCGAAGCTCTTCAGGACGGGTATTGAAAAAGGCATCATAAACGTTTTTTCTTACCTCAAGCGTTAAATTTCTCAGATAGCTGTTCAGCCATGAACCCGCATTTTCAAATATACCGTTGGTGTCTTTCAAAAAAACACCGGATTGATAATTTGCCAGATTTTGCAGTTCTTCATCAGGAAAATCATCGTGAGCAAGCTTTTCAATTTCTTTACGGATTTCCTTTAAGGCCGCTTGCGTAACTTCAGTGCCCACCTCGGTGTGAATATGATATTGAAGAAGATTTCTGTAGGAAAGAAAATAACCGTGAACACCGTAGGTATAACCTTTTTCTTCCCTTAAATTTTGATTAAGCCGTGAAGTGAAATATCCCGACAGCAAGGTGCAAAGGACTTTTAATTTGGGAAAATCGGGGTGGTTGTAGTGGGGAACAAATATACCCAGGCGTATGGAAGATTGCAGGGCTTTGGGTTTATGAACATAATGTGTTCCCGATAAAGGTGTCGGGTTGAAAAAAGTATTTTTTGGCAGAGGGGGATTTTTCCATATTGCATTAAAAAAATCATAAATTGTTTCGGCATGTTTTTCAGTTCCTCCGATTACCGCAATTAATTGGGGGCCGCCGGGGTAATATTCCTGATAAAAATTAAAAATTTCTTCGCGGGTGATATCTTCATAATTTTTCAGTTCAGCAAGATGTTCCAGGTGCGTTCCTTTAAGGGTCAACCGGCGAAGTTCCCTGTCGGTAAGGACCGAAACTTTATTCATCCGTGTTTTAAAATCCTGTATTTCCCTTACGCGAACGAGTTCGAAAGGTTCTTCCTGAAAATTTGCATGCAGAAAAACATCGGCAAGCAATTCCAGGATATCGGGCAGGAATTTATGCAGAAAGGTAATCGTGAATTCGGTTACAATGTCTGTCGAATCTGCTAACAAATTAGTTCCGTAAAAATCGAAAATGTCAGAGATTTCATTCCAGTTTTTGGATTTTGTCCCCATGGGGATAAGATTCATGGTGAAATGGGGAATCAAACGATTGTTGAAATCAAAATTTGAAAAAGGGAATATGAAGCTTATTTTGAGATAGGGATGTTGGTTATTGTGCCATGCAAAAAATTTTCTTGTTTCGTGTTGGAAGCTTTTTTGCAGGTTGGGTTGCCTTGGTGCTTCAAAAGGGGCAATGCTTACTTCCGGAGCAAGGGTTCTGTCGATGCTGTCCATTGCAATAAATACGATTATCACGAAGATAAGCAATAAAATTATATGCATAAATGGCATAATGTAAATACCTTTGTTTAAATGAATGTACCCTTGGTGAGTGTTGTGATGCCGGTTTATAATGCTTCGGCTTTTGTGGAAGAGGCCGTGCAAAGCATTTTGAATCAAACGTTTTCGAATTGGGAATTGATAGTTATTGATGACGGCTCTACCGACAGTTCACCTCAAATAATAGAAAAACACCTCGCAGATAAAAGGATAAAATACATCCGTAAGGAGAAAAATGAGGGGATCGTCAGTGCGTTAAATCTGGGAATTTCATTAACCCGGGGTAAGTATGTGGCGCGTATGGATGCAGATGATATATCGCTGCCGCATCGCCTGGAAAAACAGGTGGAATGGATGGAAAAAAAACCACAGACGGTGGTGTGCGGGGCAAATTATTTTACCCTAACCGAAAATAAAAAGGAAATCATAAGGGTATCCCACAAGGGAAATTTTTTAAAAACTCAGCTGTTTTTTTCTACCCCATTTTGCCATCCGCTGGTTATGATCAACAAATCATTGGCAGGGCACGATCTTCATTATAAAGAAGAATTTAGTCATGCGGAAGATTATGAACTTTGGACACGGCTGGCCTTCAAAGGAGAATTTCATATATTGGAGGATGCTTTGTTTGTTTATCGTAATCATCCGCTTCAGGTAAGCCATGAAAAGAAGCGAACCCAACTCCGCCTGAATAATGAAATAAGAAAAAAGTTTTTTGTTGAGTGTTTTGGTTTTTCCGATGAACGGTTGTTGGAAGGGTTGAATTTGGCAGGGAATAATGTTTGCATAATGAGAAAAGAAGAATTGATGAAAATCAAAAGCGGGATAGAATTTTTGCTCGAAAGGCAAACCCCGGAATTTTTGAATTCAAAGGACGCGAAGGAATGTTTGCTAAAATTTTGGGCTGATAGTTGCGGAAATCATAAATTGGGTTTTTTGCCGGTTTATTATTACTGGAAATTGAAGCATGCAAATTTTTTTAATGGTTTTATTT
Organism: Bacteroidia bacterium; assembly: GCA_026415195.1. Taxonomy (GTDB): domain Bacteria; phylum Bacteroidota; class Bacteroidia; order B-17B0; family Aurantibacillaceae; genus JAOAHO01. The sequence continues at coordinate 3,512 of JAOAHO010000029.1, read as the reverse complement.
ATTGGTTAAAGTGTTCCGTAAAATCAATTCTTCGTGGTCTTTTTTTAAGGAAAAAAACCTTTATTCCCTAACTTTGCCTGTGCATTGGATAAAAATCTGGGCCCGGCTGGCCAAACTGCGCCTCACCCTTTTGGTGTTGTTTTCTTCATTGGTCAGTTATTTTACCATTGCCGGAGAACCTTGCTTTTATGATGTTTTATATTTGACAGCGGGCGGGCTTTTCATCACGGCAGCTTCCAACACATTTAACCAATACTATGAAGCCCAAACCGATGCCATGATGGAACGAACCAAAACCAGGCCCCTTCCTTCCGGGCTTATAAATTCAAGATCAGCTGTAATGATCGGTGTTTTTAATGCTTTATTGGGGTTATGTTTTCTCTCTTTGTTGGGGATTGTTCCTTTGGCTTTTGGGGCACTTTCTTTTATTATGTATGTGTATATCTATACTCCCATGAAGAAAAAAAACCCCTGGGCGGTTTTCATCGGAGCATTTCCCGGTTCGTTTCCGGTGCTCATCGGGGCCCTGGCATCCGAACCAAACGATAGAGGCAAATGGTTATTTTCTTTCATACTTTTTCTGATACAGTTTATATGGCAATTCCCGCATTTTTGGTCGTTGGCATGGTTTAATTTTGACGATTATGCCCGCGCGGGTTTTTTTCTGTTGCCTACCGGCAGGGAAAAGAACCGTTCGGTCGGTTTTCAGGTGTTGATTTATAGTATATTTCTGGTGGTTATTTCGGTGTTCCCTTTTTTCCTGAATTTAACAGGGATCATCAGTGCATTGTCCATAATGATTTGCGGGGTTGCCCTGATATGGCAATCCTTCCTTTTTTACCGCCATCCCGACGACCTTTTAGCCAGGCGGTTGTTCCTGATTTCTTTGGTATATTTGCCGGTGGTTCAACTTTCCCTGCTGACGGGTGTTTGATGATGTAACATGGACAATACACCGAAGGAATACATCAACCCAAAAGAAGAGCTTCGCAAAGTGCGCAGAAAATCGGCAAAAATGCTGATGTATCTGGGGATTATCAGCATCACCATGTTGTTTGCCGGTTTTACCAGCGCCTACGTGGTGCGCATGCAAAAAGGGAACTGGCTGGTGTTTGAACTTCCGCCGACTACTTACCTCAGTACGGCCATCATCATACTGAGCAGCATGACTTATTTTTTCGCGCAGAGGGCAATTCGCCTAAACAAACATAAATTTTCGGCGGGCATGATTTTTATCACTTTTTTGCTCGGGCTGGGGTTCACCTGGTCGCAGTTCACGGTGTGGAAGGAACTTACGGAACAAGGCATCTTCTTCCTTGGAAAGTATGCCAATGTATCGGGTTCGTTTTTCTATATCATAGCGCTCATGCACCTTCTGCACCTGTTCGGAGGGCTGATTGCACTTTTTTATACGGGCCTAAAAGCATGGAAGAAAAAATATTCCGCATCCGATTTTTTGGGGATTTCCCTCACGGGAATCTATTGGCATTTCCTTACCCTTTTATGGGTATATTTATTTTTGTTTTTGTATAATTTTCGTTAAACTTGCACCCAAATCATTGATTTATGGGACACGCTATCGAGTATAATGCGCGCGAGGCATGGAGCGGAGGCCAATCGCCTTTCCGGGTGAGCTACGGCAAAATGATGATGTGGTTTTTCCTGATCTCTGACGCTCTGACCTTCGGGGGGCTGCTGGTATCCTATGGCTTTATCCGCCACAAATACGCCGATGTGTGGCCCAAGGCAGAAAACGTTTTTACCCACTTTCCATTTATCGAACAACACATTCCTTTGGCTTATGTGGGATTGATGACCTTTATACTTATTATGTCATCGGTAACCATGGTGCTTGCCGTTGAGGCCGGTCACAGGATGGACAAAAAAGGGGTGATTATTTGGATGTTCTGGACTATTGTGGGCGGGCTTACTTTTGTGGGATCGCAGGCATGGGAATGGTATCACTTCATTGTGGGGACGGAAGAAGGAGCTCTGCGCAACGTTTGGAATGATGAACTTGGGAAATACGTACCGCAAATTGTACATGGCGCTAACATGGTGGTCAATGAATATGGCTTGCCTCAATTTGCCAATTACTTTTTCTTTATTACCGGATTCCACGGGTTTCACGTGTTCTCCGGTGTGGTAATTAATCTGATCATCTTTATTAACGTCATTAAAGGCACCTACGAGAAGCGTGGCCATTATGAAATGGTGGAAAAGGTGGGCCTCTATTGGCACTTCGTGGATTTGGTGTGGGTGTTTGTATTTACCTTCTTTTATCTTTTGTAAACCATTAAATTTTTATTACCATGGAATTCAACGACAACTATCCTAAATATGAAGTCATGAGCAATCATGACGAAGAATACGGCAAAAAAGCTCGCCGAAAGCTTTGGAACGTATTCTGGCTCATGCTTTTTGTAACCATTGCGGAATTGGTAGTCGGCTTTATTGCCCCTTCCAAAGGATGGACAGGCACTTTCGGACTCAAATTTTTCTTTATTTCTTTCACCCTTATTAAAGCCGGAGCCATTGTATGGTGGTTTATGCACTTGGAACACGAAGTGAAGTTTTTTAAATATGTCATCTTATTGCCCTATAGTGTTTTTATGTTATATGCCATATTTATTATCCTTACGGAAGGTACTTATGCAGGCGGAAGCGGACGCTTCGCTCCTCTCGACCCTATTTTTAAAAAGCAACAGGCTGAATTAAAGTTGCGTCATGGTCATGGAGCATCCCATGGCAGCCATAATAATGCAGGCCACGAAGGAGAAACAGGTCATCATTAACATTATTTCATAAACCCTTTTTTACCATTTTCGTATTCTTTTCATAAATTGCGTAAGGAATGCTACGCGCTTTTTTTCTTTTTATATTAACTTTAAGCCTTCAGGCATCCCGGATATTAATTTATATGGATGAAGAACAGAAAAACCACCTGAAGGCCTATGGCATTGCCTATTATGCTTTAAAGCAAAATCTGGAAATTCATTGGCTTTTAAACTATCGTGGCGGAAGTTTTTTGATCCCTCACACAGTTCAGATCCAAAGGGAATGTAACGTAAGGGGGGTGTCGTATGAAGTTATCGGAGAATCTGCTGCACAGCAAATTTTAATGGATATTGCCCGCCCCGAAGTTAACCAGGATGCCATGAAATTGGAAAAAGCCCCCAAAATTGCCGTCTATTCTCCACCCGGAAAACAGCCTTGGGACGATGCCGTAACCCTGGTGCTGACGTATGCCGAGATCCCCTATGATGTAGTTTATGATGAAGAATTATATAACGACAAACTTAAAGATTACGACTGGCTCCACCTCCACCACGAAGATTTTACGGGGCAGTACGGGAAATTTTATGCAGGATACCGCAACATGGCCTGGTATCAGGCGGAAGTCAGATATAATGAAGCCCTGGCAAAAAAACTCGGATTCTCCAAAGTGTCTTTAATGAAATTAAACTCCGCCAAAAAAATTAAGGAATACGTATTCAACGGCGGCTTTATGT
>JAOAHO010000028.1 GCA_026415195.1 Bacteroidia bacterium | reverse complement strand
TCACTGTGGCTTTACTTCCGTTCGCCACGTCCTGATACGCCACCACCGGATTGCCCGTTGCATCCAGCGCTAAGGAGAGGAAATCTGCCTGCCCTGCCGAAAAGCCGGGGCTGCCCACGTTCACCCAGGCGCTCCCGTTATACCGCCTCACTGTGGCTTTACTTCCGTTCGCCACGTCCTGATACGCCACCACCGGATTGCCCGTTGCATCCAGCGCTAAGGAGAGGAAATCTGCCTGCCCTGCCGAAAAGCCGGGGCTGCCCACGTTCACCCAGGCGCTCCCGTTATACCGCCTCACTGTGGCTTTACTTCCGTTCGCCACGTCCTGATACGCCACCACCGGATTGCCCGTTGCATCCAGCGCTAAGGAGGTGTAAGCTGCATTATAAAAGCTTGGCTGGTTATTATCATTGGGGCCTACGCTTTGCCATACGCACTGCGCCCGGAGTATGCCGCAAACCCATAAAACCGAAAATAAAAGTGAAGGGAGGATTTTAATTCTCATAAATTAAATTTTTTTACAAAATTAATCCTTATAAAATTATTTTCAATTAACCCAAAAAGGTTATTTTTGATTGCTTTTAATTTTATGAGATTTAAAACAGGCGGTATTAACAAAGACATTCATTTGCTTATACAAAATTTTAAGAAAATTTACCGGGATACTTTTGTAATTTTTGAAGATGAATTTTTGCAGTTTGTGAATGAATTTAAATTAATTGAATTCGGGCACAAAACCCATTTGCTTACCGGAACTTTTATTATTGACACCCAAGAATTAAAGCATGTTTATGTAACAGGTAATGAATGGTTCAGGGAGTTCAACATGGATAAAGATTGTTTTCTGCAAAAAAACAGTTTTAATTACTTTCTTAGTTTTATTCATCCGGATGATGTAAATAGGTACCGGCTTCTTATTCATAAAGCAATGGTATTGGTGGGTAACTTAGATATTTCTGAGTTAAAAGGCCTTAACTACAAGTTGTATTTTCGACTCAGGCATAACACGGGTAAATATATATGGTTTATGCAACACGGCAAGCTGATTTCTATAGATGGCCGTGGAATTTCCTTTGATATTGGATATTTTATGGAAATAAAGGATGAAAATAACGTTAACCTTAATTTACAAATAGAAACCAAAAACGATACTTACGTGGTGTATCATGATGAGAAACCCCATTTTAAATTACCTATTTCCATTAGGGAATGGCAGGTCTTATCATTAATACTAAAAGGCCATTCAAATAAAGAAATTGCTGAAAAAATTTACTTATCTGTTGATACTATCAGCAACCACAGAAAAAGCATAATTAAAAAAACGCAATCCAGGAATATTCTGGAAGCCATATACAAACTTGGCCTTATAAAAAAAATTATTTGAAGTTCTGATCGGATTGTGCACTTACGATTTAAGCATGCGGGTTATTCGATAAAACAATTGCAAAGCATCCAACGGAGTTAATTCATCCGGATTTAATTTTTTGATTGTATCCAGGGCTTCTTTTTCCTGTTCACTCATACCGTCAAACAACATCATTTGAAAATTATGTTGATGGTTTTTGGCATTATCCTCGTCCGTTTGCTTCTGTACTTTTTCCGGAAAGGAAGAAGATTTTTCCTCCAGGCATGCCAGGATTTGATTCGCCCTTTGCACCACTGCTTGTGGAATGCCCGCCATTTTGGCCACATGTATGCCAAAGCTGTGTTCGCTTCCGCCCCTTTTGAGTTTGCGCAAAAACAACACGGTGTTGTCTTTTTCCAAAACCGAAATGCTGTAGTTCTTGATGCGCGGAAAGCGGCCTTCCAGATCGTTCAGTTCGTGGTAGTGCGTGGCAAAAAGGGTGAGCGGGCGGAAAGGGTGTTCGTGCAGGTATTCGGCAATGCTTTGGGCGATGGAAATGCCGTCGTAGGTAGCCGTTCCGCGCCCGATTTCATCCATCAGCAGCAGGCAGCGGTCGGAAAGGTTGTTCAATATCAGGGCGGTTTCCTGCATTTCCACCATAAAGGTGGATTCCCCTGCACTCAGGTTGTCGGAAGCGCCCACACGCGTGAATATCCTGTTCAGCAGGCCAAAGCGGGCTTCCCTGCAGGGCACATAGGAACCGGTTTGGGCCATGATGATGCACAAGGCCGTTTGCCTCAACACAGCCGATTTTCCGCTCATGTTGGGCCCGGTGATGATTAAAAGCTGCCGGCTTTCTTTGTCCAGAAAAATGTCGTTGGGCACATATTCTTCCCCGGGCTTCATCAGGCGTTCAATCACCGGGTGGCGCGCATCTTTCAGGTCAATGAGGTGATCCTCTGCCAGGGCAGGCCGGCAATAATTTCTTTCCAGTGCCTGCGCGGCAAAGCTTGAATACACATCGGCTTCCGAAATTAAATCCGAGGCCTTGCGCAAGGGGGCAATGAAGGAAGAAAGTTTTTCCAGCACTTCCCGGAACAGGGCTTCTTCCAATTTCTGTATTTCTTCTTCGGCCTTCAGGATTTTTTCTTCGTATTCTTTAAGTTCAGGGGTAATATAACGCTCGGCATTCGTGAGGGTTTGCTTGCGTATCCATTCCGGCGGCACCTTGTCTTTATGGGCGTGCGTCACTTCCAGGTAATATCCGAACACATTATTAAAACCCACTTTCAGCGAGGGAATGCCGGTGCGTTCGCTTTCGCGTTGTTGTAATTGTTGCAGGTAATCTTTACCGCCGTAAGCGATTCTCCTCCATTCGTCGAGGCCCTGATGGTATCCGCTGCATATCACGTTGCCTTTCTGCACGATAGCGGGGGCATCGGGCCGGATGCTTTCTTTCAGGAAAGCCGTAATTTCTTTAATGTTTGTGATGAGCTCTTCCGATTTGAAGCCCTCCAGCAGGGATGGCAAGGGCAAAGGCAAGAGGTTTTTGATATCAATAAAATGCTCCAATGTGCGGGTCAGATGGTTCAGTTCGCGCGGGCCGGCTTTGCGGGTGGCAATGCGGGCCGTTATCCTTTCGATATCGGAACAAGAAGAAAGCAAAGAAAACAAGGAGGGAAAAATATCCTTATTATGTATAAAATACTCCACGGCATCGTGCCTGCTTCGGATAACATCGGCCCGGCATGAAGGAAAAAGCAACATCCTATAGAGCAAACGGCCGCCTTGCGGGGTGCGGCAGGTGTTCATCACCTCGAATAAGGTTTTTCCGCCTTCCGATGCGGGCTTGAAAATTTCCAGGTTGCGGATGGTAAATTTGTCCATCCACAAGGACTCATCGTTTTTCAGCAATCGGATTTCTTTCAGATGGTTCAGGTGTTCCAGGCGTGTTTCTTTCAGATAGGAAATAATGGCCCCGCAGGCCGGTATGGCATGCCCGCCCTCGCTCAGGCCAAAGCCCTTCACCGACTGCACGCCGAAAGTGCCAAGCACGATGTCTTTGCCATGCTGCGCCCCGAAAGCCCAGTCGTCGAAAGCACGGAGGCCCTTTTCGGAGCCGTGCCACATTTTGTAAAAAGAAAAATCCTTTTTATTGACCAGGATTTCGTTGGGCTGGAATTGTTCAATCCATTTTTTGATAACGGAAGGGTGTTCTTCGGCGGCGAAGAAATGGCCGGTCGAAACATCGGCAAACGCAACGCCTCCGCTTTTTCCGTCAGGGGAAAGCGAAAGGGCACAGAGAAAGTTGTTTTTGGACGGCTCCAGCAAGGTATCGGAAAGAGCCACGCCCGGGCTGACGATTTCAGTGATACCGCGCTTCACGATGCCTTTGGCCATTTTGGGATCTTCCAGTTGTTCACAAACGGCCACCCTGTGGCCCGCCCTGACCAACTTCGGAAGGTAATTTTCAAGAGAGTGATAGGGAAAGCCGGCCAGTTCCACTTCCGAGGCCGCGCCGTTGGAACGCTTGGTGAGCACTATACCCAGAATGGATGATGCCTTAACTGCATCTTCTCCGAAGGTCTCGTAAAAATCCCCCACGCGGAACAGCAAAATGGCATCGGGATATTTGGCCTTCATGCTGTTGTATTGCCGCATCAGGGGCGTCTCTTTCTCCAACACTTTGCTCATCTACGCAAAGTAAGAAAATCGCTTCTAAACTCAAAATATCAGTTATGAAATTTTTTGTACAAACTTAAATTACATTTAAACCGCTTCGATTAACGCTGCTTTTCCCACAAAACAACCCCCACCCTGAAATCCAGAAAGTGTGCCACGTGGCGATGGGCTTTCAGGGAGATTTCCGTAAATATTTTTTTATTAAAAAAATAGGCCAGGCCCCAACGGTGATACCAAAGGGGATGCAGGGATGCGGGGCGGATAAAATATATTCCTGCACCTTGCCGGAAAACAAACTTGCCAAGCAAAAAACCATGCCCCCCGGCCACGGAAAGGTAAAAGTCCGATGGGCTTAGTCCCATTCTCCTTAATTTTTCTGCAGCCGCATGGTCGCGGTGGGCATCCGCTTCTGCAAACAACAAACTTAGTCCCGAAACTTTTCTGTATGCCCCCAACTGCCACCCGTACACCGGCCAGCGCTTTTTGTCGCCCTTGTCGATAATCCTGCCTGAACCGTAAATGCTTGTTATAAAAAAATATTTTGTTTTGTCAAAAACATCATGCGCGGGTTGTTCATTTCGTAAATCGCTTATTCTTTTATTTTTCCTGCCAAGGAAATAGGTATATTGCATAGAAGCAGCGGGCCAATTGATGCCTTTATTCGGATCGCGTATGCCTCCGTTGGAAATATGATGATAAATAAATGCCGCCGACATTTCCCAGCGGGGATGGGGCCTGATGGCCCATCCGGCGCCCAGGCCGAGGTAACCGTTCACATACATGCTGTAACTATTGTTATCGGGGTTNTGCAGGGGATGGTAGGGGCGGTTGTTGTACGTAAGGCCTGCGCTTGCCGTAATGGAAAAAAATAAATTTCCGAACCATCGGAACCTTGGAACCAGGGAATAATAAAGCAAATGCGATTGGCCCAACACGGCATTATTAAAATCAAAATAGGCATAACGGAATTTGTGCAAAGGATAACAATCGCATAAAGGGTAAAGGGTGTCGGAAACTTTTTTTACAACTGAAAATGATACTCCAAAAGGCCTTGAATGCCTTACATATTCTACGTCTCTGGAATGGGGAATAATAAACCCTTCATCGGCCGTGGACTCTATGCCCCATTGGGCTTTAGTCAGAAACAAACATGCATGTAGAAAAACGGCAAAACAAAATCTTCCAATCAAAGCGTATGCCCCATTTTTTCTTTTTTGGTTCTGAGATATTGCTCGTTATGAGGGTTGGGCGGAACAATTATCGGTATGTTTTCTACAATTTCCAGGCCATATCCCAAAAGCCCGGCCCTTTTTTTGGGATTGTTGGTCAGAAGCCGGATTTTGGAGATGCCCAACGCCCTCAGGATTTGTGCCCCTGTGCCGTAGTCCCGTTCGTCCATTTTGAAACCCAGGTGATGATTGGCTTCCACGGTATCAAGGCCTTCCTCCTGTAACTTATAGGCCTTCAGTTTATTCATAAGCCCAATGCCCCGCCCTTCCTGGTTCATGTAAAGGACCACCCCTTTTCCTTCCTGCTCGATCATTTGCATGGCCCTGTGAAGTTGTTCGCCGCAGTCGCAGCGCTTACTGCCGAATATGTCACCGGTAACGCAACTGGAATGTACGCGAACCATCACGGGTTCATTCTCTTTCCACTCCCCTTTGGTCAGGGCAAGATGTTCAGAACCGTCGGTTTTGGAGCGAAATGCCCTTAATTTGAAATTTCCAAAATGGGTTGGCATTTGAACGCTGACCACCTCCTCTACGATGGTTTCGGTGAGAAGGCGGTATTCAATCAGGTCTTTTATGGAAATGATTTTAAGCCCAAGGGATTTGGATAGTTCCATCAATTGCGGAAGGCGTGCCATGCTTCCGTCCTCGTTCATGATTTCCACCAGGGCGCCGCAGGGTGGATGGCCGGCAAGTATTGCTAAGTCCACGGTTGCTTCGGTGTGGCCGGCACGGCGCAACACCCCTCCGTCTTTGGCCACCAGCGGAAATATATGTCCGGGGCGGGCAAAATCTTCGGGTTTTTTATTTTTATCGGAAAGCGCCCTGATGGTTTTGGCCCGATCGTGGGCGGAAATTCCGGTCGTACACCCTTCGCCAATGAGGTCCACCGAAACAGTAAAAGCGGTTTCGTGCAAAGACGTGTTATTTCTGACCATGGGGTCCAGCTTAAGTTCCAGGGCGCGGCTTTGGGTGATGGCGGCACAGATAAGCCCTCTGCCGTATTTGGCCATGAAATTGACGGTTTCGGGGGTGATGGTATCGGCCAGGGCAATGAAGTCGCCTTCGTTTTCACGATCTTCGTCGTCCACCACAATAATGGGCTTTCCTTGCTTAAGATCTTCAAGGGATTCCGGAATGCTATGGAAGGAAAAGTTATCCATTTGTAAGGGAATGCAAAGATAAACATTCTAACTAACAATAAATCGGGCCGGTGTTTAAATAGAAAAACGTTTTAAAACCTCCTAAAAAATGCTCGGCCTCATAAAAACACAAGCAGCCAAAGAAATTTTTATTTTATCAAAAATTCAATTTGTTTACGCTGATAATTTTTTACTTTTTCATTAAGTTTAGGTCTGATTTTCTGAAAATCTATGGAAAACATTTCGCGTATTTTGGATTTGCTTGAAAGGTTAAAATCCCTGCCTGATAACCCTACATTCCTGAACAAAAAAAGGGGGAATGAATGGATTTCAATATCCACTTCGGATTTTTTAAAAAAAGTAAATGCACTTTCTTTTTATTTGCTGGATGCCGGTTTTAAGCAGGGCGACAAGATTTCCGTCATTTCTTCCAATAAGCCGGAGTGGATGATGCTTGATTTTGCCTGCCAACAGGCGGGCTTGGTTTTGGTGCCGCTTTTTCCTTCCGTTTCGGCTAAGGATTTTTCCTTTATCATCGGGCACGCCGAAAGTAAGGCCGTTTTTTTCGGCGATCCCAAACTTTACGAAAAATATGCACCGCTGTGTAAAGGGATCGAACACCTTTATTTGCTTGAAGGTAACGCGGAAGGAAGGGAAAATGCGGAAAGCATGATAAAAAAAGGGGAATTATTAAAAGAAAAATATTCATCGAATTTGGAAAAAATAAAAAATTCAATCAAAGCTGATGATTTGATGTGTATTCTTTACACCAGCGGGACATCGGGAGATCCCAAAGGGGTTATGCTTTCGCAGGGCAATGTGGCATCCAACGTGATGGCCTGCCGGTGGATTGTGCCTTTCAGGCCGGAATGGAAAGCGTTGAGTTTCTTACCACTAAACCACGTTTATGAACACACCGTTAATATGGTTTATTTTTATCATAACATCTCTATTTACTATCTTGAGCATTTGGAAGCCATAGGCGAAACTGCCCGGGAAATCAAGCCCGATTTATTTGTGGCGGTGCCCAGGATTTTTGAAAGGGTGTATGAACGCATTGTGCAGGCCGGCGATAAACTGACGGGGTTCAAAAAGAAATTATTCCTTGCAGCACTGAACCATGCAGAAAAATACAGAGGGCTTGGCGAAAATACTTTGTTTTATGAGTTGAAAAGAAAATTATTCGATGTTTTGATTTATTCCAAATGGCGCGCAGCCATCGGCGGAAACGTCAAATACCTCATCAGCGGGGGGGCAGCCCTCAACCCCAAGCTGGAAAGGGCTTTTTCATGTGCGGGCATTACTATACTTCAGGGTTATGGCCTGACCGAGACCAGCCCCATCATCTCGGTGAATTTGCCGGGTAAGGGAAATACCAAGTTCGGAGCCGTTGGGCCGGTGATTGAAGGATGTCAAATTAAAATTTCACCTGAAGATGGCGAAATCCTGATGAAAGGCCCGGGGCTGATGAAAGGATATTACAAAAATGAAATTGCCACACGCGAGGCCATCGACAGTGAAGGTTGGCTTCACACGGGCGATGTGGGCGAATGGGTGGAAGGTAAATTCCTTAAAATCACCGACAGAAAAAAGGAAATTTTTAAAACCTCGGCCGGAAAATATATTGCTCCTGCTGCCATAGAAAACAAACTGAAAGAGTGCCCCTTTGTGGAAAACTGCATGGTGGTGGGGGAATATCAGAAATTCGCCTCGGCCATCATCATTCCAAATATGGCTAATTTCAAAGATTATTGTGCCAAAAACAACCTTGAACCTAAAGAGGATATTTTAAACAATCTTATTCAAGACCATATTAAAAAAGTGAACCAATCCCTGGCCGACTTCGAAAAACTTAAGCGTTGCCGCGTGGTGCACGACACCTGGGGTATTGACAGCGGAGAACTAACACCAAAGCTAAGTTTGAAAAGAAGGGTGATTAAAGAAAAATATAAAAAGGTACTTGAGGAAATTTATCAGCAGCAAGATTAATCTGATTTTAAAAAATCGTTTCCTTAACATTGTATATGAGACACACAAAATGATTTTACTTTTGTTAAACTGAAATGAACCGTTATTCATCTTATTCATTATTAAAAATATTATTTTTTGTTTTTTTTATAATCCTTACCGTGTCTTTATTTCATGCACAAAATCACATCTTGATACAACAGAAAATTAATGTAGTCCATTACAATTTCGATCTGTACTTAACAAAGCTTGAGCATTTTGAATGTAATGGGACGCAAACAATTACACTATTCATGCCTCTTAATCTCGATACGATTATCTTAAATGCTCAGAAGAGCATCCGTGTCGTGGAAATATATGCCAACGGGCAACAGGCAAAATTTCTCCATCATCCGCCTTTTTTAAAAATTTATGATTTCCCAAAATCACAACGCACCAAACTAATCATCCAATTCGAAAGCCGGCCTCCTTTGGCTAAAAATGCCCCCTGGGACGGAGGATATGTTTTGAAGCACACAACCGACGGTTTTTATCATGTAGGCCTTGCCTGCCAGGAAGACGGCGCTTCCCTGTGGTTCCCCTGCAACGACCTTTGGCAGGATAAAGCCGACAGCGGAATGTTGTTAACCGTCCGTAATATTCCCAAACCGTATGTGGCAGCATCCAACGGAAAAAAAATTTCCACTGCCGCGGATGAGAATTCCGGAACCTGGATTTGGAAAGTCATAAATCCCATACATGCCTATAATATCAACATCACCCTGGCTCCGTTTGCTCACATTTCCGACACTTTGTTCTCTGCCAAAGCCAATAATATTCTGACACTGGACTATTATGTGCTTAAAACCGATTCCCTGAAAGCCGTCAGGCATTTTACGATGGTGAAGCCCATGATGCGTTGCTTTGAAGAAAAACTGGGGCCCTATCCGTTTTATGAAGACGGATATAAACTCATTCAAACTCCATACCTGGGCATGGAACATCAAAGCGCCGTTGCTTACGGTAATGGCTATCAAAACGGATATATGGGCGACTTAAAAATGACCGGCGATCATGAATTTGATTTCATTGTGGTGCACGAGACCCTTCATGAATGGTTCGGAAATTCAGTAACGGCCTTCGATATTTCGGACATGTGGATTCACGAAGCCCTTACCACCTGGGCAGAGTCGTGGTATGCCGCCTGCCTTTACGGAAATGACAAACAAGAGGCGTACATACATAAAATGGCCTATCGTATTATGAATGACGCGCCTATGGCCGGAGATCCCTTAAAACACAAGCCCGGCAGCGCTGACATGTATCCTAAGGGCGCCATGATGATACAGGGTATTAAGTACATCTTAAAATCGCAGGAATGGTTTGATTCCCTTGGATTTTATATTTGTAAAATGTATGCGAAAAAAAATATCTCCGCCGAAGATCTTATCCGCCTTTTGGAAAACAAATGCACAGTTGATGTTCGTGCTTATTTTAATGCTTATCTTCACAGTGACACTCCCCCCGCACTCGTTTTGAAATTAAAGAAAAAAAATCTTTACGAAGCAAACTGGGACCGGGCGCCGAAAAACTTTGCATTTCCGGTTTTTACCTCGAGTCAGAAAAAAACTTTGCTTAAATCGGGGAAAAAAATCATATTAACCATCGAGAATTTAGAAAAATGGAAAAATCTGCAGAAAGGATATTTCCATTATCGGATTATTACCTGATATGTTGGCATTAAAAGTGAGCCGATATGCATGTGAAGCCGGTTGCGACGAGGCCGGAAGAGGGTGCCTGGCCGGGCCTGTTTTTGCCGCTGCCGTAATTCTTCCCGATCATTTTTACCATGAAAAACTTAACGATTCCAAGCAGGTCAGTGAACCCTTGCGTGAGGAACTTGCAGAATTCATCAAACTGAATGCTTTGGCCTATTCCATTGCATGGGTGGATGAGCAAACCATCGACAGGATAAACATCCTGAATGCTTCCATCCTGGCCATGCACCTTGCATTGGACGGATTACCCGTAACTCCGGATTTTATTGCAGTGGACGGCAACCGCTTTAAGCCCTGGAAAAAAAAGCCGTTTTCCTGTGAAATCAAAGGCGACGGGCGCTTCATGAATATTGCGGCTGCCAGCATTCTGGCCAAAACAGCCCGCGATGCGTATATGATGAAATTGCATGAAAAACATCCCCATTACGGGTGGAACAAAAACAAAGGATATGCCACCAAAGACCATCGGGATGCCATTATGAAATTAGGATATACGGAATTTCACAGAAAGTCGTTCATATTAAAAGAAACGCAAATGAATTTGTTTGATGAATAAATAACAACCGACACAACATTTTCATTATATTTGCCACGATTTTAAAGCCATGCATTTTCCTGAAAACCTCCAATACACCAAAGACCACGAATGGATTCGCTTTGAAGGCGAATTTGCCTATGTGGGCATCACCGATTTCGCCCAGAAAGAATTGGGCGATATTGTTTACCTGGACATCAACACCATCGGGGAAAACCTCAAAGCCGGTGAAGTTTTTGGCACGGTGGAAGCCGTCAAAACGGTTTCCGATCTGTTTTTACCCGTTGATGGTGAGATTGTGGAGTTCAATAAAGACCTTGACGGTTCACCTGACCTGGTAAACAAAGACCCTTACAATAAGGGCTGGATCGTAAAAATCAAACCTGCCTCTAAGGAATCTTCTCATCTAATTTCCGCAGCGGAATACAAAAGCTTAGTGGGGGCCTAATCTGTCTTGGGCAGTTCTTTTCTGATTTCGTTAATCTTTTCTTCCACCTCTTTCACCACATTGCCCGCACCTTCCGATGCATTATATATTTCCCTTTCCACTCCGGATGCCGCATCTTTGAATTCCCTCATGGCCCTGCCCAGGGTTTTGGCAATGGAAGGGAGCCCTTTGCCGCCAAATAAAATAAGGATAACCAAAATCACCAATATCAATTCGCTTCCGCCTATGTTTAAAAAAAACAAAATTCCCATTTTTAAAAATCTTTGCTTTTCATAAATTTAATTAAAACGTAAATGCCGGTGATGAAAACTGCTGCTACAAAGCAAACAATGAAAATGTCGCTCAGGGTTAAGGTGCTTCTCATGCATTGTAAAGATACACATTTAACAAACTCATTACGGTAGCCATAGGTACACTACATTTCCCTAAATATATCGGTAAGTGACGAACTGATGCGGATATACATAAAGGGATTCATGAGTTCATACCCTCGTGAAGAACGAATGTTGCGTTGGATAAACCCCGCTTCCGCATACAAATTCATTTTTGCCAGCAGGTAATATCTGACAAACAAGTGCAAATGAAATATCTGATGTTTGTCTCCTTGTGTGGTTTTATGCCCGTAGTCGTAGGGGCGGTTCATGTAAGAAACAAAAATGTCGGAACCAAGGTTTGATTTCAAGCCGCCCGCGGTTAAGGTATCTTTTCCCGTCCATGACCAAATGGTTCTTAATCCGCACCACCATTCGCCTTTCCTGAAATTCATCGTCAACAAGCATTCTCTGAAATTGGCCCCTAAGTGATGCGCCAAGGGCAATCCCCCATGTGCATAATTTTGTCCCGTATGGGCATGGGTATAAGTATAAGGCCTTACTTCATTATATTCTGCTCCGAAAACTAATGTCTGAATTTGGGGTACTTTATAAAGAAATCCAAGCTGCCACGCCTGCTTGTTGGCCCACCATCCCTTGCGGGCGCGTATTTCTTTTAAAAAGAACTCATCCAGGGCCAGTTGCCCGTAGATTTTGAACAATTTTTTTTGCCTCCAGGCAAAATGAAAACCCAAAAAGGAGTTGTCGGAGGAACCAAGGGCATATTCCTGAGGCCGGAAAAATACGAAGGGCGACAGATAATTTGGATCGAAACCGCGATGGTGCGTGCTGTCGGAACCCTTCCAAATCACATTTTCAAGTATTCCGATGCTCAGACCTTTCCAAACATTCCATTGAATATGATGAAATACGCCATATTTTCTTCGGATATCTTTTTGCAACACGGGGGCCGAAACCGGAAAATCCTGCATAAAGGCATACCAAATGGCATACTGAATCTTCCAGACATTGAATTGCATAAGGCCGAACCAATAGGGGTTAGTTTGAGGCCCGTGAAGCAATGAACGTTCCCCGTCGCCCACAAAAAAACGGTCGCGCCCGGCCTGAATGGTAAAATAAGGATTGTTTTGAACGGAATACGCTGCACGGAATGAATATTGAAAAAAGTGATAACCGGTTCCCTTGGTTTTAGGATATAAGATCCCCAGGCCGGGCATCACATAACGGCTTTCCTTCAAGGCCGAGTCAGAAAAAAAGGGAAAAGAAATTTGTCCTCCTTCCGCTTCCGTTGATAATGAAAAATCATCATTAACATTGAGGCGCAATCTGACCCCGCCCGAGAGTTGGTGCAATAAGCGCCTTTCCAAAAAATCATACCCCGCTTCCGTTGTCACCACAGGGTGTATGAGAAAATGAAATTTATTATGGGCTTTATCCCAATCGTTGAAGCTTTTGGAAATAAAAAAATTTTTGAACAAAGGATAATGATTGAACGGCAAAAGCGAGTCGTTTTCGGGATTAAAATTCCTGCTGAGCGTGGGCTTCAGCGATGAAAATTGTTTTTGGCGCGGATATTCCAACAGATATATTTCTTCAGAAAGGCGAGTTTCGTTGTTAAGAAAGAGCGGTGCATTTTTAGGTTCATATTGTGCACGAATGAAAAAGGCAATAAGTAAAGAAAATAAAAATATAACCCGTTCAAGGAACATTATGAATCTTTTTCTTTATTGGAACACTAAGCAGCAAAAAAATCAACGATAAAATAACTACCATAAGAATTCCCAAATGCGGTTCATTGATAAAAAAGTTTAATAATGAAACTCCTATCATGAAAACATTAAAAGCATAAATGCGAATAACGGTAGCCGTATGACTTCCCGTTTTATGAAATAAGTGATGATGAATGTGGTTTTTGTCGGCGGCAAAAGGAGAGATGCCTTTAATGCTTCGTATAAAAAATATCCTTAATGTATCGAGCAACGGATAAATCAGGCAACTTATGGCATATACAGGCCTTGAAATGTTGGCCCAAAAATCGTTTAGTTTTTTTTCAGGGTATTCCAGAAGTTTGATAGCAAGCACCGACAGAAAAATTCCGATGATGAGCGAACCACTGTCGCCCATAAAAATTTTTGCCGGTTCAAAATTAAATAAGATAAAGCCGAATAATGCCCCGCAAAGCGCTATGGCCATGGATGCGGCCGGATAATCATTCATGCAGATGAACCAGGCCGCAAATCCGCCGGAAGCAATAATCCCCACCCCTGCAGCCAAACCGTCAAGACCGTCTATTAAGTTGATGGCATTGAAAATAACCACATAAGTAAAAACGCTTAGAAAAACGCTGGCCCAAAAAGGAATTTCATGAAGCCCGAAAATGCCGTGCATGTTTGTGATGCGAATATTGGCAATCAAAGACAACATCATGGCCACCAGGATTTGAGCAAATAATTTCTTCACAGGTGCAGTACCCACAATGTCGTCTTTCAATCCTACAAAAAAAAGCATTAAGCTTCCGGCCAATATCAAAGAAAATTCTTTATATGAAATGATAATTTCCAGGAGGTCCCATCCTGATTGGATCCTGAACCATAAAGTATAAGAAAACACCGTGGCCCCGTAAATGATAATTCCCCCTATGGTGGGCACGCTCCTTTCGTGAATTTTCCTTTCTTCAGTGGGAACATCCATTAAGCGCTTTAATATTGCCACGCGTATCAGGGCAGGAGTAGAGTAAATGGATATACTCAAGGAAGTTAAGAAAACCAAAATCAACAAAAGCATTTCAGAATTCATAATTTACTCCGTAGATTCTTGTCCTGATACCCACATTCCACCATTGCAGGGTGTTTTGTTGTAAGGTAAAATTAGGGAAATCGTGAAAACGATAATGATAGGAAATAAAAAAGGTCAGCAGCGATGAGCGATTAAACAAATAAAACCATTCGCTCTTAAAATGTTGAATTAGGCTTACAGGACTCGTAATGGCCTGCTGATGCCCGTACCAAATTTGCCATCCCCATCTGTTTTTCATCAAGATACCGCCTATCGAAAATTCCCGCAATAAGTTTTGATGCAGGCCCATGCTTTCCCCGTATTGATAGTAGGACGAAGCGCCGGGATTAAGCACTCCGGAGCCATAGAAATTTTTGGGCGCTTCATTTATTTCCGCAAATACCATCCCGCTAAAATTCTTCATTTTCCTGAACGTATGCCTTATGCCTGCCTGCCATGCCTGCCTTCTGATATTCATTGATTTTGTGGAATCGTTGCGGATGGCCCATTGAGCATACAATTGAATACCTTTCAAAGGAATAACCAATAAATCCGTACCCCATAAAATATGGGCGTTTGATGAAAACGAACCCAGCAAAGGCCAGAGGTAAGGAACGGGAACAAACATTCCATAAGAGGCCTTAAAACGGTTCTCTCCGTCGTTAGGTTCTCCGGTTAAAGATTGAAAGAGCCCTAATTTAATATTGGAATGCAGGTTCAAATGGAGATATTGCATGCATAGTGGCTTTTTTCGGAACAACCGTTCGAGCCCGGGAATGGGAGTGGCATAAACGCCCTGCAGATCCATTAATGATGCTGCCCAGTACGTATATTGAATTTTGTTTTTCCGGAAAAGGGATGTGATCTTGATTTGCGGATAAACAAAGGATTGATCCGACAACAGAATACTTCGGTATCCGCTTCCAATTTTATTTTTGAAATGTCCTACCTGAATGTTAAGGTTTTTGGTGGCCTGAAAGGAAATCAAGCCGGCAGAAAAAGCATAATCAAATCCTGACTTCTTGAATACCTTAAATCTGCCTTGCCCGGGAACAATGCCGGTTTGATTACAATATGAATTAAGGTATTGAGGAAAAAAACTTTGGTTTTCTACGAAAAAGGTTTCAATATGTACTTTGTCTTTTATCCTGATATTGCCGACAATTCCCCTGGAGTTGTTGTTATATCGGTATCGGATGCTGTCGGCATTATTAAAACCGGAATACAAATGAAGTATGGGGTTTAACGTAATCTGTAGGGGTTCGTCTTTGGGTTTGAAATTCAGAAGCGGATTATAGAAAAAAAAATCAATCCCTTCGTCCCAGGCAATATCGGGAAAAAGTCGCGTAGAGTCGGCAACATAACGATAATGCTTTCCGCCGAGTTCGTTTAGGGGGTAAAGCGTGGGGTGTATAGAATCGGATGGCTTAAAGACATGGTGCAGCGTGGGGTGCGACAAAAAAAAATCAGGCGGAAACAATGCGTGTTGAGAAAACAAAAAAGCGATCGGTATAAAAAATATAAACAGGGCTCTTACCACACCCGAATATTTTTCTTCATACAAAAATCTTCATAAACCGACCTGATGCCTTCTTCCAGGGATATGCGATGCTTCCATCCCATGGCATGCAGGCGGCCGACGTCCATAAGTTTTCGCGGAGTGCCATCGGGTTTTGAAGTATCGAAGCGAATTTCTCCCTGATATCCCACGATTTTTTTTATCAAAAGCGCCAGATCGCGAATGGAAATGTCTTCTCCTGTTCCTATATTTATATGAGAAATCCCGCTGTAATTTTCCATCAGAAAAACACAGGCATCGGCCATGTCGTCGGCATGCATGAATTCACGCATGGGGCTTCCGGTTCCCCACACCACCACTTCGTGATGGTTATTTTCTTTAGCTTCGTGAAATTTTCTGATCAATGCCGGAAGCACATGAGAATTTTCAGGATGATAATTATCGTTGGGGCCGTATAAATTAGTTGGCATTCCTGATATGAAATCACAGCCGTATTGCCTTCTGTAGTTTTCACACAGTTTTATGCCGGCAATTTTGGCAATGGCATAAGGCTCGTTTGTTTCTTCGAGATATCCGCTCAATAAATATTCTTCTTTCAGGGGCTGTGGAGCGAGCTTGGGGTAGATGCAGGAAGATCCCAAAAAAAGTAATTTTTTAACTTTTGTCAGATAGGCAGCATGGATGACGTTTAGTTCCATCTGCAAGTTATCATACAGGAATTCTGCCCGATAGATGTTGTTGGCATGAATGCCCCCCACTTTGGCAGCGGCCATGAAAACATAATCAGGTCTGTGTGTTTGAAAAAAATCGAAAGTTTTTTGTTGATTACGAAGATCGAGATCGTCAGAGCCTGCCAAGATAAAATTCGAAAATCCTCTTTTTTCAAGGGCACGTAGTATGGCCGAACCCACCATTCCCCTGTGGCCGGCCACATATATTCTGGCATTCTTTTCCATCAGGAAAAATTATTCGTGTTGATGAAGCACTTTATGACCACCATCCAATAAATACTTATCGCGCTTGAAAAGTTCAATGTCGGAATCGACCATTTCCTTGCACAGTTCTTCCACAGTATATCGGGGTTCCCAATTCAATAATTTCTTTGCTTTTGAATAATCGCCCACCAACAAATCCACTTCGGCCGGACGGTAATATCTTGGATCCACTTCCACAAGAATTTTACCTGTTTTTTTATCTATCCCTTTTTCTTTTTCGGCTTTGTCTTTCCATTCCAATTCAATTCCTACGTGGCTGAATGCCATTTCTGTAAACTTCCTGACGGAAATTTTTCTGCCCGTGGCCAACACAAAGTCGTCGGGTTCGGTATGTTGAAGGATTTTCCACATGCCCTCAACGTAGTCCTTAGCATGCCCCCAGTCGCGCTCTGCATCAAGATTTCCCAAATATAATTTGTCTTGCAGTCCTAAATGAATTTTAGCCACAGCACGAGTGATTTTTCGGGTAACGAAGGTTTCACCGCGGATGGGGCTTTCATGATTGAACAGGATTCCATTACTGGCAAACATTCCGTACGACTCGCGATAGTTTTTGGTTATCCAGAAAGCATAAAGTTTGGCCACTCCGTAAGGGGAACGAGGGTAAAACGGTGTGGTTTCTTTTTGGGGAATTTCCTGAACCAATCCGTAAAGCTCAGATGTGGAGGCCTGATAAAAGCGGGTTTGAGCACCAAGGTTTAAAATACGGATGGCTTCAAGAATTCTCAGAGCACCCAAAGCGTCAGCATTGGCAGTGTATTCGGGGGTTTCGAACGATACTTTTACATGTGATTGGGCGGCCAGGTTATAAATTTCATCGGGCCTGACTTCCTGAATAACACGAATAAGGTTAGTGCTGTCGGTGAGGTCTCCGTAATGGAGGTGAAAGCGGTTATCGGGAGTGTGGGGATCTTTGTAAAGGTGGTCTATACGGTCGGTATTAAAAAGCGAGGAACGGCGCTTAATGCCATGGACTACATATCCTTTTTTTAACAGGAATTCTGCCAGATAGGCCCCGTCCTGGCCTGTAATCCCCGTAATTAAAGCAGTTTTCGACATAATAACATACAATATTACTTAAAAAAAGCGAATTAAATTTTTGCTTTTGTCATAAAG
This sequence comes from Bacteroidia bacterium, assembly GCA_026415195.1. Classification (GTDB taxonomy): domain Bacteria; phylum Bacteroidota; class Bacteroidia; order B-17B0; family Aurantibacillaceae; genus JAOAHO01. The sequence goes on along the minus strand of JAOAHO010000028.1, from coordinate 20,365 downwards.
ACAGCAGATATTCCTATCTTTGCGGCTATGTTTTCCAAAAAGAATTATCAATTGTTGTTGTTGGGAATTTTTTTCATCGCCATGGGTTATTTGTTGATGATGGGCGGAGAGTCAAAAGACCCCAACGTTTTCAGCGAGGAAATATTCAGTTTCAGGCGTATCACCTTGGCTCCCATAGTGATTGTTTTGGGTTTTATTGTGGTAATGGCATCCATCATGTGGAAGGAAAAGAAGTCCGAAACCAAGTAATACAATTTAAAAGAAATAAAAAACCGGCCAAAGCCGGTTTAAAATAGCACAACAGATTTAATCAGTTAAATTATTTCGGTTGTTCTTGTGATTGGGCCTCGGCTTTTTTCCTGCAGCAAGATTTTCCTTCTTTGGCACAACCCTCTTTCTTTTCTCCGGCGCAGGCCTTTTCGTCTTTTTTGCAGGCCTCCTTTTTGGCTTTTTTGTCTTTGTCATCTGTTGGGTTACCGGCATAAGAAACAGTGCCCATCATGGCAACCAAAGCAATTATGGAAAGAAATTTTTTCATAAATCAATATTTGGTTACAAATATAGTAAGTTTATATCATTACAAATGTTAAAATTATTCAAGATTTATTATATCCAACACCCTTAAAAGCGCAAAAAGCCAATACAAAAACAGGAAATGTAGTAGAAGGCAAATCCAGAAATTCAGGGTAATTTTTTTGCCGTCTTTAAGATAAATAGCAATTAAGCTAAGAATAGGAAAAAGGGATAATATAACAAGGACAATTAGCATTTCGTCTGAATTATCTTTTTTGTTATGATTTGCATGAAAATTGGTTTTTTGATGCTTATTGATAATGGAGAAACATGAATTTTTATTTGGTAATTCTAATAATTTTATTATTTGATTATTAGATTTCTTTGTGGTTGTTGGTAATTCGGCTACATGTCTTTTATTATTCAAATCAGATGCAGAAAATGTGGTCAATTCATTTTTTGCATTTGCAACAATAATGTCTTTATCATTGTTTTCTGTGAAATCTTTAATCGCTGCTTCCTGCAAATCATTTGAACGGGCATGCGATTTTTCCTTAATTTTTGAGTATCCAACGAGAGTATAACCGCGGGAATACCTTTTCTTAAGAACGCCAAATTTAGAAATGCCACAAGAAACTAAAAGAATTGACAATGACAAGAGCGTTAAGAGGTTTTTCATAATCCTAATTTTTGGGTAAAAATAAAAAATTAAAATTAATAAAACCTATTGATAATTTCTTTAAACCAATAAGTGAACTGTTCAGGATTAATATTGATTTCTTTTTTCAGTTCCTGTATCGATAAAAACTTCACTTCCTCCACTTCCGCGGGATTGGGCTGGGGATTTTCTATTGAAACCACTTCAAAAACATAATCCAATTCATGTTCAGTCAGACCGTTTTCAAATGTCTTTTTATAGATAAATTTTCCCTTAAGAACGGGAATGGAAATATGAATTCCCAATTCTTCCTTACTTCTTCTGATTACGGCTTCCGTAATGGTTTCACCGGGCTTGGGGTGCGAGCAGCAGGAATTCGACCAAAGACCCGCGCTATGATATTTTCCTTTTGCTCTTTTGTGAATAAGCATTTCATCATTTTGATTAAAAACTATAAGTGAAAAAGCACGATGTAATTTTCCCTCGCGGTGTGCCTGTATTTTCTCGCAAACCCCCAGTTCGCGGTCGTTTTCATCTACCAATATTACAAATTCCTCCGTGCTCACAATGTTTGAAGGATTAGTTTGTTTAACTCCAAATCCTTACTGCCTTCTTCATCGACATATCTCATGAGGATGACTTTGTCATCCTTAAGATGATTGTTATAATTCAAAAAAGCCGGTGAATGTTTTTGAACATTATATCGAATCCATCGAATTTCAACGTTTTGAGGAGCTTCGTTCACGGCCGATTCCAAGAGAGTTTTACCTTCATTAAATCTTTTCAGCTTCTCAAAAGGCCAAAAAGCATATTGGGCCGATGTCATTACGGAAGCAGCATGATATGCTTTCATCAAAGGATCATTAGAAAAATTCGAAGTTATTTCCATCAGCTTTTTACAATCGGTTTCACTTTTATCCATCATTAAAAACAATTTCCTAGTCTGAGATGGAACGTTAATTACTAAAGCAGCCATGATCAGGATTATTTTGATTTTCATTTATGCGATCATGTTGAGTCGGTTTCGTATTAATGACCCGGCAAACAAAAGGATTTTTTCCGAATTTGGAACCCTTACCCTTTCGCTCAGGATTTTTTGCGGTGGCAGTTTTTTTATCTTATTTAATAATGACCGATAGTAAACGTAAGCCACATATACGCCAAATCGGGCATCAGGCGGCAACAAGAGTATGCCCTTTAAGGCATCATTGAACTCTTGTTCAATTTCTTTTTCAATTCTAAGTTTTTCTTCAGAACTTAATTTTTTGATATTTACATCTGGAAAATACGTCCTTCCTAAATTTTCAAAATCATTTTTCACGTCCCTTAAAAAATTGATTTTCTGAAAAGCACTGCCAAGCTTCATGGCATAAGGCTTAAGTTTTTCGTAAAGTTCAAAATTGTTTTCTGTGAATACCCTTAGGCACATTAAACCCACCACCTCTGCGCTTCCTAATATGTAGGATTTATAACCGTCGTTGTCATAAACTTTTTCATACAAATCCATTTCCATGCTTTTCAAAAAAGTATCAATCAGTTCACGTTCAATATTGTATTGATGAACGGTTTGTTGGAATGCATTAAGCACAGGATTGGTGCTTATCTTGTTATCTATGGCATAATACGTATCGGCTCTAAATTTTTCCAGTAATTCTTTTTTATTATAATCGTGAAATGAATCCACTATTTCATCTGCCACTCTGACAAAGCCATAGATTGCATAAATAGGTTTTCTGAAGCGTTCGGCTAAAAACCGAATGCCTAAGCTGAAAGAAGTGCTGTAATTTCGCGTTATCAGTTTTGAGATTCCGAAAGAAGTTTGATCATAAAGTTGCTTCATGTTCATCATAACAAGGTTAATGGTCTTTTGTTCATGAAAAAAGTTTGATAACCTGACGGGCAGCCAATTTTCCTGAAATTATGGCCGGCGGAACGCCGGGGCCCGGTATGGTTAATTGGCCGGCAAAGAAAAGATTTTTAATTTTTTTATGCCGCATGCCCGGCTTCAAATGCGCAGTTTGAAATAGCGTGTTTGCCAGGCCGTAAGCATTTCCCTTAAATGCGTGATATCTCGCCTTAAAATCTGATATTGAAAATGTCCTTAAGTATTCAACATGCGGTTCGATGTTGATTTGAGTGATCTTGTTCAATTTTTTACACATAAAAAGGAAATAATCTTGTTTTTGATAGTCAGATATTTCATCCAAACCGGATGCCACCGGTATCAGAAAGAACAAATTTTCTTTTCCGGTAGGTGCAACGGAGGGGTCGGTGACTGATGGGGCCGATAAATAAAACAGCGGTTTTTCCGGCCAAGAGGGGTTATTGTAAATCTTGTTCACATGGGCATCAAAATCCTCATCAAAAAACAAGGTGTGGTGGGTAAGCCCCGGGATTTTTCTGTTTAGTCCGACATAGAATAACAGGCATGAAGGCGCCAAAACACGGCCCGACCAATAAGCATCGGAATGATGCCAATATGACTTATCAAGCAAGTTCCTTTCCGTGTGATAATAATCGGCTGAACTAATTACGGCATCACAAGGAAATACTCCGCTATCGGTAACCACTTCGGAACAAACGTTGTTCCGGATGCGAATTTCTTTAACCTCCTGATTAAAAATAAACTCAACTCCCATCGATTTCGCCAATTTAAACATGGCTTTCGGAATCATGCTCATCCCGCCCATCGGATACCAGGATCCCAAAACAGAGTCGGCATAATTCATCAAACTGTATAATGCGGGAATTTGGCCTGCATGCCCTCCGAGGAATATAACGGGAAATTCCATTAAGCGAATTAAATCGGGGTGCCTGAAATATTTTCTTACATGCCTACGCATGGAGATAAATACATCTAATTTCAACACCCCTTTCAAAAGTTGCCAATCAGCAAATTCCCACCAGCTTTCACAAGGCAGATACACTAATTTTTTCATGCCCACTTCATACTTATATCGTGCCTCGGACATGAAATCTTCTAGCTTTTTTCCGCTTCCCTTTTCCAGTTTTTCAAAAACCTCTTTCAGCGATTCAAATTCCGCGGGCACATCTATTACGGAATTCCGAAATACCACGCGGTATGATGGATTCAGGCGAACCAATTCATAGTAATCAGATGTTTGTTTTCCGAAATCCGAAAAAAATTGCTCTAAAACATCAGGCATCCAGTACCAGCTGGGGCCCATGTCGAAAACAAAACCCTTTTCTTCGATAACCGATGCTCTTCCTCCCACACCTTCATTTTTCTCGATCACCGTTACATCATATCCCTCCTTGGCTAAATAACAGGCCGCCGACACCCCACTGAAACCGGCTCCGATGACCAGGCATTTTTTCATTAATAACAAAGTTATAATTAAGTGCCTACTAAAACATTTTTTTGTAACCTTTGTTCAAAAATCGTGATTAGGGTTGGGATCATCGGAAGTGGAGTCTCAGGAATGGCGCTTTCCATCCGGCTTGCATCTATGGGCTTTCATGTGGAGGTCTTTGAAAAGAATACCACATATGGCGGAAAACTATCAGAACTCAGGCAAAGCGGCTTTCGTTTTGATAAAGGCCCCTCACTTTTTACCATGCCTGATTGGATTGAGGAACTAAGGGAAATTTGCGGATATTCCGAAAAATTGGATTACATCAAACATTCTGAACACTGCCGTTATTTTTGGGAAGATGGAACCCACCTATGCATAACCGATGATAACGAGTACAACCATCAGGTTTTTTCTGAGTTACTGAAAGAAAAAAAACTTCCCCGATACCTTCATACATTGAGCAAAAAAATGTTCTTGGCATCACCGGTTTTCTTGGAAAGCGGAATTCACAGTTTCAAACATTTCTTTCGTAAAGAGGTGCTTTATGGAATTTTCAAGTTACCCTTTTTCCGGCCATGGCTTACGTTAGACGCATATCATAAAAAATTTTTTAAGAATCCAAAAAGCATTCAGATTTTTAATCGTTATGCCACTTACATAGGATCAAGCCCTTACCAAACTTCTCACATGAACGGCCTTGCTGCCTGGCCCGAATGGATGAACGGCGTTTATTTTCCCAAAAAGGGCATGCGCGGAATTGCGGACTATCTTTATGCAATGGCCGTCCATTGCGGTGTAAAATTTCATTTTAACGAAGCCGTTAAAAAAATCAATATTAACCGCCTTGGACACGCGAATCAAATTCAAACACTTTCGGAAACCTTCCGCTTTGATGCCATAGTCAGCGCCATGGATTATGAGGCCTGCATGAAACATCTTGTTGATGCGCCCTATCAACCTGATAAATTCAAAGAAAAGAGCAGCTCCGCTTGGATTTTTTACCTGGGTGTCAAAGGCCATTATCCGAATTTAGGATTACACAATATTCTTTTTTCCAACGATTATCAGAAAGAATTTCATGAACTTTTTGATTTAAAAAAAATACCGGACGACCCGACTGTGTATATCCATATCTCCTCCAGGTTAATTCCGTCCGATGCCCCGCCCGGGCATGAAAACTGGTTCGTCATGATTAACGCACCTTCTGTTACAAACCGCTCCTCAATTGATGAGAACACGGTAATCGAAATTATAAGAAAAAAAATCCTTAAAGTTCTCCGGATTGATATCCGTGACTTATGTGTTTACAAATCTTGCTGGAACCCTGATGGGATAGAATTCGACACGGGTTCAGTGGGTGGCGCCATTTACGGAGCCAATGTGCACGGGGTTTGGAAAGGATGGATCAGGCCTTCCAACAAGCACTCAAAAATTAAAAATTTGTATTTTTGTAGCGGCAGCGTACATCCGGGAGGGGGTATTCCATTGTGTCTTAAAAGCGCTCAGATTACTGCCGATCTTATCAATAAAGATTATGCTTAAAAAAATTTTGCCCTTTGAATGGTTTTTGATTTTTTCATTCTCGGCAGGGCCGTTTGTTACTAAATTTTTTACGGATGCCGGCCGCCTTTCATGGGTGTTTTTGTCTTTATTGGGCGGGTATTTTATATATCGGCTATGGGCATCTGATATAAAACACGGGATATTGTTTATCGGCATTTCGATTCTTGCGTTTATTGCGGAAATCATAGGCGTTAAAACAGGATATTTGTTTGGCCATTACGATTACTTAAGGCGCCTGGGGCCTAAAATTCTTGACGTACCCGTTGTCATCGGAATCAATTGGGGTTTGCTTGTTTATGCCGGTTATATTATTTTAAACCGATTTCATTTGTTTTATCTTAACGGATTGCTTTGCACGCTGATTGATGTTATGATGGAGCCCATTGCCCCTGTATTGGGTTTTTGGAAATTTCATACGGGCTTACCGGGAGTGTGGAACTACGCCTCCTGGTTCCTTCTTGCCTCACTACTTACCATAATAATTCACAAAAACGGCCATTTAAATCCATCTACAGCATTGAACAAAGCGGCTTTTTTAGTGTATTTTTGTATTACAATTTTTTATCTGTTATCATACGCGGTTATATGATGGAATATTTGCAGCCGATTTTAATCGTTTTTGTAACATTTATTCTTACGGAATTTTCCGCCTGGTTCAATCATAAATATATCATGCACGGCTTCATGTGGTATTTTCATAAAGATCATCATGTGAAAGACCATGATCATGTATGGGAAAGGAACGACATTTTCTTTTTGTTCTATGCCATTCCTTCATGGCTCCTTATCATGTTCGGAATGATGAACGGTTTTGCATGGTACACCTGGGTTGGATTTGGAATCGCGCTTTACGGTATTGCATATTTTTTGGTGCACGACGTGATTATTCATCAGCGCATCAAATGGTTTACGCGTTCTAAAAACATATATATCATTGCCCTGCGCCGTGCCCACAAGGCACATCACAAACACCTCGGCAAAGAACACGGCGAAAGCTTCGGCATGTTGCTGGTGCATCCCAAATATTTTGCCGAGGCAAGGAAAATCAGAAATGCCATGTTAAATGAGTAAGGGACCCGTCATTGCCATAGCGGGTGCGGGTTGTGCTGGTTTGAGCCTGGCATGTAAATTAATCCTAAACAAAATTCCTTTTAAAAAACTTTACCTTATCGATAACCGCCCCCATAAATCCAACGATAGAACATGGTGTTTTTGGAAAAAACATAACGAAACCCTTTGGTGTGAACCGGCCATCAGCCACCGTTGGAAAAGGATGGAGGTTGTATTTAAAAAAAACACATTGGTTTTTGATATTCACCCTTTGGAATATTGCCACATCCCCGGCAGCAGTTTTTATGAGTTTTGTTTTTCCTTCTTAGACGGATCGCATAACGTAGAAAGCATCAACGATGATATTCTGGATTTTATTTCTGATAACGGCCGGGTATGCATTAAATGCAAGAACCAAAACATAATTGCGGATGTAGTTTTTAACAGCGCGCTTCGCCTTCCTGAAAAAGAAAAAGGAAACATCTGGTTTTATCAGCAATTTTTGGGTTACTTTATTAAGTTCCGTCATGGCCTGAAAACCGATACAGCCAGGTGGATGGATTTCAGTGTCGCGCAAGGCGGAAGGCCTTCGTTTGTATATATTTTGCCTTTCAGCGCGGATGAAGCTTTGGTGGAATATACCGTTTTCACCAAAGAAAAAATGCCAAAAAACTGGTTTAAAGAAAAACTCGATAATTACATATCAGCCAACCTTCATGTTGAAAATTATGAAGTGGCCGGGGAAGAATTCGCAGATATTCCCATGTTTTCGGGCTCATGGTTAAATCCTTGGGGCAATAACGTTCATAACATCGGGATATCAGGCGGGAATGTGAGAAGTTCCACGGGCTTTGCCTTTAGGCACATACAACGCCATACCGATCATATCATATATGCGCTTCGGAAAAATAAAAAAATAAAAAATTCTGTTATCCCTAAAAGATTTCGGGTATATGATCATTTGCTTTTGCGTCTTTTTGACAAAGACGGTAATTGTGCCCCGGATTTTTTCTTTGATCTGTTTTCGAAAAATAATTTTATCCGCCTGTCTGAATTTCTGAACAATGAGTCCGGTGTTTGGGATGAATTAAAATTAATGAACAGTGTTAGAAAATGGTTTATCTGAAAGATTTATCTGAAAGAGCCGAGGATGGGATTTGAACCCACGGCCTGCTGATTACGAATCAGCTGCTCTGCCCCTGAGCTACCTCGGCTAATTTCGAGGCAAATTTAAGGATTAAAAGAAAGAAGACTCAGCAAAAAATTTAAAAAAACAATTACAACTTTATTGTAATACCTGCGTGAAGAAGCGCTCCACCAAAGACCCCCAATTCACCGAAAAAACCAAAATTATCGTTATGAAAATGCCTTATTCCGGCAGCTAACCTGAAAGAAAACCCCGGGATGTTCCAATTACTTTTATAACTTAAATCATTGGTTTGTACATTAAACTTATGAAAGGTATATCCTGCAAATAAAGCAAAATAACCTGCGTTTTTTTCATCAACTCCAAACATTATGTTGATTTTAGGCATAATTCTGAGTCTTTGCCATTGAACATTGTAGGTATGGGTTATTATAGCTCCCAAACTGTCCGTTGTTTCTGATGACCATTTTAAGAATAAATTATTATATTGTAAATCAACTCCTAATGCAACCTTGTCAGACGTCAAATATGCCACCCTCAATCCGGTTGGTCCTATAAATCCGGCTTTAGCCGATGTGCTTCCAGAGTTGATGGCCTTTGCAAGCCATGATGTCAAAGTACCAAAACCGTAATAGCCATCAATTAAAAAATTTCCTTTTTTTACCGACTGGGAATATATCTTAAATAAAATTGCCGGCAATAAAATCAACAATAAAGTAAACTTTCTCATGATTTAAAAATTAAATTATATTTATAAAAAATTTTTTTAATAACTCTTTTGTAAAAAATGTTTTTTGGCACAGCAATGCAAAAATTTATAAAAGGAACAGAACTCTTTGTTAATAACATAAGAATATAATAATCAACAAATATGGTTATTGGATTAGAATGATTAATAACTTTTTCAAATTTATTTAATTACTTTGTAATATGAAAAAAATAAGGCCTTGTTTAATTTTTATTTTTTTCCTATTCTCCGGCCTCACTGCACAAGTATCGACCATTGAAGATATCGTTATTGAAGAGGACTCCATAACCGTTCCCTACAAACCCTCCGGAAACCACGTTTATTTTAAATCCAAAAAAAAATCGGGGGGGATGGAAAAAATTCAGGAACTGGATAATATCATTAAAAACGGTTATGAAATTAACGAAATTGTTTTGGTATACACCGAAGACAGCCCCGCCGATTTCGCCAACAGAGAAGCCGACAACCGTAACCGATGGGAAAATCTTATGGCTGCCCATCCAGACATTTTTCAATTTAATACCAATTACAGATCCGTTTTGCAAAAAGCTAACAGTTCCAATGCTGAGGCCATGAAGAGTATTCAGGGCTTTTATGTTTATTACTCCAAAACATCCCCACCATCACCTCCTCCTTTACCACCGTCACCAACCTCTTCCAAACCATCCGATCCGATGACCAAAGGCGATGTTAAAAAAGGAACAGAACCTGAAAACCAAACATTTGAAATAAAAGAAAACAAGAAAAATAAAAAAGAAAAAGAAACAGCCGAAGTGCCTAAAGAAAATAAAAAAGACAAAATGAACAAAGAAAAGGATGATGTCGTGAAAGATGAGAAAAAAGCCGAAGATGCATTCCCCGAACCTACTCCTGAACCGACAAGGCCCAAACGTACTATAACCATATATTCTTCCCCTCGCAAAGCCAAAGACCCCAAAGCCTGCCGCCCTCCGTGTTATGAAGAGGGTGATGAAGGCTTGGTGAACTACTTCAAGTCGGCACTGACCCTTTCAAAAAGGGAAAGAAAAAAATTTGATGAATATGTTACCATCGTTAAGTTGACTCTGGACTTCAACGGCGCCATCAAAAAAATGCAGGTAACTTGTCCCGATAAAGATTTACAGGGACGTGTGGAAAATGCTCTGAATGGTATGGGTAATTGGTTGCCGGCAGTAAAAGGAGGCATAACCGTAAAATCGGAAGTGCGCTTTTTACTGAAATACGATAAAAGCTCCAAAGCCATTTTGCCTTCCGATTTTCAAATCATTCCAAGACCTAACCCAAAATGCAACAAATGCCTTAGCGACTCTGAAATTTTTGCAGATTAATGTGTATTTATTTTTTCCGTTTGTGTAATTTTATTTTCGAATGTATCATTTTCATCCATGGCATCATGTCTCTCATGGGTTTAACGGTTCCGATGCCGTTCAGGCTCTGATTGAAATTCCTAAAGGTTCCAGAGCTAAATATGAAATCGATAAAGAAAGCGGCCTGATGAAGCTCGACAGGGTACTTTATTCCTCAGTGTATTACCCCACTAACTATGGCTTTGTTCCTCAATCGTTGGGCCAAGATAAAGATCCCTTGGATATTTTGGTACTATCGCAAATTTTACTGGAACCAAGATGTCTGGTCATGGCAAGGATAATCGGGGTGATGCGCATGATCGACAATAATGAAGCCGACGACAAGTTAATTTCCGTTGCCGAAGGCGACACGTCCGTCAACCATATTAACGACATTTCTTCCCTACCGGAGTTTTTTATTTCCGAACTGAAGAACTTTTTTGAAGAAGACAAAAAGCTTGAAAACAAAAAAGTTGTGGTAGATGATTTTTTATGTAAAGGCGATGCCCTTAAAATTTTAATCGACAGCATTCAATACTACCAACAACAATTCAAACCTTCTTCCCTATGATACCTCCCGATCAGGTGGATGAAATACACAGGGCCGTCAGGATTGAAGAAGTGGTGGGCGAGTTTGTAATGCTTAAAAAGCGTGGCGCCAACTACATCGGCCTTTGCCCCTTCCATAACGAAAAAACTCCTTCTTTTACGGTTTCGGCTACCAAGGGAATTTTCAAATGCTTCGGTTGCGGGAAAGCCGGCAATGCCGTTGGCTTTCTGATGGATCATCTTCACATTACCTATCCTGAAGCACTACGCTGGCTTGCAAACAAATACAATATCTCCATCAAAGAACGTGAACTTTCGGACGAAGAAAAAAAATCACTCACAGAAAAAGAAAGTATTTTAATTCTTTTAAAATTTGCTGCTCAGCATTACCAAAACAATCTTTTCGAGACCGACGAGGGAAAATCGGTAGCCTTGTCATATCTTTATGAACGCGGTCTTGAAGAGCACATTATTCGAGAGTTCGGGCTGGGTTATTCCCTGAACGACAAAAGGGGCTTTACCCAATCGGCACTGCAGGCCCAATTTAGCAAACGTTATTTGATTAAAAGCGGACAATGCCTTTATAAGACTGAATATCATGAATCCGAAATTCCCGAAACGGAAGATGCCATTGACGCTCAATTCCTCATTGACCGCTTTCAGGCGCGCATCATGTTCCCCATACACGACGAATCGGGTAGAGTGTTGGGCTTTGGCGGCCGGAACCTGAGTGCCGATAAAAACTTAGCCAAATATGTAAACAGCCCCGAGTCGCCCGTATATCACAAAAGCGAGGTTCTTTATGGACTTTATCAAGCAAAAAAACACATCATTAAAGAAAATGCTTCCATCCTGGCCGAAGGCTATATGGATGTGATTGCATTACACCAACACGGCTTACGAAATGCCGTTGCATCTTCAGGAACTTCACTCACGGAAGGTCAAGTGAGGAAACTGCATCGGTTCTGCGAAAAAGTCATTATTGCTTTCGACGGAGATGATGCCGGAAAAAAAGCAGCCGAACGTGCCGTGCCCATGTTGCTGGAAGAAGGCCTGATGGTGTATCGCGTCAGCTTTCCGGATAACCATGATCCGGACTCTTTCGCCAAAGCGTTTGGTCGTGAAGCTCTCCTGAGACACATTGTACAAAACACCCATGATTTTTTGGAGTATTATGTTTATGAAAATAAGGACTTTCTCATGCGCGGTCCCATCGAGAGGTCATCATTCATCGGTAAAATGGCTTCATGGATAGCCCTAATCCCCAACGACATCCGAAGGACCCTTTACATTCAGGAACTTTCCAAGAAACTCGGCATTGGCGAAGAAGTAATACAAACCGAAGTTACCCGACTGCGTAAAGAATGGATTAAATCCAAAATCATCAAAGAACAAAGTCCTTCTGTATTACCCGAAATTGCTCCGAATTATGATAACCAAAAACATCCGATTGAAATCTTGCCCGTCAGCCATGCAGATGAGTCCGAGATTCTCCGGTTGCTGCTTCTTTACGGAAACATGGTGATGGAAGAGGAATTTACAGACCCCCTGACCGGCCAAACCCAAACCAAACAGATGACCCTGGCAGAATTTGTGCTGGAATACATGAGCATAGAGCAACTGATGTTCAACGACCCTTTGCACATGAAAATATTTTCACTCTATTATAATAATCTTACGGAAAAAGGTTTTACGGGCTTAGAGTATTTTATGAACTTTCCCGATGATGATGTGCGCGGTTTTATTACAAATCATGTAATAAAGAATCATGAAGTAAGCGAAAACTGGAAAAAATTCAACATTCATATTGCCGATGAATTATCGCTTAGCGTAAAAGCCCTAAAAAAATCACTTCAATCGCTGAAAGAAAAAATTATTTCACAAATCATTGCATCTTTGAAAAATGAACTTAAAAACGAAAATCTAGACGAAAACGAAGCCACGATACTCTTACATAAAATCAGGGTACTGGAAAAAGAACGCATTGAAATCAATAAAAACCTGGGGCGCAGCGGAATTAAATACATCCCGGAATCCTGATGTTTTTTCTATTGAAAAAAAATAATTATCTTAGCCTCTGATGTTCAACAAAAACCAACATAAAGGCATCGATTCGGTTAACCTCCTGGGGAAAGGCACTGTAGTGAACGGAGACGTTCACATACAGGGCGATTTCCGGCTCGACGGAAAACTGGAAGGAAATTTAAAAGTAAGCGGTAGGCTGGTAGTGGGCCCCGAGGGTGTTATTTTCGGAAACGTGGAGTCGGAATTTGCCGATATTTCGGGAGAAATTAAAGGCGACATGAAAATCAGGCAAATCCTGCATATGAAAAACGGCTGTAAGATTGAAGGCGATCTGGATTGCGATAAGCTGGTGGTGGACAGCGGTGCGATCTTTAACGGCACTTGCCGTATGGGGGCAAAATTGAAAAATCTGCAGGAGGCTTTTACCGACGATAAAAAATTCCATGAAGCCCGCTGATGAAAATGATGGCGCTTCACGGAGAATGTTGGCCCGATACAGCGGCATGGCCATTCAAATGGGAATCATCATTGCCCTGTTTGCTTTTTTGGGTCAATGGCTGGATAAAAAATTTTCTGTCCAAACCCCATGGTTTACTTTATTCGGATGCTTATGCGGAATCGCCGCGTCCTTTTACCTGATGTTTCGCGGCCTTGGTTCCAAATCATGATGCATGTTCTCCCTTTTTTAAAAAACGTATTTTTCTTTTTAGTTTTATCTGGCATGGTTACACTGGGGGCACATTTTCTTCGTCCTCAAAAAAATTTTTTCCTATGGATTGAATTGGGAACATGGATGGCCATCATATTTCTTCTGACGTCATGGCTGCCCTACATCTTCAAACAACCTGTTTGGCCCATCCTCTATAAATCCGTCGTGCGGCTGCTTGGTGCGGCTGGGCTGTTTGTTTACTATAACTTTTTTTACCTCCCCGAAAACAGCGAAACGTCTGTCATTGTCGGAGTTTACTATTTACTGTATATCTTTACTGACCTGTATTTTGCACTCCAAAAATCTTAGTCATGAAAAAAGTATTTTTTATTATTGTTTTTTTAGTTTTCTCGGCTCCAGCCCAAAACAAAACGTTTAAGCCCGAGGGCACCGGATATGAGTTCACTATCCTGAAATGGCTGGACGCTTTGCCTCCGGAAGACCAACGCCGAACCAACACCTGTTGGTCGTTCTCCGGATTGTCGTTTTTGGAAAGCGAAATCATGCGTACGGGCAAAGCCAAAAATATACGGCTGAGCAAAATGTTTATTGTGCGCCACACCTATCCAATGAAAGCCGCAAACTATCTTCGCATGCATGGAAAAACCAATCTGGCAGAAGGAGGCGGATTCCCAGATGTTCTGGAAGTTATAAAAAAATACGGCATTGTTCCGGAAAGTGCCTATCCGGGCTTCACCGATTCTGTTTTTCTGAAAAGCCACCGTGAACTTGAAGCCGCTATCCAGCATCTCTTAAAGCCTGTGGCAGAATCAGAGGGGCCCATTCCTTTTGACTTCTATATTAAAGCTGTCGAACAATTGTGCGACCTCTATTTGGGGAAGGTTCCCGAATCATTTGAATTTGAAGGAAAACGATTTACCCCCAAACAATTTGCAGAATATTTGGGTATTAAGCCCGAGAATTATGTATTGCTAACTTCCTTCACGCACCACCCGGCTAATACGTCTTTCGTATTGGAAGTGCCCGATAACTGGCTGTGGGCAAGGGCATACAATTTAAGCTTGGACGATTTCCGGAAAACCATGCGACTGGCCATTGAAAATAACTTCACTTTTGCCTGGGCCGCCGATGTGAGTGAAAAAACATTCCTTTACAAACATGGCCTTGCACTTTGGCCTCAGAATCCGCTCCCGCCGGATGAACTAATCAAAAAACCCGTTCCTCAAAAGCCCGTCAGTCCGCAGGAACGCCAAAAGGAATTCGATAATTACACCACCCAGGACGACCATGGCATGCACATCATCGGAACGGCTGTCGATCAAAACAAAAATTTCTATTATGTTGTTAAAAACAGTTGGGGAGGAAAACACAATAACTGCGAGGGGTATTTTTATGCTTCTGAAGAATACGTGCTGATGAAAACCACCAGCATTATGTTGCATAAAGACGCCCTGCCGGCTGAAATCCGAAAAAAACTAAACCTTTGATGCACGAAGATTCTCAAAAGAAAAAAGATCCCACGGAGTTCGTTAATCCTATCGACAAAGATAAAGTAGCCGAAAATCCCGGTTTGTTGGCTTTCCCACACCATGTGGGTAGTGCCGTCATTCGCCCGGAAGACGAAGGGAAAATCAAAAGCCGCGCCCTTACGGCCATGCGCGACCAAACCCAAAAGCAACTGGAGCAAATCCGAAAGCAGGCCGAACTTCTTCAGCAACAAGCCCTGGAAATTACCCAACGAATGCAAATCAGCGAAAAAATTTACATGGCCGATATACCTTTTGAACCCTTTGTGGGACATTCTTATCACTTGTATTATCATAACAAAGAAAATAAATACAAGATGATGATGATCGGCCCTGAGGAGTGGGGTAAAAAAGTCCCCGAAAACTTGGAATTTATAGCAACCGTCAAGCTCCTGAGCGATTACACCTGGGAAATTCTGGAACAGAAATCTTCTTTTTAAAACAATTCCGCAAACTTTAAGTAAACTGGCATCCCCAGGGTGATGTTCACGGGAAAAGTGAACGCCAGGGCCATGGGCAACACCAAACCGGCATTGGCCTGCGGTATAGACATCCGGATAGCAGCAGGAACGGCAATATAAGAAGCACTGGCACACAAAACCGAAAACAAAAACCGGTTCGAAATATCAGACGTAACTGCCGCAATGGACATTGCACCCAAAAAACCGTTTAGTAACGGCACCAACACGGCAAATGCCACCGGAAACCATCCGTAGGAAAAAAAAGTTTTTAAATTTTTACCGCTGGTAATGCCCATATCCAACAAAAAAATTGCCAAAAAACCCTTGAAAAGGTCGTTGGTGAAGGGCTTGATGCCCTCGGCCTGCTTGGTGTCGGCAATATACCCGATGAGCATGCTGCCCAATATCAGGAATACGCTGGCGTTGGTAAACGAATGCACCAGCAGTTTTCCCTTCGAAGCGTTGCTGAACATATCGTGTTTTTGATGCAGGTGTATCAATAAAAGCCCCATCATAATGGGAGGCGATTCCATCAGGGCCATGATGGCCACCATGTGTCCGTGAAAAAGATATTGGTGTGCCTCCAAATACGTTACGGCCGTCACAAACGTAACGGCACTTACGGAACCATAGGAACAGGCTATGGCACCGGCATCAAATACATTAAATTTTTGCTTTAAAATGTAGAATGTATATACCGGAATAATCAACGACATCACAATGGCCAACAAAATCGTAATCACGATTTCTGCATTGATCTCCTCGTGCGCCAATTCCTGACCTCCCTTGAAGCCAATGGCAAACATCAGATAAAGAGAAATAAACTTTGATGAATTCGGAGGAACTTTAAGGTCGCTTTTCAGGTAAACGGATAAAATCCCCAAAGCAAAAAAAAGCAAGGCCGGATTGGTAATGTTTTCGAGCAGGATATTCATTTACGCTCCAACGCAATAAAATTAGCCATTTTTATTAGAAAAAAATTTACAACCTCAGAAAGCCGAAAATTTTCTTTAGTAAAAATTCATCTGTAATAAAAAAACAAATAGGCGGAAAATTCCGCCTAAACACAGAAATAAAAATAATTGGAGTGAAAAAAACTTACTGCCCTTGCCCCAAAGAGAAAGCATCTTTGCCGTCGAAAGCATAAAGATTTTCGGTTTTCACCACATCCACGCCTTCTTTAATGGCATTGTTAAGCAATTCCACAATGTTTTCCTTTTGAATTTGAGCGCCTTTTTTCGGTTTGAAGCGGCACCTCCAATGATCGGTACAGAAGGTTTCGGGAAATCCATCGGGCCAAACTTTAATACCGCGGTTGGTAATCATGGTTAATTCCACATTCGGCAATTCCAGTTTTTTCATGATGGCGCCGATTTCGTTTGCATTTGTACCCCTCCAGTGCACAAATAAATCCACGCCTTTCAGTTCTTTGTTTCTTGCTGGTTTTCTGGTATATTTAGGCAGGTTCATAACTTTACCCGAATTATATTGAACGGGCTTAAGCACCGAGGGTTTTTGTCCAAGATTGCTGATAACGGCCTGAGCAAAATCTTTAGTTCCTACTTTTTTCTTGCTGACACCTTCTTTATAAATATCATACGTATGTATTCCGTCTTCAATGGTTTTCAGCCATGCGTTTTGAATTTTTTCTGCCACATCGTTTTGGCCTATATGATTCAACATCATCACAGCGCCCTGAAGCAATCCGGAAGGGTTGGCCAAATCTTGACCGGCCCTTCGGGGAGCAGAACCATGGATGGCTTCAAACATGGCACACTCCTCGCCGATATTGGCCGAACCGGCAAGGCCGACAGAACCTGCAATTTGGGCAGCCACATCACTCAATACATCACCGTAAAGGTTCAATGTTACAATCACATCAAAAGCCTCGGGAGTGTCAGCCATTTTGGCTGCACCAATGTCAACGATCCAGTGTTCTTTTTCAATTTCCGGATATTCCGCACCGATTTCATCAAACACCTGGTGGAAAAGGCCATCGGTTTGCTTCATGATGTTGTCTTTTGTGAAGCACGTCACCTTTTTGCGGTTTTGTGAGCGGGCAAATTCAAAGGCATATCGGATAATTTTTTCACAACCGGGTTTGCTTATAAGCTTAAGGCATTGTACCACTTCATCGGTTTGCTGGTGTTCTATTCCGGCATAAAGATCTTCTTCATTTTCACGGATAATCACCAGGTCCATCTGTGGATGCTTAGTATCCACAAAAGGATGCAAACTGATGCAAGGTCTCACGTTAGCATAAAGACCCAAAAATTTACGCGTGGTTACGTTGAGGCTTTTATAACCCCCGCCCTGTGGAGTTGTAATAGGGGCTTTTAAAAATACTTTGTTGCGGCGTATGATATCCCACGATTCGGGGGCAATTCCGGATGTGTTGCCTGCCAGGTAAACTTTTTCCCCCACTTCAATCTCATCCACTTCAAATTTTGCTCCGGCTGCAAATAAAATTTTTAAGGTGGCATCCATGATTTCAGGACCAATGCCATCTCCTTTCGCGATTGTTATTCTTTGCATAAGAAATTTTTGGGGCAAATCTATGAAATTTCATGTAATTCGAATGTTTTCAAAATCTTTGTCAATTCGATATAACAAAACCCTACAATAAAACATCGCCTTCAACCGGTAATATTAACTTCCGGACGGTTTTATGTCTTTTTCTTTCGTTGCGCCCTGCGCAACACATAAAACAAACCGCTAATCAGAAAGAGGGCCAGGAAATACAGGGCGCTGTCAAAATCTTTTTTGATGATGAAGTAGGCACACACGCATGCCGAAAAGGCGGATGCAAACAACCACATGCGTTCCATGAACAGCAATATCGAACGTTCTTTCATGATTTGCCGAACGTAAATACCCTTCCCCTGTTTTCAATTACCAGTTGTGGGGATACCGATTTTTCCACCCTTCCCACCACCCGGGCTTCCACGTTAAGTTTTTCGGAGCACGATATTAACTCATCAGCCAGGTCGGGGGGAAGGTATGCCTCCATGCGGTGCCCCATGTTGAAATTGCGGTAGGGCTCGGGCGAATTTTCAGGGTATAATTTTTCCAATAAACCAAACAAAGGCCCAGGTTCAAATAGGTTGTCTTTCACTACCCTTAGGTTGCTTTGCAAAAAATGCAGCACTTTGGTTTGGCCCCCGCCGGTACAATGAATAATGGCTCCGATTTTTTTGCGATGCTTTTTAATGAACGGAATCAACACCGGAGCATACGTCCTGGTTGGCGAAAGCACCAATTTGGCCAGGGCAACTTTATCAATGATTTTTTTTCCACTTTCATCGGTATAAGCCACCTCAACTGGTTCATCCAAATCATGCCTGCCACAATACACCACATCGGGGTCCAAAGCAGGGTCGAAAGTTTCGGGAAATTCCTCGGCAACTTTTTTATTAAACAGGTCGTGCCGGGCAGCGGTTAGTCCGTTGCTGCCCATGCCGCCGTTGTATTCTTTTTCATAGGCGGCTTTGCCGTAAGAACACAAGCCCACCACCACCATGCCTTCACGTATTCCAGAGGCATCTATCACTTCGGCCCTTGGCATGCGGCACACCACCGTGGAATCCACAATAACCGTCCTGACCAGGTCGCCCACATCGGCGGTTTCACCCCCGCTCAGAAAGGCCTCCAGCCCGTAAGGCCTCAGTTCGTCGAGCGCCTCCTCCGTGCCCTGAATAAGGGCCGATACTACTTCGCCCGGTATGTTTCTTTTATTGCGCCCGATGGATGAGGAAAACACCAGCGGGCCCGTGGCACCCACGCAAAGCAAGTCATCGGTATTCATGACGATGGCATCCTGTGCAATCCCTTTCCACACCGATAAGTCGCCTGTTTTTTTCCACCATGCATACGCCAAAGCCGACTTGGTGCCCGCACCATCGGCATGCATCACCGTTACATATTTTTCGTCGTTCCCCAGGTAATCGGGAAGTATCTTGCAAAACGCATTTGGGAAAAGCCCTTTATCAAGATTTTTTATGGCTGCATGTACCTCCTGTTTTGTAGAGGATACCCCGCGTTGTTCGTATTTGTCCTTGTCCAACACCGCCTAAAATTACAACTTTAAAAAAAATAAGGTATTTTCATCCGGATTTGAAAGCCGTCATCGTTTCATACCTGAATACTTTGCCGCTCCGCCTTGCCCTGGATAAATTCCAATTTCCGGGCTTTTCCCTCGAAACCCTGCCCCCTTCGGACTGTTACCGTGCGCTGAAAGAAGGATGGGCCGATCTGGGCCTTGCCCCCGTGGTAATTTTGAATGATATGCAGGGGCTGTCGCGTATTGGAAACATCGGGATTTGTTCAAAAACCTATGTCAAAAGTGTGGGCGTTTTTTCGAATGCGCCGACGTCATCTTTAAAAAAAATTTTTTTGGATAATGAAAGCCGAACGTCCGTATTATTGTTGAAATGGTTATGCCGCCATGTTTGGAAGCAGGAAATCAGTTTTCAACCATTATCTGAGCTTAGTGCCTTACATTCATTAAAGCCGGACGAAGGGGTGTTGCTGATTGGCGACAAGGCATTGCGCGCTTCGGCCCGATTTGCACACTATACCGACCTGGTTCAGTCATGGCAAAAGTCCACGGGCTTACCGTTCGTGTTTGCCGCATGGATAGGAAAAAAAGAAATTTTGCCTGAAGGGTTTGAAGAAGCATTTACGGGCATTCAGCAGGAATGGATACGCCATCCTGACCGCATCCTGGAACATAAAGAATGCCGGGAAGCGGGGGTGGAATTGGCCAAAGAATATCTTATGCACTGCATATCCT